>NZ_CP072203.1:2111857-2413551 GCF_017654315.1 Gordonia polyisoprenivorans
CCACGATCCTCGCCGAGCCGTTGCTGCGGGTGATCTACCCGGACTCGGTGATCGCCCGGGACGTCGCCGCCGCCGAGCGGCGGGCGCTGGCCGCGGGCACGGCCTCGCGCACCATGATCGTGCTCGGCGACCTCGATGCCGAGGTCGGCGAACTCCTCGCCCGGCACCGCCGACTGCTCGCCGCCGGGACGGGCACCGACGTCGTGATCGCCGGCGTCCTACCCGGCGTCGGCCCCACACAGCGTCTGGAACTCGGGGTGCCGCTGGTGCCCGACCTCTCGGCGATGGCGTCGGCGGTGGAGAAACTGACCGCGCTGGGCAACCGGCTCGACGACGTCCGCTCGGTCTCGGTGTTGTGCCGCTTCAGTTCCGACCCCGGTGCGGATCTGGAGGAGATGGTCGCCAACTGTGCCGCCGACGTCGTCGTCGTCGACACGAGCCGGCGCGAGATGGCCGCCGAGGTCACGAGTGCACCGGTGCTCGTCGTCGACGAGGCACCGGCCGCCGGTGCGCTACCGGGGACCGTGCCCCTGGTCTGCGCGGTCACCGACAGCAGGTCCGGGCGCACCGCGGTGCTGTTGGCCGCCGCGCTGTGCCAACCGGTCGGCGGCGCGTTGACGGTGATCACCTCCTCGTCGCGCCGGCGCCTGGCCGCCGACCTGGCGCCGGTCTCCGACCTCGGGGTGCGCGTGACGGTGACCGGTGACGCCGACCTGCTGGTGATCCCCCGCACGCTGGTTCTCGTCGCCGAGGACACCACGACGCCGGGCACCGGACCGGCCACCCTCACGATGGCCCCGGCCTACACCGTGATCGACCGCACCGGCACGAGCGAGCAGTCGATCGCCGAACGCATCGGGATCCGGTTCGCCGGGCATGGGCCGGGGACGGCCGTGGCCACACCACCGCACTCGCCGTCACCAGGATCCCCGGCACCAGAATCCCCGTCCCCACAATCGCCGCCACCATCCACCGCATCCTCGGAGAGGCACTGACATGGCAGAAGTCGATGTCCCACAACAGCTCGCGGATTTCACCGTGCTGCGCCGACTCGGTGAAGGCGGCAACGGCACCTTCTATCTCGCGGTGCCGCCGCAACGACTCGGGCTCGCCACCGACCGCGTGGTGCTCAAGGTGTTCAGCGGGGTGTGCAGCGACGACGCCTACCGGCGCGGGGTACGCGAGCTGCGGGCGTTCGCCGCGGTGCGCTCGCCCTACCTCGCGTCCCTGTACGACGCGGTGTTGCAGGGCCAGTTCATGTACGCGATGGAGTTCTTTCCGCTCGGATCGTTGCAGGCGCCCGCGGAGGCGCTCACCCGGGAGGTGGCGCTGGCCGCGCTCGCCGACGCCGCCCGTGGTGTCGACGCGTTGCACGAGGCCGGGATCGCACACGCCAACATCACCCCGTCGAGTGTGATGCTCACCGGGGGCGAGGGCCCGAAGGTGCACGGCGGCAAGATCTCCGACCTCGGCCTGGCCCGGGTGCTCGCCGCCGACGAACCGATCACCAGCTTCGCCCAGCCCGGCGCCGTGCAGTACATGGATCCCGCGTTGCTGGCCGGTGATGTGCCGTCGCGTGCCACCGACATCTGGTCACTCGGCGCGGTTCTGCATCGCGCGCTGACCGGCAAGGGCGTCTACGGCGAGGTTCCCGACGCTCAGCCGTTGCTGGCGATCCGGGCCGCCTTGTCCACCCCGCCCGCGCTCTCGGAGAACCTCGAACGCGCCGAACGCGCCCTGATCGCCAATTGTCTTGCGCTGTCCGGGGAGCGGCCGGCGACCGCGGGTGAGGTGGCCGAACGGATCGACCGGCTCACGCACACCTGACCGGCGTCGGCCACCGGCCCGGACGGAGGCCAGGCCCCGCCCTACGAGCCGAAAGGCGCGTTGCGCCACCACTCGTCGAGGACCTGCTCGCCGGTGTGCCCGGCCCACGTCGCCACCACCGTGTACGGCGAGCGGGCGGAATCGTTGAAGTTGGTGATCACCCACCCGTTGGCGACGGAGTTGCGCGACACCCGGACCGGGCCCTGCGACCACGTCCGGGCAGTGCCCGGCTGGGAGCCGACGAGGTCGTCGACGATGGTGCGGTCCTCGGCGGTCGGGGTGTGCCACACCGTGTACTGCACCCCCGAGGACGCGGTGCAGCTGATCGCGTCGAGTCCGTTGCCGGTGGCGGCCGAACACGTCGCGTCGCCGAAGCCCTGCGCCTTCGGTCCGGCGGGCAGTAGCTGCGGGAACTGTTCGGCGATGGAATCACTTGCCGCCGACCATGTTCCGGTATCGGGACGGTCGAGGTAGGCCAGTGCGCCGGCGATCACGCCGATCAGCGCGAGTACCGTCGCCAGCGACACCAGGATCGTCGTCTTGCGACGATCGTCGCGCCCGGCGGGTGGCGGCGTGACCGGGCGCCGGCCCCGGGTCTGGACCACTTGGGTTGCGCTGTCCGGGTTTCCGGCGGGGGAGAACACGCGGCCCGACATTCCACCGGTCCGTGGGTCCGACCGGCTCGGGTCGGAGAAGCGCGGATCGGAGGACACCGACGTCGGCGCCCGCCGGGCGCCGGTGTGCGCACCGGGATTCGACGTCTGCCCGGTGATCAGGGCGGTGTGCATCCCCGAGGACAGCGGCGAGTTCGGTGACGGCGCCACCCCGACGGCGGTGGCGGCGGCATAGCAGAACTCCGCGCATGTGCGGTATCGCTCGACGGGGTCCTTGGCCAGTGCGGTCGCGAGGACCGTGTCGAGTTCCGGGGGCAGCGTCGGCACCCGTTCACGGACCGATGGCGGTGTGTCGTGCAGGTGCGCGCTCATCGCGGCAAGTCGATTGTCCCGCGGGAACGGTGGTGCGCCGGTGAGCAATTCGACAAAGGTGCAGGCGAGCGCGTAGATGTCGGCGCGCCCGTCGAGCTCGTAGCCGTGCAACTGCTCGGGGGAGGCGTAGGGCACCGAGGCGACGGTCAGCCCGGTGTCGGTGAGATGCATGGCGTCGTCGACGGCGCGCGCGATACCGAAGTCGGTCAACATGATCGCGCTGGTGGTGCCGTCGTCGTCGGACTCGATGAGGATGTTGGCCGGCTTGACGTCGCGATGGACCATCCCGCGGCGGTGCGCGTGATCGAGCGCGATCCCGATCTCGGAGATGACGTGCACGGCGAAGGCCGGGTCGATGCCCGCGGGGCGGCTACGGATCAGCGATGCGGCGTCGTAGCCGCGGACGTAGCGCATCGCGATCCACAGCTGGCCGTTCTCGACGCCACGGTCGTAGACCGAGACGATGTTGCGGTGCTCGAGGCTGCCGGCGAGGTCGGCTTCGCGTTCGAAGCGGGCACGAAAGCTCGGATCGTTGGAGAACGACGGATTGAGTAGTTTGAGGACGTCCAGACGCGGCAAACGCGGATGCGCCGCCACGTACACGGTGCCCATCCCGCCGTGACCCAGCACCCGATCGATGCGGTAGCCGGCGAAAACCGTTCCGGGGCTGAGCTGGCCGTAGTGTGCCGGTGCCTGCGGCTGGGTGAGGTCAGGCTCGGGCGGCGTCCGGGGTTCGGGCGACGCGACCGGGCCGTCACCCTCCGGCGCAACCTCACCCTGCGTCACGTTCTCGCTCCCGTTGCGCTCCTGGCCCATTGCGGTACGAGTGTAGCCGGTGGCGCAGCGATGATCCGGCGGTGTGGGGACCGATCGGGCGTGGCCCGATCAGCCGACCAGGGCGGGAGCCGTGTTGAACAGGAAGACCACGAAGGTGGCGAGCAGAAACCACGCCGCACCCTGCCACACCTGCCAGCGCCCACCCGCGCGCCAGACGGTGTAGGTCCGCCACAGCCCGCCGAGGGCGCCGACGCCGACGACGATGGGTGCGGCGACCACGAGTGCGGTGCGCAGTCCGCCCGAGGACGCCAATGCGACGAGCAGCGTCGCCAGACCGAGACCGATGACCACGATCCCGTAGGTGACGGCGGCACGCAGGGGCGACGGCGCCTCCGGTCCCGGGGGAGGACCGGGCGGGGGAGAATCCGGTGGCGGAGAACCGGGTGGTGGGGGTGTGTCGTCGGGCGTCATCGACCTTCCGGACATCGGCTCGTGCGGCGAGTGAATCGGTCATCTCCGACCCTACGCTGCGGACCGAAACCCGCGATGGTCAGGACTTTCTTCTCATTACCGGTGAGTTCGGACGTGGCAGGATGAACAGTGGAAGGTATGTCCACAGATGTTCGCCACAAAGGGAGATGACTAGACAATGAGCGCAATCCTCGTCGGCGTCGACGGGTCGGAAGCGTCGACCGATGCAGTCAAGTGGGCCGCCGCGGCCGCTCACCTCGAAGGACATGAGCTGAAGCTGGTCGGGGTCTACGACGCGAGCACGAGCGACTACGCGCCCGGCCTGATCATCCCGCAGGATGTCATCGACGCGATCCGCCAGGACGCCACCGACGCCGTGCATGCCGCCGCGGACGTAGCCAAGGCCATCGCCCCGGATCTGACGGTCCACGCCTCGATCGTCGACGGCGACGCTGCACGGGTGCTGCTCGAACTCGGCAAGGACGAGGCCGCGATCGTGCTCGGCACCCGCGGGCTCGGCAGCATCAAGGGACTGTTCCTGGGATCGGTGAGCACCACCGTGGCCGCACACTCGCGCGGACGTGTGGTGGTGGTCTGCGGGCCGTCGGAGCCGAGTGCACCGGTCGTCGTCGGCATCGACGACACACCCGTCAGCGACAGCGCCGTCAAGGAGGCCTTCCGCCAGGCGTCGTTGCGCAACACCAAGCTCATCGCGGTGCACACCTGGACCCCGCTCGATGCCGATGCGCTGCACGGCTACGGCATCGACCCCGACGAGGTCGAGCGGATGTCGCAGGACGCCGTCGCCGCCCTTGCCGAGCGCCTGGCCGGATACAGCCAGGAGTTCCCCGACGTCGAGGTGGTGCGCGAGGTGCTGCCGGAAGAACCGGGCAAGGCCGTGTTGTCCGCGGCCGAGAAGTACAACGCCGGTCTCGTCGTCGTCGGTAGTCGTGGCCGCGGCGGATTCAAGGGCCTGCTCCTCGGCTCGACCAGCCAGAAGATCCTGCACCAGGCGCATCTGCCGGTGATGGTCGTCCGCAGCTGAGCCGAGCCGGCCCGGCACGGCTGCGGCGGGGATCGCCGCCCGGTCGGGCATGATCGGTTCCCATGGGCCTGAAGAAGATCGAGCTCTCCGTCGGGGAGCTCGCCCTGCGAGCCGGAATCGCCACGTCCGCGGTGCGGTACTACGAGGAGCAAGGTCTCATCTTCTCCCGCCGCACCGCGGGCAACCAGCGTCGCTATCACCGCGCGATGCTGCGCCGGGTGGCTTTCATCAAGGCCTCCCAGACCGCCGGGATCCCACTCGCGGTGATCGCCGAGGTACTCGGCGAACTCGGTGATTCCGAATCACCGTCGGCGGCCATGTGGGAAGCGGCGTCGAAACGCTGGATCGACGACCTCGATCACCGCATCGCACTGCTGGAGAAGATGCGCGACATGATCGGCTCGTGCGTCGGATGTGGTTGCCTGTCGCTGAGTGCGTGCCATCTGCTCAATCCCGGCGACGAACTGCACCGGCAGGGGCCCGGGCCGCGTCGGCTGCTCGAGGAATGAGACCACTCCCCGGCGGATGCACAAAGCGCCCGGCCTAGGCTGGACCCATGGCCGGAGGTTCACGGGTGGCCCTTGCCCTGGGTAGCGGAGGTGCGCGCGGGTACGCCCACATCGGGGTGATCGCCGAACTCGAGGCCCGCGGTTTCTCCCTCGTCACCATCGCCGGTTCGTCGATGGGCGCACTTGTCGGCGGATTGCATTGTGCCGGTGGACTCGCCGAGTACGTCGACTGGATCAGCGGACTCAACCAACTCGACGTGATGCGACTGCTCGACGTGTCGCTGACCAAGCCGGGTGGGGTCATCGGCGCCGAACGCATCGTCGCGCGCGTACAGGACATTCTCGGCGACGTGGCGATCGAGGACCTGCCCATCCCGTTCACCGCTGTGGCCACCGACCTCGATGCCGGCCGGTCGGTGTGGTTTCAGCGTGGGCGACTCGTCGATGCGATCCGTGCGTCGATCGCGATCCCGGGCGTCATCGCACCGCACCTGCTCGACGGCCGGCTGCTCGCCGATGGCGGCATCCTCGACCCGCTGCCGGTGGCCCCGACCTCGGCGGTCGCCAGCGACGTCACCATCGGTGTCGTCCTCGACGGGGAGGGCGGCTCCGCGGCGCGCGCGGCCCGAGAGACCAAGGCCAAGGGCGTCATCCGACGCAACGTCGACCCCATCCTGTCGAGCGAGTTCGTGCGCTCGGTCCGCGACCGCATCGGTCTCGACCCGCACACCGACGCCCCGGACTCCGCCGACACCTCACCTGCGGGGACCGAGGACATCGGGCCTGCGGGAGAGGATCCGGGCGGTGACTCCATGACCGGTGAGCCCAAGTCCGGTGAACCCAAGAGCGGTGAACCCAAGAGCATGGGCCGCATCGAGGTGCTCAGCCGGTCCCTCGACATCATGTCGATCGCCCTGACGCGACATCAGATCGCCGGGTATCCACCCGACATCCTCATCGAGATCCCGCGGAAGTCGGTGCGCACGATGGACTTCCACAAGGCATCGGAGATGATCGAGCTCGGCCGGTCGAAGACCGCCGAGGCTCTCGACCGGCTGCCCGAGCTCGCATGAGTGACCGCGGATGAGGCAGATCCCCCGCGGAATCTGGGTGTTGCTGAGCGCCAATGTGGTCATCGCGCTCGGCTTCGGTCTGATCGCCCCGGCGCTACCGAGTTTCGCGCGCAGCTTCGACGTCGGCTACACCGCGGTGTCGGCGGTGGTGTCGGCGTTCGCGGTGATGCGTCTGCTGTTCGCCCCGGCCACCGGGCTGCTGGTCACAATGCTCGGCGAACGCCGAATCTATTTGTGCGGCCTGCTGATCGTCGCCGCGAGTACCTTCGCGTGCGCCTTCGCGCAGAGTTACGTGCAGCTGCTGATCTTCCGGGGTCTCGGCGGTATCGGGTCGACGATGTTCACGGTCTCGGCGATGGCGTTGCTGATCCGGTTGTCACCCAACGACATCCGCGGCCGCGTGGCGGGGTTCTTCTCCGCGGGCTTCTTGATCGGCAACATCACCGGTCCGCTGGTGGGTGCGGCGCTGGTCGGGTTCGGGCTGCGGATGCCGTTCGTCGTGTACGCGATCGCGCTGGTGATCGCCTCGCTGGTGGTGGCCACCCAGCTGCGCGACAGTGGTGCCCCACCCACCGAGACCGGGCCGGCCCACGGGGTGATGACGCTGCGGGCTGCACTGCGCGACAGCGCCTATCGGGCCATCCTGGCGTCCAACTTCACCCAGGGCTGGGCGTCGATGGGTGTGCGGGTGGCGGTGGTGCCGCTGTTCATCACCGATGGTCTGGGTCAGGAGCCCGCGATGGCCGGTGTGGTGCTCGCGGTGTACGCCGTCGGCAACGTCGCCGCGATCCTGGCGGCCGGCCGCTTCTCCGACCGCTACGGACGCCGCAAGGTGATGTTGCCCGGGTTGCTCATCATGGCGGTCTCGACCGCCGTGCTCGGATTCTCACCGAGTATCTGGGTGGCCTTGGGGCTCTCGGTGCTCGCCGGCGTCGGCTCCGGGTTGTTCGCTCCGACCCACCAAGCCGCCCTGGCCGACGTGCTCGGTGCCCGAAAACAGGGTGGATCGGCGCTGGCCGCGTACGGCATGTCGTCGGATCTCGGTGCCATCGGCGGGCCGGTGATCGTCGGATATGTCGCCGACAGAGTGGGATTCGGGCCGGCCTTCGTCTTCACCGCCGCCGTCGCGGCGTTCGCCTTCGTGATGTGGCTTTTCGCCCGGGAAACCGCCCCGGAGGTGCTCGGCGCACCGGCCAAGCTCACCGACCCGGAGACACCGGCCACTCCCGACTAACGTATGAGGGCATGGCGAGGACCCCCGAATCCCCGACGCACACGGAATCCCGTGTGCAGCCCGGCCCGTCCGTCCTGGGATGCACCACCGAGGTGGGCCGACTGCGTGCGGTGATCATGCATCGCCCCGGCCCGGAGCTGGCGCGGCTGACCACCGCGAACGACGCCGAGTACTTGTTCGCGCGAGTCCCCGACCCGGCGAGAGCCCGCGACGAGCACGACGCCTTCGCCGACGC
This sequence comes from Gordonia polyisoprenivorans, assembly GCF_017654315.1. Lineage (NCBI taxonomy): Bacteria > Bacillati > Actinomycetota > Actinomycetes > Mycobacteriales > Gordoniaceae > Gordonia > Gordonia polyisoprenivorans. The sequence goes on from NZ_CP072203.1 coordinate 2,120,015, forward strand.
GCTGCGTGCCCGGGGCGTCGAGGTGGCGCTGCTCGGTGACCTGCTGACCGAGGCGATCGAACACAGTGGGGCGGCACGCATCCAGGGCATCTCGGCGGCAGTCGGGGTGCGCCGACTCGGCCCGCACCTCGTCGACGAGCTCAGCCGCCATCTGCGCGCGCTGCCGGCCGCGGATCTCGCCCGCGTACTCACCGCCGGGATCACCTTCGACGAACTGCCCGACATCAACGTGTCGACGTCGTCGTCGCTGGTGCGGCAGATGCACCGCGGTGACGAGTTCGCGATCGAGCCGCTGCCCAATCTGCTCTACAGCCGCGACAGCTCGTTCTGGGTGGGTGCGCGGTTCGCGATCTCGTCGTTGGCGCGTCGGGCGCGAGCCCGTGAGGCGTCGCTCGTCGACCTGATCTACGCCCATCACCCGCGTTTCCTGGGGGCGCGCCGCGCCTACGAGTCGCGGGTCGCGCCGGTCGAGGGCGGCGACGTCCTGTTGCTCGCCCCGGGGGTCGTCGCGGTCGGGGTGGGGGAGCGCACCACCCCGGCCGGCGCGGAGGCACTGGCCCAGAGCCTGTTCGCCGATGAGCTCGCGCACACCGTCCTCGCGATCCCGATCGATCGGACCGGGGTGTTCATGCATCTGGGAACGATGTGCACCATGGTCGACGCCGAGAAGTTCCTGGTACACCCGGTGATGGCAGAAGGCATGTCCGCCTTCGCCGTTCGCGCGGACGGAGCAGGTGGGGTGAGGGTGTCACCGGCGCGTCCGTTCGCCGACGCCGCGGCCGAGGCGATGGGTCGCGACAGCATCACCCTGATCGAACCCGATCTGGCCACCGGGGTGGCCGATCCCGGTCGGTGGAACGACAGCAGCAACACCCTCGCCGTCGAGCCCGGCGTCGTCGTGTCCTACCGCCACAACTCCGACACCAACCGACGATTGCGGGAGTCGGGTATCGAGGTCATCGAGATCGACGGTTCCGAACTCGACGCCGGGCGCGGTGGCCCGCGCTGCATGGCCTGCCCGCTCGCACGTGACGAGATCTGAGGCCTCTGTGACCACCGACCCCAACGTCCCCATCCACCTCGCCGGGCTCCTGCGCATCGATCCCGCGGCCGCCCGCCCTCCGTACGAGCAGATCCGGCAGGGCGTGATCGAGCTGATCGGGTCGGGGAAGATCTTGGTGGGGGCGCGGATTCCGACGGTGCGGGCCCTGGCGTCGGATCTGCACCTCGCGCCCAACACGGTTGCCCGCAGCTACCGCGAACTCGAGGCGGGCGGCGTCATCGAGACCCGCGGACGTCTCGGATCGTTCATCAAGGCCGGGCCCGACGCCCGGCTCGCGGCCGCCCAGAACACCACCGTCGAGCATGTGAAAAGCCTGCGTGAGCTGGGATTCGACGACGCGGCGATCCTCGACATGCTGCGGCGAGCGCTCGGTTGGAGTTGAAGTTCGCCAAGATTGTTGCTTGTGTGAATTGGTGCAAAAAGCCCAAAAAACCGCAACCGGAGCGCGAGTGGCGCTGGATCCGACGGTGTTCGGGGTCACTGCCGCGATCGTCATCGGGTTCGTCGCCTGGGGACTGATCGATCCCGACAGCCTCAACACGGTCAGTGACACCGTCCTCGGATGGATCACCACCAACCTCGGCTGGCTGTTCGTGTTGGCGGCCACCGGATTCGTGATCTTCGCGGTGTATCTCGCGGTCAGCAAGTACGGACGTATCCCGCTCGGCGCCGACGACGAGAAGCCCGAATACCGCACGGTCAGCTGGATCGCGATGATGTTCAGTGCCGGAATGGGAATCGGCCTGATGTTCTTCGGTTCCTACGAGCCGCTGTTCCACTTCGTCGACGCGCCACCGGAGATGACCGCCGCCGACGTACGTACCGCCATGGCAACGACGATGTTCCACTGGGGTTTTCACCCGTGGGCGATGTACGCGGTGGTCGGTCTGGCCATCGCTTACGGCACCTACCGGTGTGGGCGTACCCAGTTGATCAGCTCGGTGTTCGCGCCGCTGCTGGGTTCGCGGACCAACGGTCCGATCGGCAAGATCATCGACATCCTCGCGATCTTCGCGACCCTGTTCGGGACCGTTGCCTCGCTGGGACTCGGTGCGCTGCAGATCGGTTCGGGTATCAGCAAGGTCGGGTGGCTCGACAATCCGGGCACCATGCTGTTGGTGGCGATCGTCGCGATCCTCACCGCGTGCTTCGTGGCGTCGGCGGTGTCGGGGATCGCCAAGGGCATCCAGTGGCTGTCCAACATCAACATGGTGTTGGCGCTGATCCTCGCGGTCTTCGTCTTCGTGGTCGGCCCCACCGTGTTCATCCTCGATCTGCTGCCGACCACTCTCGGTGCCTATCTCAACGATCTGCCGTTCTTCTCGGCGCGCTCGGGAGCCACCGTCGACGCTGACGGTCAGCGGTGGCTGGCCGACTGGACGATCTTCTACTGGGCGTGGTGGGTGTCGTGGACCCCGTTCGTCGGGATGTTCCTGGCCAAGATCTCCAAGGGCCGGACGATCCGCGAATTCGTCATCGGCGTCATGGTGGTGCCGGTGGTGGTATCGCTGCTGTGGTTCTGCATCTTCGGTGGCACCGCGATCCGGGAGAACATGGACGGCGTGCTGCCGTTCGACCCGGCCACCGCCGCCAGCGAGGACACCCTGTTCGACGTGCTGGCCAACCTGCCGTGGACGGGTATCGCCTCGGCGCTGGTGATGATCCTCGTCGCGATCTTCTTCGTTTCCGGCGCCGACTCGGCGTCACTGGTGATGGGCACGCTCTCCGAGCGCGGCACGCACGAGCCGCGGCGGGTGACGACCGTGTTCTGGGGTGTGCTGACCGGTGCCGTCGCCGCGTTGCTGCTCGCGATGGGCGGCGACGACCCCGACCACGAAGCCCTCAACGGCATCAAACAGATGGCGATCATCGCCGCGCTGCCGTTCGTCCTGGTGATGATCGGCATGTGCGTCTCGCTGTACATGGATCTGCGGCGTGACCCGCTGATCGTTTCGCGTCAGATCCTCGCCGGACAGGTCGACGACCACATCCGCAAACAGGCCGAGGTGATCAGCACCGGCGAGATGCCGGTAGCCGGTACCACCCCGATCGTGGCGAGCCCGGACGGGCAGGTTCCGGACGGGCGGGTTTCGGCCGGTGACGGCGCCGGACCCGACGGCGCGAACCGGAGGCCCGGGAACGACGGGTAAGGAAGACCTCGCCCGCTTTCCGACCTACGCAGGGCAGTCCGAGCCCCGGGCCGACTCCTGGGTTGCCACATCGAGGCGTGCGACGGCTGTGTCGGCGATCCGACGCAGTGTTGCGGCGTCCTCGCCGAGGCGGCTGCGTTGGATCAATCCCTGTGACAGCGTCACGAATTCCGCAGCGAGGTCGGCGATCCAGGGGACCGGTGTGGTGGTGTCGCCGAGGAGATCTCGGTGGAGTCGGCGGGCGATGTGTGTTTCGAGCTGCCGGGTCGTGGTGGCGATCGGGCCGGCAACCTCGGGCACCTGATCGATGAGGCCGATGCTGTTGAGCATGAGGCAGCCTCGCCGCCCGGGCTGGTCGACACAATCGCAGATGATCATCTCCAGGTACGTGCGCAAGCTTGTCCGAGGATCGCCCGTCCGTCCGTCCATGGCCCGTCCGACCGACGATTGCAGATCCTGGCAGTACCGGTTCAGTACCGCCAGGTAGAGGCCCTTCTTGGAGCCGTATGCGGCATAGATGCTGCCGTTGCCCACCCCGCAGTCACGCGACACATCCTCGATGGACGTCGAGTTGTATCCGCGACTCCAGAATCGCTCGCGTGCTGCATCGAGCAGAGCGGTCTCGTCGAAGCTGCGTGGCCGTGCCATGGACCGAGTCTATGACCTCGGCGCACCAGCTTCGCCTGGTGGAGTTGCGATCGTGTTCTGCCACCACGATCTTCGGCCGACCTGTCCAGGAGTCCGGCGTTTTCATTGCCCGTCGATCGGCCGTCACCCACCGAGGGGTGGCCTGGAAACCGTTATGGATCTACTATTCCAGAATGAGTGGAGACGTGAGGCTTCCGGGGGACACGCGCACGGTGGTGCTCGTGGGCTTCGATGGTGTGCTGCTGCTGGATCTGAGCGGCCCCGCAGAGGTCTTCGTAGCTGCAAATCGGCAGGTGCCGGGAGCGTATGCCCTGGAGATCGTGTCGGCGGGCCGCGCGGTGACCACGTCGATCGGAGCGTCGCTGGCGACGGCCACTATTATGGAATCACAGTTTCTCGACACTCTGGTGGTTCCTGGTAGCGCGATCTCGCCCGACCGCTTCGTCGTGCCGGAGCTCATCGACACCGTCAGCGAACTCGCCTCGCGTGCCCGTCGGGTCGCGTCGGTGTGCACCGGCGCATTCGTCCTCGCGGCCGCGGGACTCCTCGACGGCCGTCGGGCCACCACCCATTGGAAGTACACCGCGGACCTCGCACGACGATATCCGGCGATCTCGGTTGCGCAGGACGCGATTTTCGTCCGCGACGGCAGCACCTACAGCTCTGCCGGCGCAACCGCCGGTATCGATCTGGCCCTGTCGTTCGTGGCCGATGATCTCGGGAGCGAGATTGCCGATCGGATTGCTCGCGACCTCCTGGTGTACACACAGCGGCGGGGACATCAGTCGCAGATCTCTCCGGTGTACGCCGGGCCGGTCAGCGCGCTCGACCTCGTTCGGCAGGTGATCGATCAGGTACGGGCCGACCCCGCGTCGCCGCACACCGTCCGAACCATGGCTGCCGCAGCCAATCTCAGTGAGCGCCAGCTGACCAGACTCTTCCGACAGGAGCTGCAGACGACTCCCGCGAGCTATGTGGCCGACCTTCGTTTCGAGATCGCCTGTGATCGGCTCCGCGGCGGATACGACGTCGCCGCGGCCGCGCATGGCGCCGGATACTCGAGCGCGGAGATCATGCGGCGAGCGTTCATCGCGCGAATCGGCATCTCGCCCAGTGCCTTCGCGCGACAGGTCGAGAGCCGGTCGCGCACTGCGCAGGGCGTACCGGTCCGCCATGTCGCAAACCGAGGGATTTCGGTCCCGTCTGGTGTGGGTGGGAGAGGCTCGCAGGGGTGAATACTGTTGGCAGTGACGCGATCCGGGAACCGCCGTCGTGTCGCGTGGCGTCATCCCGGGTGGATACCGGGGCAATGCGCAAGTGCATCGATCACCATCTCTGAAGGAGAAATCATGCCCACCATCACCACGAAGGACGACGTCGAGATCTTCTACAAGGATTGGGGCAGTGGGCAACCCATTGTCTTCAGTCATGGGTGGCCACTGTCGTCCGACGACTGGGACGCGCAGATGATGTTCTTCGTTCGCCGGGGATTTCGGGTCGTCGCTCATGATCGACGAGGACACGGCCGATCGCAGCAAGTCGCCGACGGTCACGACATGCATCACTACGCCGACGACCTCGCGGCGGTCGTCGAGCACCTCGATCTCACCGATGCGGTGCACGTGGGTCATTCCACAGGCGGTGGCGAGGTGGTCCACTACTTGGCGCGGCACGGGCAGGACCGAGCCGACAAGGCGGTGTTGATCAGTGCGGTACCACCGATCATGGTCAAGACCGAGAACAACCCGGGCGGACTGCCCAAGGAGTTCTTCGACGATGTACAGGAGCAGGTGGCGACTCGTCGCGCGGACTTCTTCCGTGAATTCGCGGAGGGTCCCTTCTATGGGTACAACCGCCCGGGCGCAGAACCCAAAGAAGGCGTCATCGCCAACTGGTGGCGGCAGGGCATGGCCGGCGGTGCCAAGGCCCACTTCGACGGGGTGGTGGCGTTCTCCCAGACCGACTTCACCGCCGATCTGCGGGCCGTCACCGTGCCCACCTTGGTGATGCACGGTGAAGACGATCAAGTTGTGCCGTATGCCGATTCGGGACCGTTGTCGGCGGAACTGCTACCGAACGGGACACTCAAGAGCTACCCGGGGTACCCCCACGGCATGCCGACCACGCACGCCGAGGTGATCAATACCGACCTCCTGAAGTTCATCACGTCGTGAGTGCGCCGGAGATCTGGTGGCTCAGCCCCAGCTGGGCAACCAGATCTCCTGCCGCCACATCGTCGGCGAGATGGGGGAGGCGGTCAGGATCGGCCACAGCCAGACGAAGTTGGCGACGACGAGTCCCACATAGAGGGCGACTACGATGACCGCGAGCGCCTGTCTCTCCGGTCTCGTGCCCGGCACGGCGCGTCGCGATCCGCGCAGGATGTCGCCGCATGCCAGGGCCAATCCCATCACCAGGAACGGCGCGAGCACCGTCGCGTAGAAGAAGTACATCTGGCGGTCGAGTTCGATGAACCACGGCAGGTAGCCGGCGGCGTAGGCGGTGACGACCGCGGCGTAGCGCCAGTCGCGTCGCACGAACCACGACCACATGCCCCAGAGCAGCATCGGCACCGACAACCACCACATCGCCGGTGAGCCGATGAGCATCTGCGCGCGGACACATTCGCCGCCGCCGCATTGGTCGGGTCCGTTCTCCAGGGCATAGAGCATGGGCCGCAGGCTCATCGGCCACGTCCATGGTTTGGATTCCCACGGGTGGTGGTTGCCCGCCGAGTTGGTGAGATGCTCGTGGAAATTCAGGACACCGGCCTCGTAATACCAGAGTGAGCGCCACGCGCCCGGCACCCATGACCACGTGCCGCCGGTGCCGATGGTGTTGCCGACCTGATAGCGATACACCGACGTCTCGCTGGAGAACCACGGGATGAACGTGGCCAGGTAGATGGCGATGGGCATCACCGCAAGGCTCATGCCCGCCGGGACGACGTCGCGACGCAGCGTGCCCAGCCACGGGCGCTGCACGTGATAGGCCTTGCGGGCGGCGACGTCGAAGCCCACCGAGAGCAGCCCGAAGAAGATGATGTAGTAGATCCCCGACCACTTGGTACCGCAGGTCAGCCCGAGCATGACGCCCGCGGTGAAGCGATACCAGCGAAAACCCAGGCGCGGCCCGAACACCGAATCGTGGATGCGGCCTTCCAGATACACCTTGTGCATGCGGGCCCGCACCTGGTCGCGGTCGGCGATCAGCGCGGCGAAGGTCGCCACGACGAACAGTGCCTGGAAGATGTCGAGCATGCCCAGCCGTGACTGGACGACGAGCACGCCGTCGCAGATCGCGAAGATCCCGGCGATCGCGCCGATCAGGGTGGACCGCGTCATGCGCCGCACCACGAGGTAGATCATCACCACGATCGCGATGCCCGACAGCGCCGAGATCACCCGCCACCCGAGGGGGGTGTAGCCGAACATGGCCTCGCCGGCGGCGAGCAGCCATTTGCCGACCGGCGGATGCACGACCAGCCCGTAGGCCGGGTTGTCCTCGATCCAATTGCCGCCGGTGAGCACCTGCCAGCCCTGCGGGACGTAGTGCTTCTCGTCGAAGATGGGGGTGCCGTCGTCGGTCGGCGTGTTCAGCGACCAGAAGCGTGTGATCGTCGCGAGCAACGTGATGACGAGGCCGACGATCAGTCCGCGAACGCGATCGGGAGCGCCGAACAGGGGCGTCGGGATCTCCGGACCGGGTCGTGGAGCGGTCGGGTGCGCCGACGCCGTGATCTCGGCGCTGAGGTGTCGGTCGCGCTGGGCGACGTCGCCGGCGGTGAGGGTCACTCGTCCGATCGTAATGGTCGCCGAACGGTGACCGGCCAAGCCGTAGGCTTGCGGGATGACTTCGCCGTCGCCGACGGGTGCCCTGGTGCTCGCGGCCACCCCGATGGGCCGATACGACGACGCGTCACCTCGCCTGGTCGAGGCCCTGCGCACCGCCGACATCGTCGCCGCCGAGGACACCCGTCGCGCCCGGGCCCTGGCCGCCGGGCTGGAGGTGACCATCGCCGGTGAACTCATCAGCTACTACGACCAGGTCGAGGCCGCCCGCACTCCGCGCCTCGTGGAGGCCATCGCCGGCGGCGCCACGGTGCTGCTGATCACCGACGCCGGCATGCCATCGGTCAGCGACCCCGGCTATCGCATCGTCGTGGCCTGCGCCGACGCCGGACTGCGGGTGACCGCACTGCCCGGGCCGTCGGCGGTCACCACCGCGCTGGCGGTGTCGGGGATGCCGTCGGAACGGTTCTGCTTCGAGGGGTTCGCGCCCCGCAAGTCCGGGGCCCGCCGCGACTGGCTGGGCGCGTTGCGCGACGAGTCACGCAGCGCCGTGTTCTTCGAATCGCCGCACCGACTCGCCGACTGTCTCGCCGACGCCGTGGAGGTTCTCGGCCCGGAGCGTCGGGCGGCGGTGTGTCGTGAGCTGACCAAGACTTACGAGGAGGTGCGGCGCGGAACGCTCGCCGAGCTGGCTGCGTGGGCCGCCGACGGGGTCAAAGGGGAGATCACCGTGGTGGTGGCCGGCGCCGTGGCAGGCGAACCCGACCTCGGACAACTCGTCGCCCGCGCAACAGCACTCACCGATGACGGAATGCGTTTGAAAGATGCGTGCGCGCAGGTCGTCAAGGGCACCAACGCCTCTCGACGCGACGTGTACGAGGCGGTGCTGGCGGCGCGGTCACCGGACTGACCGCGAGGCCGGACGTCAGGCCTGTGCGGAGATGATGCTGGCCGCCTTGTCGAGGCACTCCTGCCATTCACGTTCGGGGTCGGAGTCGATGGTGATGCCGCCGCCGACGCCGAGCCCGAGCCCGCCGTCGGGGGAGATCTCAACGGTGCGGATGGCCACGTTGAGATCCAGGAGCGAATCGGGTCCGGCGAGACCGACTGCGCCGCAATACACTCCACGCGCCGACGATTCCCATTCCGCGAGCAGCTCGCGCGCACGTAGTTTCGGGGTACCGGTGACCGAGGCCGGTGGCCAGGTGGCGTCGAGGAGTCGCGAGGTGCCGACCTCGTGTGCCACGATCGCCTCCACCCGTGACACCAGGTGCCACACACCGGGTGCCGGGACAACGGTGAGCAGGTCGGCGACCCGCACCGATCCGGTGACCGCGACGCGCCCGAGATCGTTGCGGACGAGGTCGACGATCATGATGTTCTCGGCGATGTCCTTCGTCGACGCCGACAACACGCTCGGGTCGGCGTCGGCGGCGATGGTGCCCTTGATCGGCGACGACGAGACGATGTGGCCGGTCCGGCGCAGGAACGTCTCCGGCGAGAAACTCGCGACCGCACCCCACTCACCTTGCAGGAAGGCCGATTTGGCCGGACGTGTCGCGCCGGTGAGGTCGAGATAGAACTCCAGTGCCGACCCGTCGAGGTGGCCGGTGAAGCGGGTGCACACGCACGCCTGGTAGATGTCGCCGGCGCGGATCGCCTCCAGACACTTCTCGATGGCCTCGACGTGGTGGGCGTGGTCCGGTGGCATCCACCGTGCCGACCACCGCGACCCCGAACGCAGCGACCCCGAACGCAGCGACCCCGACGGCAGCATGTTCCCGCGGACCCGACCCAGCGCGGCGTCGTCCATCGCCCGGGTTACCCAGTCGGGCTGCGGAGTACCGTCCACCGACACGTGCCGCCACTGCCCGTCGCGCAGCACCAGCAGGTGTTCGGTGAGTCCGCCGGCGCACGACGGCAGCGTGGCCGCAGGCGCGCGTGAACCGTCGAAACCGCAGTAGCCCAACCAGAATCGGTCGGTGCGGTCGGGTGGAGCCGACCCGGCGCGAATCTCGATCGACGGCGCGATCACCGCGTCGGCATCCCACCAGTCGCCGATGAGTGCCGCCGGCCCTGGCACACCCGCTTTCGTCGCGGCATGCTGCAACGACCGCAGGACGTCGAGCGCGGTGGCCGTCATGCCGGAACGATCACGCCTCGTAACGAGGGAAAACCGGTGCGGGCTTGGGCAGTTCGGTCCCCGGCACCAATCGCTGCGCGACGGCCGCGAAGTCGCGGTCGTCGCCGACGCGCAGCAGATCGAGCAGTGTGCCGCAGGCCGTCGGCATCACCGGCTGGGCCAACAGGGCCACCACACGCACGACCTCGGCGCACACATAGAGCACGGTGCCGGTACGCGCCAGGTCGGTCTTGGCCAGCTTCCACGGTTCCTGTGCCGAGATGTAGCGGTTGGTCTCGGCCAGCGTCGTCCACAGCGTCTCGAGACCGAGATGGATCGCCTGGGCGTCGAAGTGCTCACGCATCTTCGGCAGCAATTCGTCGGTGGCCGTGAGCAATCGCCGATCGTCCTCGGTGAACTCGGCCGGAGTCGGCACCGCACCGTCGAAGTACTTGCCGATCATCGACAGGGTGCGCTGGGCGAGGTTGCCGAACTCGTTGGACAGGTCGGCGTTGATTCGTGACACGATCGCCTCCGCCGAGTACGACCCGTCCTGCCCGTAGGACACCTCGCGCAGGAAGAAGTACCGCACCGGATCGAGACCGAACTCGTCGATGAGGTTGTCCGGGTCGACGACGTTGCCGACGGACTTGCTCATCTTCTCGCCGCGGTTGAACAAGAAGCCGTGGGCGAACACACGTTTGGGCAGCGGCAGGCCCGCGCTCATCAGGAATGCCGGCCAGTACACGCAGTGGAAGCGGATGATGTCCTTGCCGATGATGTGCAGATCGGCCGGCCAATACCGTTCGTAGGTGGCCTCGTCGTCGGGAAAACCCGCACCCGTCAGATAGTTGGTCAGCGCGTCGACCCACACGTACATGACGTGATCGGTATGCCCGGGCACCGGCACACCCCAGTCAAAAGTGGTGCGCGACACCGACAGATCGGTCAGTCCACCCTTGACGAAGCTCACCACCTCATTGCGCCGCACGTCGGGCCCGACGAACTCCGGATGGCTCTCGTAGAGATCGAGCAACTTGTCCTGATACGCCGACAGCCGGAAGAAGAAGCTCTGCTCCTCGGTCCAGGTCAGGACGTGACGGGTGTCGGTGGCCACGCGCTGCCCGGCGTCGTCGACCTCGGTGTCGCCCTCGGCGTAGAACATCTCGTCGCGCACGTCGTACCACCCGGAGTACGTGTCGAGGTAGATGTCGCCGGCGTCGACCATGCGCTGCCAGATCGCCGCCGAGGCCCGTTTGTGGTCCTCGTCGGAGGTCCGGATGAAGCGGTGATAACTCGAACCGAGACGGTCCTGCAGCTCCTGAAAACGGTCGGAGTTGCGGTTGGCGAGTTCGGCGGTCGGGATGCCCTCCTTCTCCGCGGTCTGCTGCATCTTCTGCCCGTGCACGTCGGTGCCGGTGAGGAAGCGCACGTCGAAGCCATCGAGCCGCTTGAACCGGGCCAACGCGTCGGCGGAGATGTACTCGTAGGCGTGCCCGATGTGCGGTGCGCCGTTGGGGTAGGCGATCGCGGTGGTGAGGTAGTACGGGCGGCCCGCTCCGTGCGAGGCGGTCGCGTCGGAGGTGGGGGCGTCGGTGCTGGTCAGGTCACTGGGCATAGTGATGACAGGATACGGGGTCGCTCCCGGCCGCAGCCCACCCCGTCACGCTCCGGTCAGCGCGAACGCCGGCGAATCCCGCGGGTCTCGGCCACCGGCGAGCGGTGTGTGAATACAGCTTCCACCGCAGCGGGGTACCGACCCCGATTTTCGGCTGTTTTCGCCCGATTCCGTGGAAGTTGTATTCGTACGGCCGGGCGCCCGGCCGCGGATGCGGGGGCCGATCCGGACATCACCCGATACCCTGGCCCCATGGTGATGGCTGATCGTCCCGGGGTCGCAACCGCATCGGCGCCGGTGACCGCGTTGACCATGGTCGGTCTGGCCGACAGCATGCTCAACGGCCTGGCCCGCGTGCCGTTCCGCCGGTTCTGGCAGGGGCCGGGCGGACTACTCGACAACGTAGGGCAGTCGGTCACGCGTCAGGCAGTGCGCTCGTTCATGGGCTACATCGTCGGCCTGCCCATCGAGGAGTTCCGGTCGATGGAGAAGGTGCTCGACGAACTGTGCCGGACGGTCATCCCACCGTTCATCCACCTCACCGACGACGTCGAGGTCACCGACGACGAGATCAACGGGGTACCCGGACTGTGGGTGCGGTCGCGGGCGAGTTCGGATGCCTTCGTCGACGACGACGAGCAGAAGAAGACCATCGACGGCACCATCCTCTACCTGCACGGCGGCGGCTACATCGGGACCACCCCGATGATGTACGCGGCCTTCGCCGCATCCCTGTGCAGCGGCACCGGCTGCGAGGTCTTCATCGCCGACTACCGGATGGCACCGGAGTTCCCGTTCCCCGCCGGCGTGCACGACGCCGCCGATGTCTATCGCGGACTGCTCGAGCGCGGCGTCGACGCCGAGCACCTCGTCATCGCCGGTGATTCGGGCGGCGGCGGGTTGGCGACCTCGCTGGTCACCTATCTGTCGGAGATCGGGTCGCCGCGCCCGGCGGCTCTGGCCCTGTTCTCCCCGGAGGTCGATCTCGATCTCGACCACCCGTCGATCACCGACAACGCCAAGACCGACATCCTGCCGTGGAATGTGCCGGTCACGCCGTATCTGCACGGCGTCTCACCCGATGACACGCGGGTGTCGATGACGAAAGCCGAACCGGACGCGCAATGGTTCCCGCCGACCTTCGTGACGTGGGGTGCCGACGAGATGTTCCGTGACCCCATCCGCGAGTTCGTGGAGACCCTGCGCGCCGCCGACATCGAGGTCATGTCGCTGGAGGAACGCGGCATGTTCCACGTCTTCCCGATCCTGATGCCGTGGGCGGAGAGCTCGCACGAGGTGTACCGCGAACTCGACGAGTTCGTCGACCGCCACGTCACCCCCGACCCGGCCGCCGCGCCCACGCACTGACGAGCGCTTCGCCGGAGGGGCGAACCCACCGAGAAGCGGTGTCGCGTGCGTGGCGCCTAGGCTGGCCGCATGGTGATGGCTGATCGTCCCGAGGTAGCGACCGCATCCGGACCCGTGAGCGCGCTGGCCGTGGTGGGTCTGGCCGAGAGCATGCTCAACGGACTCGCCCGGGTCCCGTTCCAGAAGCCGTGGAGCGGTCCCGGCGGCCTCCTGGACAACCTCGGACAGTCGGTGACCCGACAGACGATCCGCGCGTTCATGGGCTATTCGATGGGCCTGCCGATCGAGGAGTTCCGTTCGATGGAGAAATTCATCGACGACATCTGCAAGGTCGTGCTCCCGCCGGTCGTCGGCCTGGCCGGCAAGGTCGAGATCGTCGCCGACGAGATCGCCGGGATTCCGGGGATCTGGTGTCGCGCCAAGGATTCGACGGACTCCTACGTCGACGACGCCGAGCAGAAGAAGGCCATCGACGGCACCATGCTATATCTGCACGGCGGCGGCTACATCGGTACCTCACCGATGATGTACGCCGCCTTCGCCGCCGCCCTCGTCCGCATCACCGGGTTCGAGATCTTCATCGCCGACTACCGGATGGCGCCGGAATTCCCGTTCCCCGCGGGCGTGCACGATGCCGCCGACGTCTACCGCGGGCTGCTCGAGCGAGGGGTCGACCCCGCGCATCTGGTGGTCGCCGGGGACTCCGGCGGTGGCGGGCTCGCCACCTCGCTGGTGGCCTATCTCCGCGATCACGATCTCCCCAAACCGGCTGCGCTGGCCCTGTTCTCACCGGAGATCGACCTCGATCTCGACCACGATTCCATCGTCGAGAACGCGCCGTACGACATCCTGCCGTGGAGCATTCCGGTCGCGCCTTACCTGCGCGGGGTGCAGCCCAACGACGACCGGGTCTCGGCGGTCTACGGCCATCCCGACCCGGAGTGGTTCCCGCCGACGTTCGTCTGCTGGGGTGAGGTGGAGATGTTCCGTGACGGCATCCGGCAATTCGTCGAGAACCTGGAAGCCGCGGGGGTACCGGTGACCGGGAGGGAGGAGCGTGGCATGTTCCACGTCTTCCCGATCCTCATGCCGTGGGCGGAGTCGTCCAAGCGGGTGCTGCGTGAACTCGGCGAACTCGCCGACCGCTACGTCATCTCGGATCCGCAAGCGGCCCAGACGCACTGACGGTAACGACAAGTTCGGGGGCCGCCCGGCCTCACATCTGACGGCGGTAGGGCTCGCATCCCGGCGGGGCCTTGGGCGGCTCGCGCAGGGCGATCTCCGGGATCGACATGGTGACCGGTGTGCCCTCGGTGAGGGTGAACTTGTCGCCGTGATGCGCGAGGTCGATGTCGGGTCCCGAGAGCAGGCGATACGTCGCCGAGCTCTTGTCGATGGCGACCAGCATCTTGGAGTCGCGCACCGTCATCCGGAACGACAGGTAGTCCAGTCGTGTCGGCAGTCTCGGCGCGAACGTGATGTTGCCGCCGAAGTCGCGCATGCCGCCGAACCCGGCCACACAATCCATCCATGCTCCGGCCAGCGCCGCGATGTGCAGACCGCTCGCGACGTTGTCGTGCAGATCGTGTAGGTCGGTGAACACCGATTCGACGAGCAGATCGTAGGAGAGGTCGGGGTAGCCGACCTCGGCGGCGGTGACCGCCTCACAACACGCCGACAACGACGAATCCCGCACCGTCAGTGGGTAGTAGTAGTCGAAGTTCCGCAGTTTCTGTTCCGGGGTGAAACTCTCGCCGAACAGGTACATGGCGAATACCAGGTCGGCCTGTTTGACGACCTGTTTGCGGTACAGCTCGTAGTACGGATAGTTCAGCAGCAGTGGGTATTTGCCGCGTGAAGCCTCGAAATCCCATGCCCCCAACAGGGTGAACGCCTCGCACTGCTGGTGCACCCCGAGCGCCTCGTCGTAGGGCATCACCATGTCGTCGGCGCAGGCCTCCCAGTGCGCCGACTCCGCGTTGGTGACCCCGAACTGCTGCGCCAGATCCGGACGTCGGTGCACCGCGGCCACCGCATCCCGAAGATTCTGTTGCGCAGCGAGATTGGTGAAGATGTTGTTGTTGACCACGGCCGTGTACTCGTCGGGTCCGGTGATGCCGTCGATCCGGAAGTGGCCGTTGACGTCGTGATGTCCGAGGCCGGCGAACAGGCGGGCGGTCTCCACGAGGATCTCGACGCCGCATTCGGTTTCGAACTGTTCGTCGTGCGTGGCGCGCAGGTACCGGCCGGTCGCATTGGCGATGTCGGCGCTGACGTGCACCCCGGCGGTGCCCGCGGGCCAGTAGCCCGAACACTCGTCGCCGTTGATCGAACGCCACGGGAACATCGCGCCGCGCTGGGCGAGCTCGGCGGCGCGCGCCTTGGCCTTGTCCATGGTGGCGTGGCGCCAGCGCAACTCCTCGCCGGCTGCCGCGGGCACCGTGTAGGTCAGCATCGGAAGGATGAAACTCTCGGTGTCCCAGAAGGTATGGCCGTCGTAGCCGGGGCCGGTGAGTCCCTTGGCCGGGATCGCGCGCGACTGGCCGCGGGCGCCGGCCTGCAGGACGTGGAACAGGGCGAACCGGATCGCCTGCTGCAGTTCGGGATCGCCGTCGAGCTCGATGTCGGCGTCGCGCCAGAAGTCCTCGAGGTAGGCGGCCTGGTTGGCCTTCAACGATTCCCAGCCGGTCTCCATCGCCATCGCCAGCGCGGCGTCGACCTGTGCGCGCAGGGCGGGCACCGATCGCCGCGCCGACCAGCCGTACCCGATGTACTTGGTCAGGCTCAGCCGGGTGCCCTCGGGGACGTTGGCGGCCACCGTCAGTCGCGCGAGATCGCCGTCGGCGCGAATGAAAGTGTCTGCGCGATCCGGGAATTCGATCTGGTGGTCCATGCCGGCGGCCATGTGCAGGCCCGAGCGCTTGGTGTGGTGGACCAGGATGCCCCAGTAGTTGCGACAGGTCGCGAGGTCCGAGACGAGTGGCTGATCAAGTGCGGCCGCCAGGCGCGGATCGTTACCCGGTGTCGGAATCGGTTCGTTGGCAAGCAGATCCGACTGCAGCACCAGCTTCATGTCCTCGCCGACCGGCTCCACCTCGTAGTGGATCGCGGCGATGGTGCGCTTGGTGAACGACACCAGTCGCTCGGACTTGATGCGTACCGTCCGGCCGGTCGGGGAGGTCCACAGGGTGCTGCGTCGCAGCGTGCCGGTGCGGAAGTCGAGCACCCGCTCGTGCTCCTCCGTGCGACCGTAACGCAGGTCCATCGGCTCGTCCTCGACGAGCAGCCGGATGATCTTGCCGTCGGTGACGTTGACCACGGTCTGCCCGGATTCGGGGTAACCGTAACCACTTTCGGCATACGGCAGGCCCCGCTGCTCGTAGAAACCGTTGAGGTAGGTGCCCGGATGATCGACCGGCTCACCCTCCTCGAAGGTGCCGCGCAACCCGATGTGTCCGTTGGACAGTGCGAAGAGGGTCTCGGTGCGTCCGAGCATGTCGATGTCGAGTCCGCGCCAGCGCAGTTGCCATGGGTGGACGTCGAATCCGTAGGCGTTGTCGGAGGTGCTCATGCGGGGAGTAACTCCTCGAGATCGTTGACGACGATGGACGCCCCGGCCGTGGTCATCGACGCGGCCTGGGTGCCCCCGACCCGGTCGATACCGACGACGTAGCCGAAATGACCGGCGGCACCGGCCTGGACTCCGGAGATCGCATCCTCGAAGACCGCGGCGGCGGCGGGTTCGACGCCCATCCGCTGTGCTCCGAGAAGATACGAATCGGGGGCGGGTTTGCCGCGCAGGCCCGCGGCCGCGGTCTCGAGACCGTCGACGCGAACCTCCACGAACTTCGACAGATCGGCGGCGTCGAGCACCGCGGCACCGTTCTTCGACGAGGTCACCACCGCGATCCGCAGACCGGCATCCTTGGCGGCCCGCAGATAGCGCACCGACCCCGGATACGGGTTCACCCCATCACGTTCGAGGCTGGCGAGGAACATCTCGTTCTTGCCGCCGCCGATCGACTCGACGGTCGCGTCGTCGACGTCGTCGATCCCGCGGCTGGCGAGGAAGGCACGCACACCGTCGTCGCGCGGACGGCCGTCGACATGGTCGAGGTAGTCCTGCTCGGTGAACGGCGTGAACCCCTCACCGTCGCGCTGACGAAGGTAGGCATCGAACGCCGCCTTCCATGCGTGGCGATGCAGGACGGCGGTACTCGTGAGGACACCGTCGAGATCGAAGAGCGCGACGGTGACGTCATCTGGCAAACCCAACACGAGTGGCCACGCTACCCGTCTGTGGCGGCTGGGGCGCGCTATGCGAGCGACGCGGATCCGCGGGGTGTCGCGCAGGTGCACAAATGTGTGGACGCGCGCGACGCGAATGATGAACCATGAGGCCATGTCTCGTGATGTCGTACAGTCCCGCCGCTTCGCCCAGGTCGATGTCTTCGCGTCCCAACCGGTCGCTGGCAATCCGGTGGCGGTGGTCGTGGACGCCGACGGGATCAGCGACGAACAGATGGCGGCGTTCGCGCGATGGACCAATCTGTCGGAAACCACGTTCCTGCTGCCGCCGACCGACCCGGACGCCGACTACCGGCTGCGGATCTTCACTCCCGGCTCGGAGATGCCCTTCGCCGGGCATCCGACGCTGGGGTCGGCGCATGCGTGGCTCGCCGCCGGGGGTGTCGCCGCGAGCGACGACATCGTGCAGGAGTGCGGTGTCGGGTTGGTCCGCATCCGACGGACCGACGGACGTCTCGCCTTCGCCGCGCCACCGCTGAGCCGCTCCGGGCCGGTCGCCGACGACACCCGCGCCGAGGTGACCGCCGCCCTCGGCGTAGACCCGCAGCATGTGCTCGCCGCCGAATGGGTGATCAACGGGCCGCGGTGGATGGTGTTGCAGCTCGATTCGGCGCAGCGCGTGCTTGAGGTGACCCCCGACTTCGCCGCGCTCGGCGACCATGAGGTGGGGCTCGTTGGCGCCCACACCGAGGCGACCGCCCCCGGAGCCGATGTGATGTTCGAGGTCCGCGCGTTCGCACCGGGCGACGGCATCCCCGAGGACCCGGTCACCGGCAGTCTCAACGCGGGCATCGCGATGTGGCTGCGCAGCGCCGGTCTGGCGCCGGCGACCTATGTGGCCGCTCAGGGAACCGTGCTCGGCCGGTCCGGACGCGTGCACGTCACCGACGACGGCGACAACATCTGGATCGGCGGCGAGAGCACGACCGTCATCACCGGCAGCGTCGACCTGTAGGCGGACCGGTAGCCCCGACCCCCGATAACCCGGCCCCCGGTAACCCCGACCCCGGTGCGCCGAGCCCTACAGTTGGCCCCATGACCGACGCCGACAGTGCCCACCACTCCGCCGACGGCGCTCATCACTCCGCCGACAGCGCTTCGCTGAAGGCCGAGAGCGCCAAGGCGGCCAAGAAGCGGCGTCGTCGGGAGCCGCCGCCGGACCCCGAGCCGCTCCCGGGACTGGTCGACGCACACACCCATCTCGCCGCCTGCGGTGGGCGGGACCCGGGTTCGGTCCGGGCCATCCTCGATCACGCCGAGACGGTGGGCGTCGGACAGGTCGTCACCGTCGCCGACGACTTGATCGACGCGCGCTGGGCCCTCGACGCCGCGCACTGGGACGACCGGGCGTTTGCCGCGGTCGCACTGCATCCCACCCACGCGGGTGAACTCGACGATGCGGCGCGCGCCGAGCTCGAACAGATGGCCGCCGATCCGCGGGTGGTGGCGATCGGTGAGACCGGCCTCGACTACTACTGGCCCGGCAAGTCCGAGTCGGCCGCGTCGCCGGAGGTGCAGAAGGAGGCGTTCGTCTGGCACATCGATCTGGCCAAGCGGATCGGCAAGCCGTTGATGATCCACAATCGGGAGGCCGACCACGACCTTCTCGACATCCTGGCGTCCGAGGGCTCACCGGACGCCGTGATCATGCATTGCTTCTCCGGTGACCGGAATGTTGCTCGCGAATGCATAGATCGCGGCTACTTTCT
Source organism: Gordonia polyisoprenivorans (assembly GCF_017654315.1). Taxonomy (NCBI): domain Bacteria; kingdom Bacillati; phylum Actinomycetota; class Actinomycetes; order Mycobacteriales; family Gordoniaceae; genus Gordonia; species Gordonia polyisoprenivorans. The sequence continues at coordinate 2,138,792 of NZ_CP072203.1, forward strand.
GAGTTTTGCTGGAACTGTGACATTTGCCAATGCGGGCGAGCTGCGTGAGGCGGCTCACCTGGTGCCCGACGGGCAGATCCTCGTGGAGACCGATGCACCGTTTTTGACCCCGCATCCCTACCGTGGCCAGCCGAATCAGTCCTATTGCCTGCCGTACACGGCGCGACTGCTCGCCGAGGTCCGTCGAATGGATGAGCACACGATGGCGCAGACGCTCGGCGACAACGCGCGACGCGTGTACCGGCTGTCTTTGCAGTAATCACCCCTGCTCGTTATCGTATTGTGATCCGTCGCCACGGCGGTGGTTCGTTCCTCGGGATGTGGGCCCTCGGGCCGGTCCGGGGCGACCACCTCGCGCCAGTGTCGGGGGATGACCACGTCGTCGATCAGGATGCTTGACCTTGTCTGTTTTCGCGAGAATCCACACGTTGGAGTCGATGCGCGCCCGCATCGCCATCGGGGCCGTGCTCTGCACCGTCGCCGTGGGCGGCGTGATGGGCGTGACGATGCACAAACACGTCACCATCGATGTCGACGGCCAGAAGATCCAGGTCGCCACGATGACGATGAACGTCGACTCGTTGCTCGAGTCGCAGGGCTACCAGCCGGTCAGCGGCGACATGGTGTCGCCGTCCCCGGATTCGTCGTTCTCCGACGGTCAGACGATCACCTTCCACCGCAAGAAGCAGGTCGTCCTCGACGTGGAGGGCGAGAAGCGGGTCGTCGAGACGACTGCGGTCAACGTGAACCAACTCCTCGCCCAGCAAGGGCTCGCACACGGCGCAGACCAGGCGAACTTCAACGCGAACGGGCCGATCCCGGTCAACGGCGCGGTCGTCGACGTCACGCTTCCCAAGAAGCTCGTCATCATCGACGGCGGGGTGCCCTCGATCAAGTCGGTGCCCGCCGACACCGTGTCGGAGGCCCTCGAGACCATCGGTGCGCCGCTGCAGGACGCCGACAAGGTCACCCCGGCCGCTGACGCGAAGGTCACCGACGGCACGGTCATCAACGTCACCCGCATCCGCACCACCGAGACCACGGTCGAAGAGGACGTCAATGCTCCCGACGTCACCCAGGACGATCCGACCCTGATCAAGAATCGCCGCGTCGTCGTCAAGCCCGGCAAGCCGGGCCGTGCGAAGGTTCAGTACGAGGTGACCACCGTCAACGGCAAGATCACCAAGCGCGTGAAGATCGGTCAGGACGTGCTCACCCAGCCGGTCGCGGCGACCGTTCGCGTCGGGACCAAGCCGGGCGCACCGTTCGTGCCGTTCGGTTCGGTGTGGGATGCGCTGGCCCAGTGTGAATCGACCGGTAACTGGGCGATCAACTCCGGCAACGGTTTCTACGGCGGTATCCAATTCGACCAGAACACCTGGGATCGCTGGGGCGGCCAGGAATACGCACCGCGCCCGGACCTCGCCACCCGTGAGGAGCAGATCGCGATCGCCGAGAAGACCCAGGCCGCACAGGGCTGGGGTGCGTGGCCGTCGTGCTCGTCGCGGCTGGGGCTCTGATCTGACCGCCGACGGCGCGCCTGCGCATTCGCGCCTACTCGGTCCGGCTCAGATCCGGGCTCTGGCAACCGAACTGGGCGTTCGCCCGACCAAGACCCTCGGGCAGAACTTCGTCCATGACGCCAACACGGTGCGACGTATCGTGGCCGCATCCGGTGTCGGCGCCGACGACGTCGTGCTCGAGGTCGGTCCCGGCCTCGGCTCGCTGACCCTGGCCCTGCTCGGCACCGTCTCACGCGTGATCGCCGTCGAGATCGACCCGGTCCTGGCCGCGCGCCTTCCCGCCACCGTGGCGGAGTACGCGCCGTCCCGGTCCGCTGCGCTCGACGTCGTCACCGCCGACGCGATGACGGTGCTCGCCGACGACTTGCCCGCCGCGCCCACCGCACTCGTGGCGAATCTGCCCTACAACGTCGCGGTTCCCGTGCTGCTGCACCTGCTTGCGCAATGCCCGACGCTGCAGACCGCCCTGGTGATGGTGCAGGCAGAGGTCGCCGACCGCCTCGCCGCCGGACCGGGCGGCCGCATCTACGGCGTCCCGAGCGTCAAGGCCCGCTACTTCGGTGACGTGTCGCGGGCGGGGGCGGTGGGCCGCAACGTGTTCTGGCCGGAACCCAAGGTGGAATCCGGACTGGTTCGCGTACAACGACATTCGCGCTATTCTGACGATCCCGCGGTGCGGGCGAAGGTGTTCGCCGTCATCGACGCCGCCTTCGCGCAGCGCCGCAAGACGATGCGCTCGGCGCTGGCCGGTTGGGCCGGCTCGGCGGCCGAGGCGGAGCGTCGGCTGCGTGCCGCCGGCATCGACCCGCAGATCCGCGGCGAGAAGCTCGACGTCGACGACTTCGTCCGGTTGGCTCAGGTCCCGGCAGGCGACTGAGCGCACCACTAGCGAGAAGCGCTCAGGCCGCACCGTCGTCAGGAACGGGCCCGCCGATGTCGAGCATGATCAGGCGCTTGGTCGCCCGGGTCTGTGCCACGTAGAGATCTCGGAGACCGGAGTCGTCCGCACCTCGGATCTCGTTGGCGCCGAGCACGATCACGGTGTCGAATTCCAGACCACGCGCGTCGGCGGCCGGCACGACCATCACATCGTCTCCGAGTGCGCCGGCGTCGAAGCACGATGCGCGCCCCGCCGTGGTGATGATGCCGATGAGCTCGCCGGGGTGCGCCGTTCGTATTGTCGCGAGCAACTCGTCCACCTCAGCGTCGACGCCGTCGTTCGTGACGATACCGGTCGTTGGATGTTCGCCATGACGTATCGAGCGTGAGAGCCGCTGTGTGGGAGCGATACGCGCGAGGACGGGCGCGGTGGTTTCCAAGATCTCCGTGGTGGTGCGGTAGTTGATCGTGAGGGTGTGGTGGACAAAGCGGTCGTCGACAAAAGGGTGCAGCGCCTCGCCCCAGGAGCTGATGGTCGTGGTCGGTCCCGACTGGGCGAGGTCGCCGACGATGGTCATCGAGTGGTTCGGGCATCGACGGATGAGCATCCGCCACTGCATCTGCGAGAGTTGCTGCGCCTCGTCGACGACGATGTGCCCATATATCGACTCGGGTGGCCCGTCGACGAGTGTCCGGGCTTCATCCAGGAGCGCCAGATCGGCCATGCTCCAACCTTGTCGAGCGCCGTTGCCGATCGAGGCGACGTCCTTGTCGGTGCACCCGGGGAAGTGGCGGGTGAGCGAGACGGCGTCGGTGAGCACGTCACGCACCACGTCGTCGGCGGTGAGGAGTGGCCAGACCTCGTCGATGGCCCGTGTGATTTCGGCGTCGTCGAGGAGATCATCGTGGATACGGTCCCAGTCGATCTCGAGCTCCCCGCTGCCGTCGTCGTCACGCGCCGAGAGCCTGGCCTCGCCGGCGAACATTCGATCGAGATCGATGCCGAGTACGTTTCTGATCTCGTCCTCGAAGTCCGAGATCTCCTGTGCGGTTTGTGCTTCCAGCTCGGTAACCACCTCATCAACGATCTGTTCGAGGAATGCCTCACGCGCCCGGTTGTGGCCGACCCCGCCCTGCAACGCACTGCGGCGAGCGGCATCCACGCGCGCGGGATCAAGCACGACCGCGCCGTACCCGGTCTGCAATCGAAGAGGTATCCCACGAGGCTGTGAGGCCTCGACCCGACCGGCGAGAAGTTCGGCAAAGTGCGTGCAACCCTTCGCGAGTGCGATCGGATCTGCCTCTGTGCGCGTCACCGTGACGTCCACGAGGTCGGTGGTCGTACGCAGGGCGACATCGTTCTCACCCAGGGACGGCAGAACGTCGGAGATATAGGTGAGAAATCGTCTGTTCGGTCCGAACACCAATACTCCGCGATCGGCAATCGCGGGAAATGCGTACAGCACATACGCCGCCCGATGGAGGGCAACGATCGTCTTGCCCGTTCCCGGGCCGCCATCGACAACCATGATTCCGCGGTGTTCGGATCTGACGATCTCGTCCTGTTCGGCTTGCAAGGTCGCCATCGCTTCGCGCATCCGACCCGTCCGAGCTCCACTCAGTGCGGAGACGAGGGGGCTGTCGCCGACGACGTCGGTATCGGTCGGTGCGGTCCCATCGAGGATCTCGTCGGTGAGCTCGACGACCTCACGGTCTCGCAGTCGCAGGTGACGACGCCGACGCACCCCGAGCGGTGACGCCGAAGTCGCCGCGTAGAAAGGTCGAGCAGCGTCGGCCCGCCAGTCCACGAGCAGTGTGCGGTGCGAGTCCGACAGGAGCCCGACCCGACCGATGTACATCGGTACGCCGCGGTCCGCTCCGTCGATCCGCCCGAAACACAGTGCGTGTTCCGCCTTCCGGAGCCGACGGACGACCTTGTCCAGACGTGACAGCTCGGCGTCTCGCGCGACACGATTTCCGGGACCGTCGATGGGCGACGAGAGGGCCTCTTGACGCGCTCGGAGACCGGTCATCGTCTCGATGTCGAGGCGTGCGTACATCTCGTCGACGGCGTGCTGCTCCTCTGTGACTTGTCCCTCTGCGATCTGCGCTGCCCTGTAGGTGATCTCAGCCATTGCCCCGTCTTCCGTCGTTCGACCAACGACGTCCACTGTGGAGGGCGGGCACCGACTATGCAACGTTGACTTCGCAGTCCGGTCATGGCCTTCGCGTGGGAACGGAGGTCAGGGCGCGTTCAATGGAGATCCGTTGACAGAACAGTACTTTCGTGGCCCACCTCTTACTGGGTTCCAGTGAGAAGCGCTCACTCCGACCGCAACTTCTCCAGCAACGGCCCGGCGGCCTCGTCGAGGAACCGCTCCTGGCTCTCGCCGCCGATCTGCACGAGTGCGACGTCGGTGAATCCGGCGTCGACGAATGGCCGGATACCGTCGACGAGTTCGTCGAGATCCGACCCGCAGGGGATGTTGGCCGCGACGTCGTCGGGGGTGACGAACTGGGTGGCGCCGGCGAACGCCGCGGTGGTCGGCAGGTTCGCGTTCACGTGCCAGCCGCCGGCGAACCACCGGAACTGGTCGTGGGCGCGGGCCACCGCGGTATCGCGGTCCGGGTCCCAGCAGATCGGGATCTGTCCGATCGCGCGCGCCGGGTCGAGCGCGGCGCCCTGCCCGATCGAGGTGGTCTCGGAATTGGCATTCCAGTGCTCGATGAAGTCCGCGTTCGGCTCGACGGCGATGAGATGGTCTGCAAGAGGCCCGAATTCGTCGATCGAACGGGGTCCGGACACCGCCACGCCGATGGGTACACCGTCGTCGGGCAGATCCCAGATCCGTGCCGAATCGACCTGGAAGAACTCGCCGCGATGATCGACGAGACCGCCTTCGAGCAATGCGCGGATGATCTCGATCGCCTCGGCGAGCATGGCGTGCCGTTCGGAGATGGCAGGCCACCCCGCGCCGACGACATGCTCGTTGAGGTTCTCACCGCTACCGAGTCCGAGAATGAACCGGCCCTCGGCGAGCAACTGCAGGGTCGCGGCCTTCTGGGCGATGATGGCCGGGTGGTAACGAATCGTCGGGCAGGTCACGTAGGTCATCAACTCGACCTCCTCGGTCGCGTGAGCCACCGCGCCGAGCACCGTCCATGCGTACGGCGCATGGCCCTGCGCCGAGAGCCACGGAAAGTAATGATCGCTGGACACCTCGAAATCGAAGCCCGCCTTCTCCGCGGCCACCGCGTCCCGGACCAGCTGCCGGGGTCCGGCCTGCTCGGTCATGAGGGTGTATCCGAATCGTGTCGCCATGCTCGCGCTCCTTCTGATCGGTGCGGACGCGAATCGGAGGTGACGCCGCCTCGACGTCCCATCGGCTCGACGTCCAACAGTGCGAAGGTGGATGGTGGGCACGTGGTCTCGACCCGAGAGGAACAGGAGTGACAGCGATGACACACACCGACCGGACAGAGACGCCGACCGAAGAGTCGCCTGTGGACACCGTGCTCCTCGACGTCGACGGTACGCTCATCGACTCGAATCATCTGCACGCCTTGGCGTGGCAGCGAGCCTTCGCCGGGCACGATCTCTACCCGGAATGGTGGCGCGTGCACCGCGCGATCGGGATGGGCGGCGATCAGTTGGTGGGGGAGATCTGCGGGCCGGACGTCGAGGACTCCCTCGGCGATGACCTGCGCGATGAATGGGCCCAGCAATACCGCAAGCTGCTACCCGAGGTGCGCGCGCTGCCGCGTGCGGCGGACCTGGTGCAGATGCTCGCCGATGCCGGCTTTCGGGTGGCGCTCGCGTCGTCGGGGGCGCAGGAATTCACCGACGTCGCACTGGATCTCCTAGGCCTGACGCGCTCCGATTTCGCCGTCGTGACCAGCGCCGACGACGCCAACAACTCCAAGCCTGCACCGGATCTGCTGGCGGTCGCCGTCGAGCGTTCCGGCGGTGCCACCGCGGTCCTCGTCGGCGACAGCGTGTGGGACGTGGCCTCGGCGAACGAACTCGGTATCGCCTGCGTAGGGGTACGGACCGGTGGTTTCGCGGCCGCCGAGTTGCTCGATGCGGGCGCGATCGAGGTCGTCGACGATGTCGCCACGCTGGTCGAACGGGGTTGGCGACCGTGACTCGCCCGGCGATTCACTACCCTGGATACCCGTGTCCCCAGCGTCTCTGTCGGTGATCTCCGACGCCGTCTCTGTGCGCGTGCCCGCCAAGGTGAATCTGCACCTCGGTGTCGGCCCGCTCCGCGACGACGGCTACCACGATCTCGTCACCGTCTACCAGGCGCTCTCCTTGTACGACGACGTCACCGTCACGCGTGCCCCCGCACTCGGGGTGACGCTGCGCCGCGAGGGCGGACGAGGCGCCGACGCCGCCGACGTGCCCCTCGACGACGAGAACCTCGCGATCAAGGCGGTCCGCGCGCTCGGTGAGTGGGCCGACCGCGACCCACGGGTGGCCATCGAGATCGTCAAACGCATACCCGTCGCCGGCGGAATGGCAGGCGGCAGCGCCGATGCCGCGGGTGCCCTGGTGGCCCTCGCCGCGTTGTGGAAACTCGATCTGCCGCGCGCGGAACTGCTCGAGATCGCCGCCGGTCTCGGCAGTGACGTGCCCTTCTCGGTGCAGGGCGGTACCGCCATGGGCACCGGCCGCGGTGAGCAACTGATGCCGATGATCGCGCGCGGCGAACTGCACTGGGTGCTGGCATTCGCGCGCGACGGACTGTCCACGCCTGCCGTCTTCGCCGAACTCGATCGTCTGCGCGCCGATCACGCCGACGCCTTCGACGTGCACAACCCGCGGCCCGACGAGCTGGTGCAGGCCCTCGCCGGCGGGCAGGCGAGCCAGATCGCGCCGCTTCTTCACAACGATCTGCAGCCGGCCGCATTGAGTCTGCAGCCGGGTCTGCGCCGAACGCTGCGCGCGGGCGTCGATGCCGGCGCGCTCAACGGCATCGTCTCCGGATCGGGGCCGACGTGCGCCTTCCTGTGCGCCGACGCCGACGCCGCGGTGGCCGTGGCCGCCGAACTGTCCGGTGCCGGGGTGGCCCGTTCGGTACGCACCGCATCCGGGCCGGTCAGCGGCGCGACCCGACGGGTACCCGGGCGGTGACCCCCCGACCCCGGCAGTCGCAAACACGAACGCGGTCCGAGCGGGTCGACGCCCGCGGTGTACCCGGGGCGTTCGCCCGGACGCACCGCGAATGTCGTCGGATCGGGCTCGTCGGAGTGGTCGCATTCGTGGTCGGACTGATGACGGTCGGCCTGGGGACACTCGGAACCGGCTCGGCCGCCGCGACCCCGGTCGCCGGGCGCGTGCTCGCCGGCACCGCGATCGTCGGCGCCGACCTGCCGCCCGGCGCGGCGTCGGGACAACGCCTCACGTATGTGACCCGCGACCAGAATGATCGAATGGCGTTGTCCACCGGCGTGTTCTACGTTCCGAAGGGCACGCCGCCGTCGGGCGGGTGGCGCATCTTCTCCTGGGCGCACGGCACCACGGGGATCGCCGACGAGTGCGCGCCGAGCCGGATCCGCAAGGGCTCCGGTGTCGACGCCGCGATCATCGACGCTCTCAAGCGCGGATATGCGGTCACCGCAACCGATTACGCGGGTCTCGGCGCACCCGGTGAGACCGAGTATCTCGGCGGACGGGCCGCCGCGCACTCGGTGATCGACATGATCCGCGCGGCTCGCGCCCGTGACGCGTCGCTGGGTACCGAGTGGGTGTCCGCCGGTCATTCGCAGGGCGGGCATGCGGCGTTGTTCGCGGGGTACGAGGCGCCGTCATACGCCCCCGAACTGAATCTGCGTGAAATCCTGGCCCTGGCACCGGCTTCCGGTATCGAAGGGGTACTCACCAAGTCGTTCACGCCCAGCGTGCCGAGTCTGGGGAAACTCAACACCGTCAGTGCGCTGTATCTCTACATCCTCGCCGGCCTCGACCACGCGCGACCCGATCTGCACGTCACCGATCACCTCACCCAGGCGGGCAAGCGCTATCTCGATCTCGCGCGATCGGAGTGCAACGGCGAGGTGTCGGCCGCGATGCGGTCGGTGGCGCCGGGGGATCTGCTGGACTCCTCGCTGGGTGACGAGCGCTTCGTGGCCGCGCTCGCCGACTACACGCGGGTGCCGACCGGCGGGTACACGGTGCCGATCCGCATCGACCACGGCCTGCTCGACCCGGTGGTGCCGTTCCCGTTGACCGCGACGCTGGTCCGCTCCATGCAGGCCGACGGTACCGACGTCGACCTGCACACCCACACCCGCGCCGACCACACCGAGGTCGTCGCCGATTCTCTCGATCAGGTGATGGGTACCGCCGCGGCGGCATTCGGGCGGGATTGAGCACCGACCGGGCGGGGAGTTGGCGCCACAGGAGAGCCCGACAGTCCGGGGTTGTTATCGTCTACCGGTGCCACCCGCCCCCTCCGCGCTGATCAACGCCGACCGCATCAGCAAGAGCTTCGGCATCAAATCCCTGCTCGACGAGGTGAGCCTCGGCGTGCACGAGGAACAGCGCATCGGGGTGGTGGGACTCAACGGCGGCGGCAAGACCACGCTGCTGGAGATCCTCGGTGGCGTCACCGAACCCGACTCGGGGCGTGTGTCGCGGGCGGGTGGGGCGCGCATCGCCGTGGTCACCCAGCGCGGTGAGCTACCGGCGGGCAAGACGGTCGCCGAGGTCGTCGTCGGCGGTCCCGACGTCGCCGTGCACGAGTGGGCCGGCGACCCACGGGTCCGCGGCATCCTCGCCGGCATCGGCGTCGACGAACTGCTCGACGCGCGGGTCGATGAACTCTCCGGCGGACAGCGACGCCGCGTCGGGCTGGCCGCCGCGCTGGTCTCCGAGGCCGACGTCCTGATCCTCGACGAGCCCACCAACCACCTCGATGTCGAAGGCGTGCAATGGCTCGCCGATCACCTCATGCGGCGCCGCGGCGCACTCGTCGTGGTCACCCACGACCGCTGGTTCCTCGACACCGTTGCCACCCGGACCTGGGAGGTCCACGACGGTCGGGTCGACGAGTACGAGGGCGGATACAATGACTGGGTGTTCGCCCGCGCCGAGCGGGTGCGCCTCGCCGACGCGGCCGAGGAGCGGCGACGCAACCTGGCCCGCAAGGAGCTGGCGTGGCTGCGCCGCGGACCGCCCGCCCGAACCTCCAAGCCGCGCTACCGAATCGAGGCCGCCGAGAAGCTGATCAGTGACGTCCCGCCGCCCCGCGACACGGTGACGCTGTCGACGTTCGCCAAGCGCCGGCTCGGACGCGTGGTCATCGAACTCGAGGACGCGCACATCGAGACACCCGCGGGACAAGCGTTGCTGGACAATCTGACCTGGCGACTGGCGCCGGGGGAGCGCATCGGTCTGGTCGGGGTCAACGGATCGGGCAAGACGACGTTGCTGCGTGCGCTGGCCGGGGAGGTCGACGTGGCCCCCGGACGTCGCATCGAGGGCGTGACGGTGAAACTGGGCTGGCTGCGCCAAGAACTCGACGACCTCGACGAGGACCAGCGGGTCCTCGATGCGGTGGAGTCGGTGGCCGCGCGGATCATGTTGGGTGACAAGGAGTATTCGGCGAGTCAGCTCGCCGAACGGCTTGGCTTCTCGCCGGCCAAACAACGCACCCCGGTCGGCGATCTCTCCGGTGGTGAGCGTCGGCGCCTGCAGTTGACGCGTGTGCTGATGGCCGAACCGAACGTGTTGTTGCTCGACGAGCCGACCAACGATCTCGACATCGACACCCTGCAACAGCTCGAGGATCTCCTCGACTCGTGGGCCGGAACCATGGTGGTCATCTCCCACGATCGCTACCTGATCGAGCGGATCTGTGACTCCACGTGGGCGTTGTTCGGCGACGGCTCGCTCACCAACCTGCCCGGTGGGATCGCCCAGTATCTCGATCGGCGTCGTGAGATGCGTTCCGGCACCACGGGTTCGGGTTCATCGAAGGTGGGTTCGTCGCAGGCGGCATCGGGGCAGACAGCAGAGGGGCGGGCCGCAGACGCGCAGAACCCGGGCACGGCCGACACTCCTGCCGAGCGACCCGCGGTGAGTGCCGCCGAACATCGCGAGGCACGCAAGGCGATGAACCGGGCCGAGCGGCAGATCGAGCAACTCTCGCGGCGCGAGGACGAGCTGCATGCCGCGCTGGTGGCCGCGGCCACCGACCCCGAACGTTTGGTGTCGCTCAATACCGAACTGCGGCAAGTGGTTGCCGACAAGGAAGCCGCCGAAGCGGCGTGGCTCGAGGCCGCCGAAGCGATCGAGTGAGGCTCAGGATGCCGACGTCGGCTGCGTTGCCCGCTCGGCGTCGATCGACGCCGCGAACTCACTGATCATCGCCCCCGCCACGGCGGGCTGGATCAGCGGATACAGGTGGGTGGCGCGAGGGAGGACGCGCAGGCGCGCACGCGGCGACAGATCGACGAACCTGCGTTCGTGGATTCGGAACTGATCCCAGCCGCCGTTGGCGAACAGCATCGGTCCCGGATACCCGGCGAGTGCGGACAGGGCGTCGAATCCGGCGATCTCGTCGACCACATCGGCGATCGAGTGCAACGCGAGGCCGCCGGCCTCCATGTCGTCGGAGACCTGCGCGCCCAACGCCATCCGGGTGAGGAACCGGCTGATCTCGGCGCTCTGCGCGGGTAGGAACGAGGTGGCCGCGCCGAACAACCGGAACGGTGCGGCCAACAATGCGCTGGGCTGGGCGGTCGATCCCATCGTGACGAGACCGGCCACGCGCTCGGGATGCGCGGCCACGGTCGCCATCGCGACATAGCCGCCCAACGACATTCCCGCGAGGACCGCCGGTGCGCCGAGTTGGTCGACGGCGTCGACGACGGCGGACACCGCCTCGGCCATCGTGAAGGTCTCGGCGCTGCGTGTGCCATGACCGGGCAGGTCGGGGTGGATCACCGGCCGGTCGGTGACGGCGTCAGCGATGCGATGCAGCGACGCACCGCTGACGCGCAGACCGTGAACGAGCACCACCGGAGTGGGTTCCTCCGACCGTGCGCTGGTACCCATTTCGGGTTCGTTGCAGCTCATCGGGAGTCAGTATGACCGCTTTGACCGTCCGCGTATAGTGACGCAGGCCACTACCCGTGGCTCCCCTCGAGACGTCGAAAGGGCCCACCAACGCCATGACGATGACCGAACCGACACCGACGAGCGAGCGACGCGAGGACTACCCGAACGTCGAATTCATCCGCAACGATCCCGACCTGCCACCGGTCGCGATCATCGACCGCTCACCGATGACCGTGCCGAAGAAGATCCTGTTCGCCGTCATCGGCCTGCTCGGCGCGGTGGCGTGGGTGATCGTGGCATTCATCCGCGGAGAGAACGTCAACGCCGTCTGGTTCGTCGTCGCCGCCGTCTGCACCTATGTGATCGCCTACCGTTTCTACGCGCGGATGATCGAGATGAAGGTGGTCAAGCCCCGCGACGATCACGCCACGCCCGCCGAGGAATTCGACAACGCGCAGGACTACATGCCGACCGACCGGCGAGTGCTGTTCGGTCATCATTTCGCCGCCATCGCCGGAGCTGGTCCACTCGTCGGACCGGTACTCGCCGCGCAGATGGGCTACCTGCCCGGAACCATCTGGATCATCATAGGCGCCGTGGTCGCCGGCTGCGTCCAGGACTATCTGGTGCTGTCGATCTCGACGCGGCGTCGCGGACGCAGCCTCGGACAGATGGCCCGCGACGAACTCGGCCGCGTCGGCGGCACCGCCGCGATCGTCGCCGTGCTGGTCATCATGATCATCCTCATCGCGGTGCTGGCCCTGGTCGTCGTCAACGCCCTCGCCGACAGCCCGTGGGGCGTGTTCTCCATCGCGATGACCATCCCGATCGCCCTGTTCATGGGCATCTACCTGCGCTACCTGCGGCCCGGCCGGGTCAGCGAGATCTCGCTGATCGGTGTGGTGCTGCTGCTCGCCGCCATCGTCGCCGGCCGCTACGTCGGCGAATCCGGTTGGGGCAAGGACTGGTTCACCCTCTCACCGGTCTTCCTGAGTTGGGCGATCATCATCTACGGTGTGGCCGCCGCGGTACTGCCGGTGTGGCTGCTGCTGGCACCCCGCGACTATTTGTCGACGTTCATGAAGGTCGGCACGATCGCCCTGCTGGCCCTCGGCATCCTGATCGTCCAACCGGTGATGAAGGCACCGGCCGTCAGCGAATTCGCCTGGAACGGTAAGGGCCCAGCCTTCTCCGGCGCATTGTTCCCGTTCCTGTTCATCACCATCGCCTGCGGTGCGCTGTCGGGTTTCCATGCCCTCATCGCCTCCGGCACCACACCCAAACTGCTGGCCAAGGAAGGGCAGGCCCGGATCATCGGATACGGCGGCATGCTCACCGAATCGTCGGTGGCGATCATGGCGTTGATCACCGCCTGCATCCTCGATCAGCACATCTACTTCGGCATGAACGCACCCAAGGCGCTGACCGATGGCACCGCGCAGGGCGCCGCCGACTATGTCAACGGACTCGGGGTGAGTGGAAATCCTGTCCCCGCAGCGGACTTCACCTCCGCCGCCGAGGGAGTCGGTGAGTCCTCGATCGTTTCCCGCACCGGTGGTGCGCCCACCCTCGCGATGGGTATGGCCGACACACTGCAGCGCGCCATCGGAGGGGAATCGTTGCGCGCGTTCTGGTATCACTTCGCGATCATGTTCGAGGCGCTGTTCATCCTCACCACCGTCGACGCCGGCACCCGGGTTGCGCGGTTCATGCTGTCCGACGGCATCGGCAACATTCCAGGTGCGAGCCGATTCAAGGATCCGTCCTGGCGGCCCGGAGCGTGGCTGTGCACCGTGATCGTCTGCGCCGCATGGGGTTCGATCCTGCTGATGGGCGTCACCGACCCGCTCGGCGGTATCAACACGCTGTTCCCGCTGTTCGGCATCGCCAACCAGTTGCTCGCCGCGGTCGCGTTGACGGTCGTCACCGTCATCCTGTTCAAACGCGGACAGGCCAAGTGGGCGTGGATACCCGGAATCCCGTTGGTGTGGGACGTGATCGTCACCATGAGCGCGTCCTGGCAGAAGATCTTCTCGTCGAATCCGGCCATCGGCTACTGGGCCCAGCACCGCGACTTCGCCAACGCCAAGGACGCCGGCAAGACGTCGTTCAAGACCGCCAAGAACATCGGCGAGCTCGACGCCGTCATCCGCAACACCTTCATCCAGGGCACGTTGTCGATCATCTTCGCGGTACTCGTGCTCATCGTGGTGATCGTCGGCGTCTACATCTCGATGAAGGCGCTGCGTCTCGGCGGACTCCCGACCACCGAGGACCCACCGGAACCCTCACACATCTTCGGGCCGAGCGGGCTCATCACCACCGCCGCCGAACGCGAGGTCCAGCGGGAATGGGATGACATCGCCATCCAGCGCAAGACCGAGACGGTCACATGAGGCAGATACTGCACCGGATGGGTGAACGCGTCGCGTGGTACGTCGGCAGCGTCATGGGTGACCGGGACTACGAGCGCTACCTGCAACACCATGCCGCACATGGTGATCCGACGCCGCCGATGAGCGAGCGCGACTACTGGCGTCACCGCTGGGATCACGTCGAGAACAACCCGCAGGGGCGATGCTGTTAGGGCGTGTCGTTCTGAGGCGCTACTCCTGGGTGACGCTCACCCAATCCGCACCGTGCGGTCGATGCCGACGCGGTCGCGGAACCCGGGGTCGTGGCTGACCAGCAGTAGCGCACCGGTCCAGTCACGTAACGCCGACACCAGTTCCTCGGTGGTGTCGATGTCGAGGTTGTTGGTCGGCTCGTCGAGGATCAGGAGCTTGGGTGTCGGGTCGGTGAGCAACGCCGACGCCAATGCCACCCGCAGGCGCTCACCGCCCGACAACTCGGCGAGGGCACGGTCACCGGCGTTGCCGCGGAACAGGAATCGTGCCAGATGCGCCCGAACCTGTTGGACGCCGGCATCCGGATGTGTCACCGACAGATACTCGGCGATCGTCCGCGACGGATCGGCGAAGGTGATGCGTTGCGGCACCAGGGCATACGGCACGAGTATGTGGTCGCCGACGATGAGGTCGGTGATGAGGGTAGTCTTCCCGGACCCGTTGGCACCGACGAGCGCTACCCGCTCCGGACCGTCGATGCGTAATCGGTCGTCGGCGATCACCTGGGCGTGGGTGGCGAGGTCGGGTTCGGGCATCGAGATCCGCGCGGTCCGGTCGTCACGGACGTCGGCGCGCGCCGATTCCAGCCGACCCGCCGCCGCGGCGACGTCCTCGCGGTGCGAGGTGCGGTACTTGCCCGCCGATACCTGCGCCGCGTTGCGGCGGCCGTGCGCGACGATCTTCGGGACCCGTTTCTCGCGTTCGGCTTTCGCGGCCGTCCGGGCCCGGCGGTCCAGGGTGATCTGGGCGTCGGCGAGGTCGCGTTTCTGCGCGCGCAGGTCACCCGTGGCGTTCGCGACGGCAGCCTCCGCGGCGGCCTGCTCGGTGTCGAGGACCTCGCGGTAGAGCGAGTACGGGCCGCCGAAGAGCCGAACCCGGCCCCGGTACAGCTCGATCGTGGTGTTGACGCGATCGAGCAACTCGAGGTCGTGGCTGACCAGCAGCACGGTTCCGGCGAATGCGTCGAGAGCCTGGAATAGAGCTGTCCGCGAATCGGTGTCGAGATTGTTGGTCGGTTCGTCGAGCAGCAGGACGTCGGGCCGGCGGAGGAGGCGGGCCGCGATCGCGAGCATCGTCGACTCGCCACCGGAGAGGGTGCCGACGGTGCGGTCCAGGTCGGCGACGAGGCCCAACGCCGACAGTTGCGCGAGCGCGCGCTCCTCGACGTCCCAGTCGTCGCCGACGGTGTCGTAGTCGTCGGGTTGGACCGATCCGCTCTCGATCCGTCGTAAGGCGTTGCGAATCGCGGCGATTCCCAAGACGTCGGCAACGGTGTCGTCGGAGTGGGCCTGCGGATGCTGGGGGACCAGCGCGCAGTGGCCCGAGACCGTGATGCTGCCCGTGGTCGGCGACAGTGCGCCGAGAATGAGTTGCAGCAACGTGGTCTTGCCGGCGCCGTTCGCTCCGACGAGCGAGCTGATCCCTGGTGGGACGGTCAGCGACAGGTCGCCGAAGACGGGGGTGCCATCAGGCCAGGCGAAGGAGACGCCCGAGAGAGTGATCGATCCGGAGGGGTGCAGGGGTGAGGCCATGAGAACTCCTTGAGGTGGTGAGGATTCCGCGGCGACGTCGCGTACGGCGTCGACTCTCGCGGTGGTTTACCGACCTCAGATGTTCATGACTGGCAGATCACTCCTCGATGTGAATCAGCTGGCTGGCGTGCCTCAGGGATGCGCGTTCACGATAGCGCGCCCCCGGACAGGTGTGTCAACCGCTTTTGTTCGCCGGATGTTCCGGGTCGTGCGGTGGTCGCGGGCTCGATGGTCCGGGGTGAGGCGCCCGGGCGTCGCACGATCACCAACGACGCGGCGCCCAGGACGAGTCCGATGATGATCCCGAGATCGGGGCGTTGGCCGAGTAGACCCCACGCCAGAAGTGCCGACGCCGAGGGGATGAGCGTGAACAACATCGACGTGGCCGCGGCACCGGCGGTGTTGACGAGCCGGAGGAACAGGGTGGTGGCGATCATCGACGAGGCGATGATCATCGTCGGCAACACCCAGGCCGCGCGGAGTGGGTCGGTGATCGACTCGGGAGTCGCGAGAGTGATTGCGGCCGTGGGTATCAGGGCCACGGTCCGTTGGACGGCATTGCCGGCGACGAGATCGACTCCACCGCAGAAGCGTTGCTGATAGATACCGCCGAGCGCGACTCCCGTCAGGGCGAGGAGGGTCAGGCCGACGGCGATGCCCATCGTCGAGGCGTCGGCCATCACCCGGGGCAGGCACGCGGCCAGGACCGCGGCCGTGCCGACCGCGATGCCGGTCCATTGCCGCGACCCGAGGCGTTGACCGAGCACAGGCCACGCGAGTATCGCCGTGGCCACCGGGTTCAGGGCAATGACCAGTGCGACGATGACCGCGGGCACCCCGAGCTGCAATGCCAGGTAGGCGCAGCCGAATTGGAGGAATTGGGTCAGCAATCCGACGACGGCGACGTGGCCGAGCTGCCGTCCGCGGGGGAAGGCACGCCGGGTCACGACGGCGATGATCCCGAGCGCCGCCGCGGACCCCGCGAATCGGATGGTCAGCAGCGCCATCGGCGACATCGCGGACACACCGAGCGCGCCGAGTGGATAGCCGAAGGCCCACAACAGGATGAGTGCCGCGGCGGGTAGGGGAGGGATTCTCATGTGCTCCAGCGTGCGCGGCGACCATACGCGTCGTCCAACAATGATCAGTAATCGTGATTGATCATGAATCGTGATCGCCGTATGCTGGCGGCATGGCCAACACGGTTCTCGACATCACCCCGCTGCGCAGCCTCGTCGCAGTGGCCACCTGCGGTGGTTTTCACCGCGCGGCGACGGCGCTGCATCTCACCCAGTCCGCGGTCAGTCAGCATGTCCGCCGACTCGAAACCGTGACCGGACTCAAGCTCGTCGAGCGTGAGGGGCGGATCACCCGGTTCACCGCGGACGGGGAAGCGATGCTCGCCGAAGCGCGCAGCATCCTTGCCGCACACGACGATGCGTTGCGGCGCTTGAACATTCGCTCCGCCACTCCGACGTTGACGGTGGCGACGACGGAGCACGGCGCGGACTGGTCACTACCGTTTCTCTCGCAGATTCTGCGGGAACAGTGCCCCGGGCATGCGGTCACCTTTCGTCTCGACCGCAGTCGTCGGGTCATCGCGGCCATCGATAACGGCGACGTCGACGTCGCGGTGTATCACGAACCGGTCGGCCCTACGACCGAACTGCTGGGCCCCCGCGTCGCGATGCGCTGGTTCGGGGCTCCGGACCTCGTCGTCGAGCCCGACAAGCCGCTGCCGCTGGTGGTGTTCGACGAACCGTGTTCGACCCGAGGTGTGGCCCTCGACATCCTTCGGCAGGCGCGGATCGATTTCGCGATCATCGTCGAGTCGGCCGACCTCGCCGGCGTCACCGCCGCGGTCCGCGCGGGACTCGGTGTGGTGCTGTTACCGGTGGTCAGCCGACCACCGGAGGGGATGCGCGAGGTCACATCGCTGCCGCCCTCACCGTCGTGCGCCCTGCAGATACGGTTCGCGCCGACCGTCCCCGAGGCGGTGCAGGCCGCGACGCGTGCGGCCCTGGCCGAGACGACGTCGCAGGTCGAGGCGGGTGACCGACGGAGAGCGGACACGCTAGCGTGAACGTCATGTCGTACATCCGCACCAATGTTGCCAACGGGGTCGGCGAGATCGTCCTCGACCGGCCCAAGGCCCTCAACGCGCTCGACCAGTCGATGGTCGACGACATGTATGACGTGCTGTTGCGCTGGGCCGACGATGACGGCATCGACACCGTGATGCTGACCTCGGGTACCGACCGCGCCTTCTGCGCGGGAGGCGACATCCGTGCGATCCGTGACAGCGCGCTCGCCGGCGATACCGAGTCGATCACTCGTTACTTCTCCCACGAATACCGGCTCAATCAGTTGATCGCCGAGTATCCCAAGGCGCATATCGCGCTGATCGACGGTGCTGCCATGGGTGGCGGTCTGGGAATCAGCGTCCATGGGGAGATCCGGGTGGTCACCGAGAAGGCGATGATCGCGATGCCCGAGACCGCGATCGGCTTCTTTCCCGACATCGGATCCACCTACTTCTTGCCCCGGCTACCGCAGGGTGTCGGAATGTGGTTGGCGCTCACCGGCGCCCGGGTCCGCGGATCGCAGGCGTTGTCGGTGGGTCTGGCGACGCACTTCGTACCGTCCGCCGAACTCGGTGGCGTTGCCGACCGAATCCGTTCCGGCGCACCACTCGGCGAGGTCTTGGTGCCCTCACCGGACAAGCACACCGACCACCCGCCGCTGCCCGTGGAGCAGATCGGTGAGTACTTCTCCGATACGAATGTCGCGGGGATCGTCGGGGGTCTGCGCGGTGCGGTCGGCGACGAGTGGGCCGCGCAGATGCTCGACCTCCTCGGCCACGCATCGCCGACCAGTCTCTGGGTCACCGCGTGCCTACTCGAACTCGGCGAGACCGCGATGCTCGACGAATGTCTGGAGCGCGAACTGCACTCCGCCGAAAAGATCACCGCAACCCACGATTTCGCCGAAGGCGTGCGAGCGGTGCTGGTCGACAAGGACCGCAATCCCGCCTTCGTCCCCGCCGAGATCGACGACGTCGATCCCGCAGAGGTCTCTCGCATCGTCGGTGTGTGACACCTCAGATCAATAGTTTGCCTCGAGAACTGTTGTCTTGGTGAGTATTCCGGAGATTATGGTCCGGCCAGCTCTGCTGCACGCGGTCTCGAGGCTCGCCGCACGCGGCTCGCACCTCGACCATCGGGGGAAGACGCCCATCCCGGTGGTCGAGGTGCCGAGGAGCGCCAGCGACGAGCCTCGAGGCCCCTTGTGCCGAAGGGATTCCGGGCCACCGCGGTCCGGTTCCAGCGCCAGCTCAGGCGGTCTCGAGGCTCGCCGCACGCGGCTCGCACCTCGACCATCGGGGGAAGATGACTTGCCGCGAAAGGATGTTGACGCCCTTCCCATCCAATGGTCGTTCCCATCCCGGTGGTCGAGGTGCCGAGGAGCGCCAGCGACGAGCCTCGAGACCCCTTGTGCCGAAGGGATTCCGGGCCACGGGCACGACGTACCTCGACCATCGGGTGGGCTGTCTCTATGGAGTTCTCAAAGATCAGATGCGGTCCCGGCGGCCGGCCGGGTGCAGGAATCAGTTAGTGGGGCAGGGTAGGTCAGGCTGCTGCGTCGTCGAGTCGCATGGTGCGTCGGTGATACGACGGTATCGGTCGGCGTTGCGGATCCACGCTGGCGGGTGGGATGAGCCAGGGGTGTCGGTCGAATCCCATGATGATGTCCCATCCGTGGTGGTGCACATCGTCGTGGCAGCTGGTGCACAGTAGGCAGCCGTTGTCGAGGTCGGTGGGACCACCGTCGGCCCAGTGGTGCACGTGGTGTGCTTGGCAGCGTCCGGCGTGTGTTCCGCATTTGATGCAGCCGCGGTCACGCACCAGCAAGGCTTTGCGTTGGCCGGGGGTGAAGAAGCGTTCTTTGTGTCCGACGTCGAGGGGTACACCGTCAGTGTTGAGGATGATCTTGGTAATTGTGGTGTCACACGACAACAACTTGGCGGTGGCTTCGGTGATCGCGCCCATGTTCTGCAGGTCCCCACCGAGTGCCGGGTTGTCGGCCGACCAGGTCCACAACAGTCCGTTGGTCGGTTTCGCTGAGAAGGTGGTGTCGGCCAATCCTTGTGCCGCGAGTTCGACGATCGTCTCGAACGCGGCAGCACAGATTTGTTCGGGCGTGCGGGGATCGGGGGAGCCGTCGGGCTGCGGCTTGGGAGCTGACAAGGTTTCCATCAAAGTGCGGGTCTTTTCCCCCGCGATGATGTCGAGGTTCGCTGAGATCTCCAACCGGCCGTCGTCGGTGATGCGGTCGGTGTAGGAGTTGATGTTCTTGTCTTCGGCGGCTGGTAACCCGCCGGGGGTTTCGGCCGCCAACTCGTTTCCGAGTTGCCGGGCGTGGAGATTGATTTCGGCGTGGGTGAAGCCGGCGAAGTAGTGCGACAAAAATTTCCGCAGGTATTCGCACCGTTGGACGGTGTCGAGGGGTTCGGGGGAGCGGGTGTCGATGTGCGCCAGTCCGCGGACGATGGCGTCGGTGTGTTCGGAGGAGATGGACCCGTCGGCAGCGTGCGCCAACAAAATGTCGATATCGGTGGTGGCCGAGATGCGCACATACCGACCTGCGACCGAGGGTGCGAAGCCCATGCTGATCAACAGTTCTCGGAGTCGGGTGGTTTTGTGGTCGGCGACCCCCAGTCGGTCCATCTCGCCGGTGAGGGTGGTGGCGTGGTGATCAACCAGGTTCCGCAGTAGCAGGACTTGTTTCATCGCGCCGAAAGCTTGGGGACCGGTCATCTCCGGATTCCATTGCAGGTCGTTGAGTTGGGTGACGATGGTGGCGAAGACTGCTTCGGCGTCAACGGTTTCCGCGTCAAGGACTGTGGTGGATTCGATCATGGGCCCCTCCCCGGTGGCTGATCGGTGTGATGGCTCCAGTGTACAGGAAAGTGTGTTCGATGCAAGGGGGTTTTCCATCAATTCTGCTTGTGGACAACGTGTTTCGGCACTGACTTTCCTGTCGGTGGGGTGTGGTATGGGATTCAGTTTTCACTGCGCGGATGTTCGATGTGGTTGAGATACTGCGCATCTCGCCGGGTCTCGAGGCTCGCCGCACGCGGCTCGCACCTCGACCATCGGGAGGGATAGGTATTCGATTATCGGGGGAAGGTCTCGGCCTTCGGGAGGGAATGGTTACGGCCATCGGGGGGAAGAGTTACGGCCATCGGGAGGGAAAGGTCCTCGGCCTTCGGGAGGGAAAGGTTGCGCTGATCGGAAGGGGGAAGGTCCTCGACCATTGGGGTATCGGGGGAGGAGTTACGGGGTCAGCTCGAACCAGCCGGAGAGGGTTGCGGTGTCCGCGTCCGACGGCATCGCCGGTGTCGACGAATCTTCAAAAGGGCCCTCATCGTTGGGGGAGAACGGATTTGCGGTCGACGCAGTGGCTTCGGGGCAGGTGAAGTGTCCGGCGGCAAGAGTGGATGACATGGCGGTCACGGTCAGCCGGCAGGTGGCGGAGGAGCGGTACACCCCGTGTACCAAGACTCCGACGAGAGCGGTGATCGGCCCTGTGAGTGGACCGGGAGCCGGGGTGCCGGCGACCGGAGGTGGTCCGCCACCGGTGAGATCGCCTGCAAGGAACTCCAACTGAGCGCCATCGGTACCCGGACCGGAAAAAGTGAAGAGCAACGAGTCCGGCGGGACCTCCGGGCCTGCGTTGCCCGACTTCGCAAACGAGTAGCAGCGTCCGGTGCCCCCGGACGGGCTGACCGCGACAAGCATGCGGCCCCGGGTGAATCGAAGATCGTAGGCGACGCGATCGATCGCACCCGTCGGCGGCGTCCGTGCGCACTCGCGCGGATCGAGCCGGAGCGACTCATGCTGCACCGACGACCCCGACACCCTGCTGGGAGGCGTCGAGGTGTCACACCCGCAGATCGTTGCGATGACGGCCAGCACGCAGAGTGCGCCCCACCGGCGAGAGACGGTCACCGGACCTGTCAATCAGCGGCTGCGACAAGCGGTTCCAGGAGGAGATCGGGGTGTTCCTTCTCGATGTACTGCAGGCGCCACTTGTCACTGAACAGTGCGAGGATCACCCCGTCGCTGCTCCGGGTGAACACCTCGACGCCGCGCTGACGGTTGAGCTCGTCGGCGCTGTCGGCGTCGGTGCGTCGCGCCAGGGTGTAGCCGAGCGGTTCGATGATGGTGTCGACGTTGTACTCGGCCTTCATGCGGGCGGTGACGACCTCGAACTGCATCGGACCGACCGCAGCGAGAACCGGTGAGGCGTCGCCGCGCAACTCGTTGCGCAACACCTGCACGACGCCTTCACTGTCGAGCTGGTCCATGCCCTTGCGGAACTGCTTGTACTTGTCGGCGGTGGTGGCACGCAACGACGAGAAGTGCTCGGGCGCAAACGAAGGGATGGGCGGGAACTGGATGCGTGGGTCGTCGTAGAGAGTGTCGCCGGGCGCCAGGGCGGTCGCGTTGACCAGTCCCACGACGTCGCCGGGAAAGGCGGTGTCGACGGTCGAGCGATCACGGCCGAAGACCGACTGGGCATACTTGGTGGCGAACGGTTTTCCGGTTTGTGCGTGCGTCACGACCATGCCGCGTTCGAACTCGCCGGACACGATTCGCATGAACGCCAATCGATCCCGGTGGCTCGAATCCATGCCGGCCTGCACCTTGAACACCACGGCGCTGAACGGATCGGTGGGCTCGCGGACCTCGCCGTCGATCCCGGCGCGCGCGACCGGCGTCGGTGCGAGTTCGACGAGGGTCTCGAGTAGTTGGCGCACACCGAAATTCAGCATCGCCGAGGCGAAGATCATCGGCGAGGTCTGCCCACCGAGAAAGAGTTCCTGATCGTGATCCTGGCCCATCTCGGTGAGCAACTCGCTCTCCTCGACGGCCTCGGTCCACGCCTGCTCCTCGCGCGCGCTCGCGGCGTCGGCATCCATCAGCTCCTCGGGAGCGATGGTGGCGCCACCGGCGGTGCGGGTGAAGTGGATGTAGCGGCCGGTCCGGCGATCGAGCAATCCGCGGAAGTCGCCGGCGATACCGACGGGAAAGAACAGGGGCGTCGGCAGTAGACCGATGCGCTCGCTGATCTCGTCGATCAACTCCAGCGGCGTGCGCCCCGGGCGGTCCCATTTGTTGATGACGGTGATCACCGGGATGCCGCGATGACGACACACCTGGAACAGCTTGAGGGTTTGCGGCTCCAGCCCCTTGGCGGCGTCGATCAGCATGACCGCCGCGTCGACCGCGGTCAGCACCCGATAAGTGTCCTCGGAGAAGTCGGCGTGACCGGGGGTGTCGACGAGGTTGATGACGGCGGGTTCGTCGTCGGGTCCGGCGGTGGCGGGCAGATAGTTGAACTGCAACGCGGTCGAGCTGACCGAGATGCCGCGCGCCTTCTCCATCTCCATCCAGTCAGAGACCGTGGACTTGCGGCCGGCCTTGCCGTGGATGGCGCCGGCCTCGCTGATCATGCGGGCGTGCAGCGCCAGCGCCTCGGTCATGGTCGACTTGCCGGCGTCGGGGTGGGAGATGATGGCGAAGGTACGACGCCGGCGGACCTCGTCGGCAACGGAAGAACTCACCTGTTGAGGCTATCGGGCCAGGCCGCGGCGTCCCAAACCCACGAGCCCGGACCGCTCGGCCGCCTGACCCCCTCGGCGTCCCGACTACTCGAACGGCACCGGCGGCATCTTGACGACCTGGGCCGCGTAGCTCAGGCCTGCGCCGAATCCGAGCAGCAGCGCGGTGTCGCCGGGTTTGGCCTTTCCGGTGGAGAGCAGATCCTCCATCGCGAGTGGGATCGACGCCGCCGAGGTGTTGCCGGTGTACTCGATGTCGTTGGCGACGACGGTGCGCTCGGGCAGGTGCAAGCTCTTGGCGAGCAGTTCGTTGATCCTCGAGTTCGCCTGATGCGGAACGAAGACGTCGAGGTCCTCGGTGCCGATCTTGGCGGCCTCGAGGGCGCGCTGGGCGGCCTTACCCATCTCGAACGCGGCCCACCGGAAGACGGCGGTGCCCTGAAGTCGCACGTAGGGGCGCTGAACGCGGTCGCCGTCGAGGAAGGTGACCCAGTCGATGTCCTGACGGATCGCGTCGTACTGCGAACCGTCGCTACCCCAGATCACCGGGCCGAGCTGCTGGTCCTCGGTCGGTCCGACGACCACGGCGCCGGCGCCGTCACCGAAGATGAAGCAGTTGCCGCGGTCGGTCATGTCCAGCGTCACCGACAGCTGCTCGGCACCGATGACCAGCACGTGGGTGGCACTTCCGCCGCGCACCATGTCCGATGCCAGCGCCATCGCGTAGCCGAAGCCGGCGCAGCCGACGGTCACGTCGAAGGCCGGGACGCCGTTACAGCCGAGTTCGGTGGCAACCTTGGTCGCACCGGCCGGCGTCAATAGCAGGTGGGTGTTGGTCGCGAGGATCACCGCATCGATGTCGGACCCCGACAGCAGCGCGTTGGCGATCGCCGTGCGGCCGGCCGCGACCGACATCTGAGTGACGTCTTCGTCGCGCCGCGCGAATCGGCGGGTCTTGATGCCGGTGCGGGTGTAGATCCACTCGTCGGAGGAATCGATGTGCTCGCAGATCTCGTCGTTGGTCACGACGCGCTCGGGGCGGTACGCGCCGATTCCGAGCATCCCGATGTTGTTCACACCGGTCTTGTCGGCGATCACGGTCATAAGTGGGTTCCTTCCGCTATGCGACTCGCCATAGACCGTCTCACATGTCGCCGCTACTGGGAAGTAGAGGTGTCCGGCCAGGTTGTCGGCCGCACTTCCCGCATGTCACGGATTCGCGGACCCTGGATGTCCGCGATTCGGTGAATTCTCGTCGGTACGCGGGTCTGTACATGTGCAGGCGTCGGAAATCGGACAGATCCACCGACAGGACAGATGACGGCCTTGAGAATGGTGAACAGAGTCGAGGAGAGGGAACCCATGATCCATGCACGAGGTCTCGTGCAGACCTTCCACACCGGGCGCGGCAAACAGAAACGAGAGGTTCGCGCGGTCGACGGGGTCGACCTCGACATCGCCGAGGGTGAGGTCGTCGGCTTCCTCGGACCCAACGGTGCAGGCAAGACGACGACGCTGCGAATGCTGACCACGCTGCTACGGCCCACCGCGGGCACCGCCACGGTCAACGGCTACGACGTGGTGCGCGACGCGGTGATGGTGCGGCGGAGCATCGGCTACGTGTCGCAGGCCGGCGGAACGTTCAGCCAGGCGCAGGCCGGGGACGAGGTCGTCGATCACGGCATGCTCTACGGCATGTCGCGCGCCGACGCCACACGGCGCGGCAAGGCACTCTTCGAGCAGCTGCAACTCGACGGACTCTGGGAACGCATGCCCAAGAACATGTCCGGCGGTCAGAAGCGGCGCCTCGACATCGCCATGGGACTCGTTCACGACCCGGCCCTGGTGTTCCTCGACGAGCCGACCACCGGCCTCGACCCGCAGGCCCGGGCCAACCTGTGGGAGCACATCCGGCGGCTGCGCACCGAACACGGGGCGACGATCTTCTTGACGACGCACTACCTCGACGAGGCCGACGAACTCTCGGATCGCATCCTCATCATCGACAACGGCCGGATCGTGGCGGCCGACACCGCGGACAACCTCAAGTCGCGGGTGTCCGGTGATCTCGTCGACCTCGAGATCTCCGACGCCGCCCAGGTGTCCACCGCGGCCGCCAAACTGGCGACCATCGCGGGCTCGGTGGAGACCCTCGACCGCCACGTTCGAGGTCGGGTGCAGCACGCCGGCCGTCACATCCCGTCGTTGCTCCGTGAATTGACCTCGGAATCCATCGAATTGGACTCCATCGAGATCATCCGACCAACCCTCGACGACGTCTTCCTCACCATGACCGGCAGATCGTTGCGCGACGCCGAAGCCGCGACGGAGAACGCCGCGGAGACCGAGATCGAGAACGAAGGAGTACTGCGATGACCTTCCTGCGTGAATCCCACATCGTCTTCCGCCGCCAGATCCGGATGAACCTGCGCAATCCCGCATGGGTGGTCATCGGGGTCCTGCAGCCGGTGCTCTATCTCGTGCTGTTCGGACCGCTGCTCAAACCCCTCGTAGCCCAATTCCCCGGTGGCGCAGACAATCCCTACACCTTCCTGGTGCCCGGCCTGCTCGTGCAGCTCGGCATGTTCGGGGCGATGTTCGCCGGATTCAGCCTCATCGGCGAATGGCGAGAAGGCGTCATCGAGGCCGAGCGGGTGACTCCGGCGAGCCGCACCGCGATGCTCACCGGCCGGTTGATGCGTGACCTCCTGCAACTGTTCGTGCAGGCGCTGATCCTGGTACTGCTCGGCTGGGCGATGGGGATGCGCGGCTCGGTGATCGGGGTGATCGTCGGCATCGTCATCACGCTACTCATCGGCGGGGCCTGCGCGGCGGCGTCGAATGCGTTGGCGCTCACCACCAAGAGCGAGGACGTGATGGCGCCGGTGATCAACATGGTGTTGATGCCGGTACTGCTGCTCTCGGGCATTCTGCTGCCGATGACCCTCGGCCCGGCCTGGTTGCAGCGGCTCAGCGACTTCATGCCCTTCCGCTGGATCGTCGACGGCGTCCGCGACACCTTCGGCGGTGACATCGCGACGATGGCGGTGCTGTGGTCGGTGCTCGCCGCGGCGATTCTCGCGGCACTCGGGACCTGGTGGGGGACATCGGTGTTCCGGAAGGAGAATGCCTGACGAGAGGGTCCGATCACGTTCCGTTCTGAAGGCTCGCGGGACGCCGAAGGCCCTAGCCGATCGCACGTTGCTCGTTGATTCCCGCTGGTCGATTCCCTTCCCGCGCGCCGAGTTCGTTGTGCGGGAGGGAAAACGACCAGCGCGAGCATCAACTCGGTGTCGGAGGGAACCGCACCGACACCGGCTGCGTCCAACCGTGCATGACTGCATATCCACATGACCGCTACGGGCTCATCCGTAGGGATGCCGCTCTGAGGCGTGGCATTTCGGACAGTTGCCGCGCCAACGACGTGAAAGCGGGCCAGTTGATTTCACTCATTCCGGGCGTCAACGTCGAACCCAGTGCGGATTTCGATGGACATGAAGGTGCCCAGAAGTTGCACCGGCTCAGGGCAATTGCGGTCGCCACCTCGGAGATCGCACGTCCGTTGCCGCTGAGTCACGCGTCGGCAGCGGCGATGCTCGGACTCCCGCTGCTCAAGCCAGACCTCGCGCGAGTGCACGTCACCACCGGTTTACCCGGAGGTGGTTCGGTGGGAACTGTCCGCCATCTCCATCCGGCACCTCTCGACCCGGCCGAACTGCGAACCATCGACGGACTCGTGGTGACGTCGCTGGAGCGAACCGCGATCGATGTCGCAACCATGGGGGATTTCGCGCAGGCGTTCACCGCGTTCGACCAGGCTCTGCGACTCGGAGCCGATCGAGATCAGATGTCAGAGATGCTGGCGGCGCGTCGTCGACGTGGAGGAAAGGTCGCTCGGGTCGCGTTGACCTCGGCGACGGGGCAGGCTGAAAGTGTCGGGGAGTCGTGGAGTTGCGCGCAGATCGTCGACGCCCGGTATCCGGCGCCCCGACAGCAGCATGGCATCCGGGTCGCGTCCGGATCGACCTATGTCACCGATTTCGATTGGGAGTGGCTGGTGGTCGGCGAGTTCGACGGCATGATCAAGTACGGTCGTCTGCGCAGGCCCGGTGAGTCGATTGCCGATGCGGTGATCCGAGAGAAGTTGCGCGAGGACGAGATCCGCGACACCGGACCACGGGTCGTCCGCTGGACCTGGAACGACCTCGAAAGGGATGCGTTCATTCCCAGGTTGCATCGCAGACTCGCGCCTCTCGGCTTTGTCGCCGCGTGACTGCTCACGACACTTCCGCTAGTCGATTTCGTTCCCGCGCAACGAATTCGTTACGCGGGAACGAAACAGTTCAGCGGTAAGCCTCAGCCCAGCTCGTCGAAACTCGTGATCGCCGGCGCCGGTGGGAGAGTGACGATCGCACCCGCATACGACAGTCCCGCACCGAAACCCAGCAGCATCGCGGTCTGTCCGCCGCGGGCCTTGCCGGTCGCGAGCATCTCCTCCATGGCCAGCGGGATCGACGCCGCCGACGTGTTGCCGGTGTTCTCGATGTCGTTGGCCATGGGGAGGTCGTCAGGGAATCCGAGGTTCTTCTTCATGAGTTCGTTGATGCGGGCGTTCGCCTGATGGGGGATGAACACCTCGATGTCCTCGATGCCCACACCGGAGGTTTCGATGACCGCGGCCAACGCCTTGGGCAGGGTGATCGCCGCCCAGCGGAACACGCGCGGGCCCTGCATCGTCACGACCATCCGGCCGACGGGATCACTCTCCGGGTCCTTGTGCTGATACTCCTGCGCGCGGTTCATGTAGGCGGGGATGTCGTAGTTCTGTCCGATGGCCTCGGCGTTTTCACCGTCGGAACCCCACACGGTGGGGGAGATGCCGTTGTCCTCGCTCGGCCCGACGACGACCGCGCCGGCGCCGTCACCGAAGATGAAGGCGGTGTTGCGGTCGGTGGGTTCCATGACCACCGACATCGTCTCCACCCCGACCACCAGCACGTACCGCGCCGACCCGGCCCGCACCGTATCGGCCGCCACACCCAGGGCGTACCCGAACCCGCCGCAGCCGGCGGCGATGTCGTAGGCGGGGATGCCGTTGAGGCCGATGTCGAAGGCGACGATCGGGCCGCCGTGCGGGATCTTGGTCTTCCAGCTGTTGGTCGCCAGGATCAGCGCACCGATCTCCTCCTTGGCCACACCGGAGTTGCTGATGGCGCGTACGGCGGCGGCAGCGGCCATCGAGCGGGCACTCTCGTCGCCACTGATCCAGCGGCGGTTACGAATACCGCTGCGCTCATAGATCCATTCGTCGGTGCTGTCGAGGACCTCGCACACCTCGTCGTTGCTGACCAGCCGCCTCGGCCGGTACGCGCCGATGCCCAGCATCGCGACATTATGGTGTCCGGTGTTCGCTGCGAGTTTCGCCACGTGTCGTTCCCTTCGGGTTGCGCCGGGAGAGATTCTATGTGTTTGTGCTCTCACGCCTTGGCGCCGACGCGGCGATCACCAGGCGTGCACGGTGTTCTGCGCGGACTCCAGACCGGCCGAGAGCAGCAGTTCGACGGCGTCGGCGCCGTGTTCGATCAGCAGATCGACGTCGGCACGCGCAGCCGACGGAAATGGTTTCAGCACGAAATCTGCCGGATCCTGGCGTCCCGGTGGCCGCCCGATTCCCAGCCGGACCCGCAGATAGTCGCGGGTGCCGACGGACTGGCTCACCGACCGCAGACCGTTGTGGCCGCCTTCGCCGCCGCCGCGCTTGAGCCGGACCAGACCGAAATCGATGTCGAGTTCGTCGTGCAGCACGATCAGGTCATCCGGTGAGACCGAATAGAACTTGGCCAGCGGCCCGATCTGACGACCGACGGTGTTCATGTAGGTCCGCGCCTTGGCCACCAACACCGAACCGCCGGCGAGCGGTATCGATGCGACCTCGGCGCCGGAGCGCTTGTGCACCGAATACCGCCCACCGGCGGAGGTGACCAGATGATCGGCGACCATGGCGCCGATGTTGTGGCGTGTCTTCTCGTACTTCGGACCCGGATTACCCAGTCCGACGATGAGTTTCACGTGTCAGGGTCACTCGGACTCGTCGGCGGATTCCTCGCTGGGCACCTCGGCGCCGGCGTCGACGGCCTCGGCCTCGGCCTCAAGGTCGGCGGCGCTCGGGGCCTCGTTCACGGCGACGATGAGGGTCTCCGCGTCGGTGACCAGCGTGACGCCCTCGGGCAGCACGAGATCCGAGGCGTGGATCGCGATGCCGGCTGCCTTGCCCTCGACGTCGACGACGATCTGCTCGGGGATCGAGAGCACGTCGGCCTCGATCTCGATGGTGTTGGCGTCCTGGGTGACCAGGGTGCCGGGAGCGGCGTCACCCTCGACGACGATGTTGACCTCGACGCTGACCTTCTCGCCGCGCTTGATGACGAGCAGGTCGGCGTGCTCGATGTAGTTGCGGATCGGGTGGACGTCGACCTGCTTGGTCAGGGCGAGCTGCTTGGTGCCCTCGATGTCGAGATCGAGGACGGCGTTGATGCCGTTGTTGCGCAGGATCGCGGCGAAATCGCGGGCCGGGAGGTTCAGATGCTGCGGGTCGGAGCCGTGGCCGTAGAGCACGGCGGGGACCTGGCCCTCGCGGCGGGCACGACGTGCGGCGCCCTTGCCCTTGGCGGTGCGGGTGGTGACGGTCAGGGCGTTGGCTTGAGTGGCCATGAGACGTTCTCCTCGTGGTGGCGGGACCGGTCGGCCGGTCGTCGGTGGTGCTTCTCGGCGCGACGGCGCCCAACACCACGGCCCCGTAGGTGCGCACGAGGGCACCGGAGAAGACGTGCGATGGTCGCGCCGATCACGGTGATCACTCACCCTCGCCGAGACAACCCGAACAGACTAGCCGATGAGCTGCGCCGATGTCATATCGCGCCGGGTCGGTGTCATCTCGCGCCGCGCGGGCCCGCCCCGACGCGATCGTCTGTGCCGTTCACCGGTGCCGGGCATACTGGCGACCATGACCTCACGCACACCCATCGACATCGTCACCGGCTTCCTCGACAGGCTCGCACGTGGTGACAGCGCCACCGCCTGCCTCGATCTCGCCGACGCCGTCGTCTACACGAACGTGTCGCTGGCGACCATTCGCGGGCGCAGACCGGTCACCAAGATCTTCGGTTCGATGGATTCCTCGCCGGTCTCCTTCGACTACCGGATGGTCAACGTGTCCTCCGACGACACCGTCGTGCTGACCGAACGTGTCGACCAGATCAGTATCGGCCGATTGCGCGTGCAGTTCTGGGTGTGCGGACGGTTCGAGGTGGTCGACGGCCAGATCACAGTGTGGCGGGACTACTTCGATTACTTCGACATCACCAAGGCGTTCCTGCGCGGCGTGGTCGGGGTGCTCGTCCCGTCGGCTGTGCGTCCGCTGAACGGTCGATCGAAGGTCGGACGTGCTCTCGCCGAGTGACGGTGTGAGCGCCTAGCATTGCTGCCCATGAGCTACCAGCAACCACCCGCCCACGGTTTCGGACAACCAGCGGGAGGCACGTTTTACGTCAACGTCCTCGGCCAGGAGCACGGGCCGCTCGGTATCACCGATCTTCAGCACATGGCGCTCGCGGGTCAGCTCAAGAGCAGCACCTTCATCCGCGCTGCCGAATCACCCAACCCGTTTCCGGCCGGTCAGATCCCCGGCCTGTTCTCCGACAAGAGCAAGCTCACCGCGGGGCTGCTGCAGATCTTCCTGGGTGGTTTCGGCGTGGGCCGCTTCTACACCGGCGATGTCGGAATCGCGATCGCGCAGATCGCGGTGACCTGGCTGACCTGCGGTATCGGCGCGATCTGGCCGCTGATCGACGGCATCATGATGCTCGTCGGCAAGGTGACCGACTCCGACGGCCGACCGCTGGCCGACTGATCGCCCCGCCTCACCAGCACAGCCTCACCAGGACCTTGACATGACCGCGCACACCGACACCGGCACCCCGAGACTCGCGGCGAGTGAGATCGCCGCCGTCGTGGGGGTTGCCGGTGTCGGTGTGGCGTGCGCATTGAGCCCCGCAGGAATCGAGCACGGGCCGATCCTGTGTCCGTTCCGTCTGGTCACCGGATTGCCGTGTCCCGGGTGCGGATTGACCCGGTCCTGGGTCTACGGCGTCCACGGCGACTGGGCGCAGTCCTTTGCCGCGCACCCGTTCGGGCTGCCGATGATCGCGGCGATCCTGGCACTCGCGATCACCGCGGTGATCTGCCGGGTGACCCGCCGCCGACTACCCCGGCTGGAGCGGTTGCTGTGGAATCCGGTGGCCAAAGTGGTCGTGGCGGCGTGGCTGATCTTCGCGGTGGTGCGGATCATCCTGGTCATCTGAGCGGGGCGGGCGCCGACGCGGGCGCGCAGCTCAGTCGAGCACCAGCTCGGGGGAGTACATGTCGATCCAGTGATACAGGTCGAGCACCCGATCCATCTGGTTGCGCAGCCCGGTGTCGCAGGTTGCCGCATCGGCGGCGATCATCGCCGACACCGCGTCGCGGTCGACCAGCGCGAACACCTCATGATCGCGCTCGCCGACCATGTCGGTGAGCTGATCCTGCAGCGTCTGGGTGTACTTGGTGTCCTGTGTGGACGGATACGGGCTCTTGGTGCGGTCGATCACCGACTGCGGCAACACATGTGACGTCGCGTGGCGCAGCAGGCTCTTCTCCCGGCCGTCGAAGGTCTTCATCGACCACGGGGTGTTGTAGACGTACTCGACGAGCCGGTGGTCGCAGAACGGGACGCGGACCTCGAGCCCCACGGCCATCGACGCACGATCCTTGCGGTCCAACAACATTCGGACGAATCGCGTCAGGTGGAGATGACTGAACCGGCGCATCCGCCGTTCGTCGTCGGATTCACCGTCGACGACGGGGATGGTGGCGAGCGCACTGGCATACTGGTCGGCGATATAGTTCTCGACGTCGAGACGCCGTTGGAGATCGCCGGAGAGCATCGCGTGACGATCGCGCGTCATCGCCGAGGAGAAGGCCAGCCACGGGAAAGTGTCTGCGGCGCGGGCATTCTCGTCGAAGAACCAGCGGTACCCGCCGAAGACCTCGTCGGCCGACTCGCCCGAC
This sequence comes from Gordonia polyisoprenivorans, assembly GCF_017654315.1. NCBI lineage: Bacteria > Bacillati > Actinomycetota > Actinomycetes > Mycobacteriales > Gordoniaceae > Gordonia > Gordonia polyisoprenivorans. The sequence goes on from NZ_CP072203.1 coordinate 2,171,152, forward strand.
AGGGCGACCGTCGACTCCGAGCGGATCGCGCGGAACAGCAGGTAGAGCGAGGTGTCCATGTCGCCGAGCCCGGCGGGGATGTCGCGGGCGCCGATCACCGCACGCCGGACCTCCGGGTCGGTGAGGTCGGCCGGGTTCAGCACGACGTCACGGTGCATCGATCCGACATGCGCGGCGACGTCACGCACGAACGGCGAGTCCGGGGTGTCGCGCATCTCGTCGGGGGTGAAGTTCTCTTCCTGTTCGGCGAAGTCCACCGAATAGCTGTGCACGCGTTGGCCTTCGGAGCCCAGGCGGGCGGCAGCCAAACCGGTCAGGGCGCTGGAGTCCAGGCCGCCGGAGAGCAGTACGCAGCGCGGCACGTCGGCGACGAGCTGTCGATCGACGATATCGGTGAGCAACTCGCGAACCGTCGCGACCGACGTCTCGAGGTCGTCGTCGTGGCCGTGCGCCGGCAACGACCAGTAGGTGCGGGTGCGCAGGCCGTCGCGGCGGACGGTGACGATGGTGCCCGGCTCCACCTCGGAGATGTTGCGCCACAACGACCATCCCGGCGCCTTGGTCATCGCGAACAGCTCGCGCAGACCGTCGAGGTCGACGGTGTGGGGGACCAGAGGGTTGGCGAGGATGGCCTTGGGCTCCGAGCCGAAGACGACGCCGTCGTCGGTGCGGGAGAAGTAGAAGGGCTTGATGCCCAGGCGATCACGCACCATGGTCAGTTCTTCGGTCCGCCCGTCCCAGATGGCGAAGGCATACATGCCGTTGAGGCGATCGGCCACCTCGGCACCCCACTGCACGTAGCCGCGCAACACCACCTCGGTGTCCGAGTCGGTGACGAATTCGTGTCCGAGGGAACGCAATTCGGTACGCAACTCGCGGAAGTTGTACGTTTCGCCGCTGTAGACGATCGCCAAGGTACCGGCCGGGGTCTGCACCGTCATCGGCTGATGGCCGAGGGGGAGGTCGATGATGGCCAGGCGTCGGTGACCCAGCCCGACGTGCGGCTCGAGATACGTGCCGACGTCGTCGGGGCCACGGAGCGCCATCGTCGAGGTCATCGCCTCGATGACGTGGCTCTCGCGTCGTAGATCGTGGTCGAAACCCACCCATCCGGTGATACCGCACATAGAACGCACCTCTCGATTTCATTAGAGAAACTAACTATCTTCGTAAACCCGTTGTAACACGAGGTCCCGAAGACGTCGAGAAAGCGTGGTGAGATGTCGGTGTTGCCGGATATGCCCGACGGCTCAGAGGATCTCGTCGATTGCGTCGAGGGGGCGGGCGAGGCGGGTGCCCTTGTCGGTGACGACGAACGGTCGCTCGACGAGGATCGGGTGCGCGACCATCGCGTCGAGCAGATCGGACTCCGACGCCGAGGCGAGATCGAGGTCCTTGTAGAGCGATTCACGCTTGCGTGCCGCCTGGTGCGCGGTCAGGCCTGCGTCGGCGAAGAGTGTCTCGAGTTGGGCCCGCGTGTACGGCTCGTCGAGGTACTTGACGACGGTCGGCTCGATGCCGGCCTCACGGAGCTTGTCCAGGGCCTTGCGGGACGTCGAGCAGCGTGGGTTGTGGTAGATCGTCGCGTTCACCCGACCCACCCTATTCCAGTGCGCCGGCGCGTCCGGGCAGCCGTGCGGTCAATGCCAGGGCGACCGTCGCGCACAGTGCGCCGACGACGATCGGGGCCAGCACGCCCGCTCTGTCGATGGCCTGCGCGCCGACGAGCGCGCCCACGCCGATGGCCAGGTTGAAGGCCGTCGAATACACGGTGGTCGCGGCCTCGCGGTGGGCGGGCGCGGTCCGCAGCACGGTCGTCTGCAATCCGATGGGGATGGCGGCGTAGCCGACGGCCCACACCATCAGCGCAACCAGGGCAAGGGGCGGGACTGTGGTGGTCGCCGCCACCAGCCACAGTGCCACCGCGAGTACCCCGATTACCGTCGCGAGGCCCGCACGGGCGGAGGTGAGGCGGGTGAGCAGGGCTCCGGCGGCGAAGTTGCCGGCGACGCCCGCGGCCCCCATCACCAGGAGCACGGCACTGACCAGGTCGTCGTCGATGCCGATACCGTCGACGATCAGCGGTGTCACGTAGGTGTAGGCGGCGTACGCACCGGTGATCACGACGGCGGTGATGACCACCGTGAGCCGCAGGTCGCGGTTGCGCAGCATCGACGGCAACCGTCGCAACGCGACCCCGCCTGCGGGCCGGGTCGGCCCGAGCAGCGTTGCGAGGGCTGCGAGGGTCAACGCCGACAACCCGGCCAGCGCCCAGAAGGCGGCCCGCCAGCCGAGTTGCTGGCCGGCCAGGGTGCCCAACGGCACGCCCAGCACCGAGGCGATCGACACCCCGGAGAAGGTGATCGTGGTGGCGCGCACCGCATATCGCGGTGGCACGAGCAGCAGGGTGGTCGGCGCCACGATCGTCCACAGCAGCCCGAGAGCGCCGCCGATCAGCACCCGCACGATGATCAGCGTCGCGAAACCCGGGGCCATCGCGGTGAGCGCGTTGCCGAGGGTGAAGACCGTCATCACCGCGATCAGCAGCAGTCGCCGATCTACGCGCCGGGTCGTCGTCGACAACGTGGGCGCAGCGATCGCGGCGACGAAGGCGACCGCGGTGACCACCAAGCCGACCGAACCGTCGGAGACCCCGAGATCGGCGGCCATCGGCTGCAACAGGCCGATCGGCATGATCTCGGTGGTCGTGACGGTGAACACGCCCAAGCCGAGTGCGCCGACAGCGGCCCAGGTGCGGGCGCTGACGCGGTCGGTCACGGGCGATCCTCCTCTCGCGGTCGGGCAGGGAAGGGCGACACGACTGCGGGCCGCCTCGACCATCATGATCGTGGCGGCCCGCAGTCGCAGGACGAAGGCGCGGTGCCGGTGCTAACGGTCAGGCGATGCCGTCGAAAAGACTTGTCACCGATCCATTTTCGAAAACCTCGCGGATGGTCTGGGCCAGCAGCGGGGCGATCGAGAGCACGGTGAGCTGTTCGAAGTGCTTCTCCGGCGGGATCGGCAGGGTGTCGGTGGCGATGACCTCGGTCGCCCCGCAGTTGGCGAGGCGCTCGGCGGCCGGGTCGGAGAACACGGCGTGTGTGGTGGCGATGACGACGTCGCCGGCACCGGCATCCTTGAGCTTGCTGACGGCGCCGGCGATCGTGCCGCCGGTGTCGATCATGTCGTCGATCAGCACGCAGGTGCGGCCCTCGACCTCACCGACAACACGGTGTGCGACAACCTGATTGGCGACCATCGGGTCGCGGGTCTTGTGGATGAACGCCACCGGGGCGCCGCCGAGGGCGTCGGCCCACTTCTCGGCCACCCGCACGCGTCCGGAGTCGGGGGAGACGATGGCGATGTTGTCGGTGCCGTACTTCTCGCGGACGTACTCCGAGAGCTGCCCGAGGGCGTGCATGTGATCGACCGGCCCGTCGAAGAAGCCCTGGATCTGATCGGTGTGCAGGTCGACGGTGATGATGCGATCGGCGCCCGCGGTCTTCATCAGATCGGCGATCAGGCGAGCCGAGATCGGTTCGCGGCCACGGTGCTTCTTGTCCTGACGGGCATACGGATAGAACGGCAGGATGACGCTGATGCGCTTGGCCGATCCGCGCTTGAGCGCGTCGATCATGATGAGTGCTTCCATCACCCACTCGTTGAGCGGGGCCGGGCAGCTCTGCAGCACGAAGGCATCCGACCCGCGCACCGACTCCTCGAAGCGGACGAACAACTCGCCGTTGGCGAAGTTGCGCGCGGTCTGCGGCGTCAGCTTGATGCCGAGTTCGTCGGCAACGGCCTGCGCGAGCTCGGGGTGCGCACGCCCCGCGAACAGCATCAGGTTCTTCTGGTTGTCGGTCGTCCAGGTCATGGAAACTCTTCTACTCGGGGCTGGTGGTCGGGACTCGATGGTGTTCTGATCGGGTGGTGGCCCAGACTGCAGGCGGATTCGCCTACGGTCGCCGTGTTTCGTCGATGGTGGTCTCGTCGATGGTGGGTGCCGAGGGCGTCTCGGCGGCCGCGCGAGCGGCCTGCGCGGCGGCCGTGTCCGGACGCTTGCGGACCACCCAGTCCTCGATGTTGCGTTGTGCACCTGCCGAGACCGCGAGGGCGCCGGGCGGGACGTCGTCGCGCACGACGGTACCCGCACCGGTGTACGCGCCGTCACCGATCTGTACAGGTGCGACGAACATATTGTCAGAACCGGTCCGGCAGTTCGAACCGATGACCGTTTGATGCTTGTTCACCCCGTCGTAATTGACGAAGACGCTCGAGGCGCCGATGTTGGATTCGTCACCGATCCGCGCGTCCCCGACATAGGTGAGGTGGGGGATCTTGCTGCCCGCACCGATGACCGCGTTCTTGGTCTCGACGAAGGTGCCGATCTTGCCGCCGACGCCGAGGACCGTGCCCGGGCGCAGGTAGGCGAAAGGGCCGACCAGCGCGTTGTCGCTGATGGCAGCACTACTGCCGTGGGTGCGGATGACCTGCGCACCACGTCCGACGACGACGTCGGTGAGCGTGCAGTCCGGTCCGATGACGGCGTCCTCGCCGATCGTGGTCGCGCCCTGCAGCTGGGTTCCCGGCTCGATCCGCACGTCTTCGGCGATCGTGACGTCGACGTCGATCCACGTGGTCGCCGGGTCGACGACGCTCACCCCGGCGAGCTGATGACGACGCACGATCCGTCGATTGAGTTCAGCTGCCAGCTCGGCGAGCTGCGCGCGGTCGTTGCATCCGGCGACGAGCATCGGATCGTCAACAGTGAAGCCGTGCACCGACTTTCCGGATTCACGGGCGATCTCGACGACGTCGGTGAGGTAGTACTCGCCCTGGGCGTTATGGGTGGAGAGCCCGCGGAGCGCGGTGCGCAGCGCGGTCGCGTCGAAGGCGTAGACCCCGGCATTGACCTCCGTGATCGCCAACTGTTCGGGGGAGGCGTCCTTGTGTTCGACGATCGCGTGGACCCCGCCGTCGTCGTCGCGGACGATGCGTCCGTAGCCGGTCGGGTCGCCGGCGTGGAACCCGGTGACCGTGACCGCGGCGCCACCGTTGGCGGAATGGGTCTCGACGAGGGCACGTAGCGTCGGCCCGTCGAGCAGGGGTACGTCGGCGGCGGTGACCACGACGGTGCCGGTGAAGTCGTCGGGTAGCGCTTGAAGGCCGGCCCGGGCGGCGTCACCGGTACCGAGCGGTTGGTCCTGGACGGCGACCGAGACCGGAACGCCGAGCGACTGCGAGGTGGATTCCACCGCCGCGGTCACCCGCTCACGTTCGTGTCCGACGACGGCGATGACGTGCGCGGCGCCGAGGTCGGCGGCGGCATGCAGGGCGTGCCCGAGCAGGCTGCGACCGGCGATGGTGTGCAGGATCTTCGGGGTCTTGGACCGCATACGGGTACCGGCACCGGCGGCGAGGACGATGACGGCGGTCGTCGTGGGGGACGTCTGTGTCATGTCGACCTCCGATGGAGCTGGTCTGTGGGTGCGTTGGCGTCGGGCGGGAGTCGCGCGTCGAGACGATCCGGCGCCGGCCCCGCCGCACGGCAACGGCCCGATAGTACTGACCGGTTCGCGGCCGCCGACCGGCGTCCCCCGGCAGGAATGCTGCCTGATAGAACCAAAGGGACCCACATCACACCCGATGATCAGCAATGAAGGGAAGCCGATGAGCACCCAGAAGACAGCAATCGTGACCGGTTCGGCACGCGGGATCGGTGCAGCCGTCGCCAAGCGACTGGCCGCCGACGGGCTGGCCGTGGCGGTTCTCGACCTCGACGAGGCGAACTGCGCCGACACGGTCAACGCCATCACCGAGGCCGGGGGCAAGGCCATCGCCGTCGGTGCCAATGTGGCCGACGAGGCGTCGGTTGCCGCGGCGGTCGACAAGGTCGTCGCCGAACTCGGCGCCCCGACCGTCGTCGTCAACAACGCCGGCGTCCTGCGCGACAACCTGCTGTTCAAGATGAGTGTCGACGACTGGGACACCGTGCTGGCCGTTCACCTGCGCGGTGCGTTCAACGTCACTAAGGCCGCCCAGAAGCACATGGTCGACGCCGGCTGGGGTCGCATCGTGAACCTGTCGAGCACCTCGGCGCTCGGCAACCGCGGGCAGGCCAACTACTCGGCGGCCAAGGCGGGCATGCAGGGCTTCACCAAGACCCTCGCGATCGAACTCGGCAAGTTCGGCGTCACCGCCAACGCCATTGCGCCGGGCTTCATCGAGACCGACATGACCGCTGCCACCGCGGCCCGCGTCGGCATGGACTTCGAGGAGTTCAAGAAGCTCAGCGCCTCCCAGATCCCGGTCAACCGCACCGGCGTGCCAGAGGACATCGCCCACACCGCGTCGTTCTTCGTCAGCGAAGGCGCCGGATTCGTCTCCGGTCAGGTCATCTACGTCGCCGGCGGCCCCAAGGACTGACCTCCGAGCCTCCCGCTGCTCCGTTTCCTTCCGCGCGTCGACCTGATCGAGCGGGAGGGAAACGGACTAGCGGGAATCGATGCGGACCCACGCGCCGCCCTGTGGCACAATCAGGTCCGCGTTATTCCCCCATGGTGTAATCGGCAACACTTCTGATTTTGGTTCAGGCATTCCAGGTTCGAGTCCTGGTGGGGGAGCCCTTCACTGCCGACAGCGCTCTCTATTCCGCCGACAGCGCCCTGCCCCTTGCCGACAGCGCTCACCATCGCGACGACAGCGCTCTGTATTCCGCTGACAGCGCCGAAACCCGCCGCCGTCCGCTCATCGACAGATGTCGGTCGGCGAGGTGTTGCTGCCGATCTTGAGCTTGCGGTACGCCCGAACGCCATTGCACATGCCGATGTCGGAGGCCACCAGCGTGTATCGCGAGCTGGGGCCAGTCGTGGAGCAACCGATGCCCGTGCCGAACGCGACGTCGTTGCCCCAACCCTGCCAGGTGATCTGATCGATGGAGTTCGAGCAGGAACCCAGCGAAATCGAGCTGGGTTGGGCTGTGTCATAACCGGTTTCATTCTCCGATCCGGCTGCGCCGAGCACCACCGCCGATGCCGCCGGGGTCGATGACGGCGCCGTCGTCTGAGCGCTCGCCCACGACTGTGGCCCGATCCCGATCGCCGACTCCTCGGTGACCATCGCGCCGTTCTGGATCACCTGGAAGCCGGTGCCGGTGATCACATAGCGGGCGCTGTCGGCAACGTTGACAGCCACATAGCCGGTGCCTTGGGGTAGACCTCGTAGAGCTCGATGTTGGCGCCGTCGGCGATCCGGTAGCCGCGGTAATAGAGCCGGTTGATCTCACTGCGGCACACGACCAGTGCGGACTTGGCGGTCCGCATGTACATCTCGGCACGGTCGGTGCCACGGCACCGCGCTTTGCCGTTGTAGGCGGTGAAACCCTGCACATCGACGTCGCTCGCCGGTACGAGCGGCACAGTCGTCGGCGTCGTGGCGGTTGGTGGTGCTCCGGTCGAATGCGCCGACGTCACCGACGGTGGGGAGCCGCTGGGTGTCCCCGACGTCGTGCAGCCGGTCAACGCCACTGCCGTCGCCACGCAGAGAATTGCACCCGCGATCGCGAGTCTTCTCATGGTCTCCCACCTCGAGCCGATCGGTGTTTGGTCACGAATGAATAGCACGCGACCGGGCTGCCCGCGGTACGCATGCGGCGCCAACATCGGCAATCCACCCGAACGTATGACACCCCCGGGCGTATGAACGGCCGACCCTGCTGCGCCTCATCCTCAACGCAAGGTCGGTGAATGCCGAAACCGTTGACAATCTCTACGGATATGAATATCGTGTGCTCCACGTCACCAACTATCTACATACATAGGTAGTTCACACACGCGATGCAGCCCATCGTATGAAGGACACGCCATGACCGACCTCGGTCCCGCGGGAGCCACCGCGAAGAACATGCAGTTTCCGCTCAACGCCTGGTACGCAGCCGCCTGGGACCACGAGGTCGGCTCGACGCAGATCCTGGCTCGCACGGTCGTAGGCAAACCGCTGGCGCTTTACCGCACCGATTCCGGACGCCCGGTTGCGTTGGCCGACGCGTGTTGGCACCGCCTGGCACCGCTATCGATGGGTAAACGGATCGGAGCCGAGGAGATCCAATGCCCGTATCACGGACTGCGGTACAACGCCGCCGGTCGCTGCACGCGGATGCCCGCCCAGGAGACCATCAATCCGTCGGCGATGGTCGCGTCGTATCCGATCGAGGAGCGCCACCGGTACCTGTGGGTGTGGCCCGGTGACCCGACCCTGGCCGACCCGTCGACGATCCCGGACATGTTCCAGATGGATTCGCCGGAGTGGGCCGGCGACGGTCTGACCATCGACGTGCGCGCCAATTACCAACTCGTGGTGGACAATCTGATGGATCTCACGCACGAGGAGTTCGTCCACTCGTCCTCAATCGGTCAGGATGAACTCAGCGAATCCGAGTTCATCACCACCCACGACGAGAACACGGTCACCGTGACCCGGTGGATGCACAACATCGACGCCCCGCCGTTCTGGCTGAAGAATATGCGCGACAAGTTCCCCGGATTCACCGGCAAGGTCGATCGTTGGCAGATCATCGAATTCCAGGCGCCGGGCACGATCCGCATCGACGTCGGAGTCGCCAAGGCGGGCACCGGCGCTCCAGAAGGCGATCGAAGTCAGGGCGTCAACGGATTCGTCATGAACACCATCAGTCCGGTCGATGAGCGTACGGCGATCTACTTCTGGGCTTTCATGCGCAACTACCGCCTCGACAGCCAACTCATCACCACCCAACTACGCGACGGAGTGCACGGTGTCTTCGGCGAGGACGAGGAGATGCTCACCGCGCAACAGGCGGCCATCGAGGCCAACCCCGACCACGAGTTCTACAACCTCAACATCGACGCGGGCGGGATGTGGGCGCGTCGCATCGTTGCCCGGATGATCGAGCAGGAACGCAGCGCCATCACCAACATCGATGCGCTCACCGCCACCGCAGGGCCACGACGATGACGGACAACCAGATCGAATGGCTCCGCGGCCGGGTGGTGTCGAACGTTCCTGCGGCCGAGGGTATTGCGCGAATCGAGATCGTCACCGACCGGCCCCATCACGCGCCGCCGGGGGCGCACCTCGACATCCGGCTGCCCGACAACGACACCCGCTCCTACTCGATCGTGCACGGCTCGCCCGACGGAACGTCGGTGACGCTCGGCGTCCGGTGGTCACCGACCTCACGTGGCGGCTCGCACTATATGCATGGCCTACGTGCCGGCGACGAGGTCGAGATCACCGCACCCCTGCAGAACTTTCCGTTGCGCGTCGGCGCGCAACGTTATGTGCTCCTCGCCGGCGGCATCGGGATCACCGCGATGGCGGGAATGGCCGCGGTGCTGGCCCGACTCGGTGCCGAATACGAGATCCATTACGTCGGCCGAAGCCGCCGGGTGATGGCTTTCCTCGACGAGCTACAGGTGCTCCATGGCGACCGGATCACGGTGTACGCCAACGACGAAGGCGCCTACCTCGACGTCGCCGACATCGTCGACGATCTCGACGAGAGCACCGAACTCTACATGTGCGGACCCATTCGACTCATGGACGACACCCGCCGCCGTTGGCTCGCCCGCCGACTCCCACAGGCGAACCTGCGGTACGAAACCTTCGGCAACAGCGGCTGGTTCGATCCCGAACCCTTCGAGGTCGCCATCCCGAGCCTCGACTTCCGCACCACCGTCGGTACTTCCGAGACCCTCCTCGGTGCCCTCGAGCGCGCCGGACTCGACGTCATGTCGGACTGCCGACGTGGCGAATGCGGCCTGTGCGAGTTATCGGTTGTCGAGGTGTCCGGCCGGATCGACCACCGCGACGTCTTCTACAGCGAGAAGCAGAAGACCGAAGCAAAACGATTGTGCGCATGTGTATCCCGGGTCGTAGGTGGCGGATCGACGCCGATCCTCACCCTCGAGAAACCCTGAACGCCAGGGCCTGGAACCCTTTTCGCCCACCACGACCGATGGAGAACAGTCATGTCTTCTGCGACCCTCGACCCCCGACTCGTCGTCGAACAACACCCCATGAGATCTCGACAATGGATCTGCGTGGCACTCATGGTCGTCCTGAATGCGCTCGACGGATTCGACGTCCTCGCCAGCGCTTTCGCGGCGCCGGGCATCGCCAAGGACTGGGGGATCGCCCGAGGTGAGCTCGGCGTCATCCTGTCCGCAGAGCTGATAGGTATGGGCATCGGGTCCGTCGTACTCGGCGGACTCGCCGACCGACTCGGCCGCAAACCGGCAATCCTGTTGTGTCTGAGCGTGATGTCGGTCGGCATGTTCCTCGCGGCAACCGCCGACGGGGTCGCCTTCCTGGTGGCGGTCCGTCTGATCACCGGCCTCGGTATCGGCGGCATGCTCGCCGCGATCAACGCGGTGACCGCCGAGACGTCGAGCGCCAAGGGCCGCAGCATCGCCATGTCGGCGATGGTCGTCGGCTACCCGGTGGGCGCGGTGATCGGTGGTCTGGTGGCGCAACACTGGTTGCTGGTGGCCTTCGACTGGCGTTCGGTCTTCGTGTTCGGTGCCATCGTGTCGGCGGTGATGATCCCGCTGGTGCTGCTGCTCGTGCCCGAGACCCCCGCCTACTATGCAGCACGACGCCCTGACGATGCGGTGCGCAAGATCAACCGGAGCCTCAAAGCGCTGCAGCTTCCGCTCATCGATGCTCTGCCCAAACGCGTTACCGCAGCCGAGAAGCCACGGGCTCTGGATCTGCTGCGCAAGCCCGGTCTACGTCGCACCACGGTGTTGCTCGCGCTCGGCTACACCTTCCACACCATCACCTTCTATTACGTGTTGAAGTGGGCCACCCAGATTGTCGCCGACCTCGGGTACTCGCCCGCGCAGGCGGCAGGCGTACTCACCTGGGCCAACGTGGGTGGAGCGATCGGCTGTCTCATCTTCGGAATCGCCATGCGCTGGTGGGACATCAAGATCCCGCTGGCACTGTCCCTGATTCTCGGCGCATTGCTGGTCTTTGCCTTCGGCATGGGCAAGGACACCCTGCTCGGCTGGCAGGTCGGCGCGCTGCTCGCCGGGATGTTCACCAATGCGGCCATGGTGGGCTACTACTCGGCGTTCGCACGGTGCTTCCCGGCATACGCCCGAGCAACCGGCACCGGAATCGCCCTGGGCGTCGGACGATTGGGTGCGGCGAGTTCGCCGCTGCTCGCGGGCTTGATGTTCCAGGTCCTCGGCGACCAGAGTCTGCTCCAGGTATCCGGGATCATGGGGCTGGGATCGCTTGTCGCGCTGGTACTGCTGTTCGCCCTACCGATGCGCGACGCCGACCGGGCGATGGCCGAAGAGACGGAGGTTCGCTTACCCACGAAGTCCGCCGAGCCGGCTTGAGCGGGCAACGGGTTGCGACGGCGTGGACTCTGCTGCTGCGGACTCCGCCACGGCCCCGCGTCGGCCAACTCGGGTGTAGCGTCCACTCATGAGCGAACGAGAGCCGTCCGGCCCCACCCTGCGCTACGGGATCGACGCCATCTATGTTCCGATCGTCCTCGGTGCGGCGACGGTCGTCCTCGTCGTACTCGGCATCGTCGGATCCAATGTCTGGTTGGTCGTGATCGGACTGTTCTTTTTGGCCCAAACGGCAATGTATCTGTACACGACGCTCATCGGGAAACATCAAGTGTGGAGCGGGTTACTGGACTGGCTTGGCCTACAGGGATCCGAGCACGTACTGGATCTCGGATGCGGCCGCGGCGCGGTCCTGGTCGCTGCTGCTCGTCGGCTGGACTCGGGTTCGGCCACCGGAATCGATCTATGGCGATCGGTGGACCAGAGCGGCAATGACCAGACGCGCACCCGCATGAACGCCGAAGCCGCGAGCGTCGGTGACCGCGTCGAACTCGATACCGGCGACCTGCGTTCGTTGCCCTATCCCGATGCGTCGTTCGACGTCGTTGTGAGCTCCCTTGCCATCCACAATATTTCGGGCATTCAGGGGCGCTTGCGTGCCATCGATGAGGCAGCGCGGGTCCTGCGTCCGGGAGGGCGCCTCTGTATCGCAGACATTCGCAGCGTCGGCAAATACGCCCAACGCCTACGCGAACTGGGCATGGTCGAGGTGAATGTCCGACGGATCGGCCCGAACGGCTGGTTCGGCGGGCCGTGGGAGGCGATGGCGTCGGTCACCGCCGCGCGACCGAAGTGATTCGCGGACCGGAGTGACCGTGCTCGTGTGGCGGTGCAGCGTCAGAGCACGGCCATGCCGAGGCGCTCGGCGCGGGCCACCAATGCCTTGGCTCGCACCAGATTCGGAAGATCGCTGCCGTCGGTGACATGCTGCCCATCACCGAGACGGTCGATGAGGCGACGGGCATGTGCGACCTCGCTGTCGGTGGGACTCAACACGGTGTTGATGACCCCGGCATGGTCGGGACGAAGGCACAACCGACCGGTCATTCCCATCGACGCAGCATGCATGGTGTCGGCGTGCAGGTCGTCGGCGTCGGCGGCCCGCGTGGGCCCGTCGATCGGTCCCGGTAGCCCGGCCACCCGAGATGCGATCACCAGGCGAGCTCGCGGATAGGCAAGGGCCATCGGATCATCGGCCATACCGGTATCGCGGCGGAAGTCCCCGGACCCGAAGGCCAGACGCACACACGACGGGTGTCGGGCGATGAGAGTGGCATCTTCCACACCGACGGCCGACTCGATCAGCGCGACCACGGGCACACCAACGCCGAGACGGCCGGCCGTTGCCGCCACATCGTTGGGACTCTCGCATTTGGCGAGTACGACGCCGCGCAGCCCGGATGCCCCGGCGAGAACGGCCATGTCGGCGGCCCAATCCGGGGTTCCCGTCTGGGCCACACGCACCCAGGCGCTTGTCGAGCCGAGGAATCGGCGGACTGCCTTCCGTCCTGCCTGCTTGAGTGCGGCGGCCAGACCGTCCTCGAGGTCGAGGATGACCGCATCGGCGTCGGATCGCAGTGCGGTGTCGATCAGTTCGGGCTGGTCGGGTGTTGCCGGGGTCAGCAGCCAGCTGCGGGCGATGTCGAGATCGGGGCGGGCTGTCGGGTCGAGGGTCGAAGCGGTGGTGTCGAACGCCATGTGTCCTGCCTTTCCGTTGACGTGCCCATGGTTGCGCGCCGACACCTGTCGGCCAAGGTTGTTGTCATTGTGTTCACATCCGAACCGACGTGCGGATGAGACCTCGGTCACTTTCGCGTGCTCATCCCGGCAATCCGGTCGACTAACTCCCTGATTGCCGAAAGTGCAGGCAAGGGGAGGTGGGCAATCGTGAAGTGGGGACACAGACGTGTGGAGGTGTCGATCGGATCGGCACGAATCACCGGGGCGTGGGCGTACCTGGTCAGGACGGTGCTCTTCGTTGCCGGGTGTGGGCTTCTCGCGGCAGCACTCGCGCACATGGGAGACCTCGGAACGTGGTCGCAGCGGTGGGGTGTCATGCCGGTGGCGACGGTGTTCGCGCTGGTGCTCGTCGTCGGCGGCGTCCTGTTCTATCTCGGTGCGGTCGCCATCGTCGCGTGGCTGATCGGCTGAAGGAGACTCGTCGGGTCCGAGGGCTCACGCTGACACACCGGCCTGAGCACCTGGCCCATCCAGACCCAGCGATCGCGCGGTGACGGCAAGTGCGTCATGGACCCCGTCGACGGTCCGCGGCGGATTCGACTGTGCGGGAACGGCGGCGGCCATCACCTCGTGCCACAGCGCACGCCAGTGGTCGGGGAACGCGCGCCGCAATACCTCGATCATGATCGGCACGGCGGTCGACGCCCCGGGAGAAGCGCCGAGTAAACCCGCGATCGATCGATCCGCGCTGACGACGAGTTCGGTGCCGGTCCGCAGTACTCCGCCCCGGTCCGTATCCGGGGTGACCAACTGTGCGCGCTGACCTGCGGCGAGCATGTCCCAATCGGCGGGATCAGCTCCGGGGTAGAAGTGCTGGAGTTGCGCGAATTTGGTCGACTCACGGGCGATCAGCTGCGATACGAGATATCGCACCAGCGCGAGATTGTCTCGGCCGGCGGCACTCAGCGTTCGCAGGTTGTGCCACCGCAGTGTCGCGAAGAAGTCGGTCCAGGCGCCGTGTGCGAGAAGCTTGGTGCTGAAGGTGGCGTACGGGCCGAACATCAGATAGGGCGTGCCGTCCACGACGCGTGCGTCCAGGTGGGGAACCGACATCGGCGGGGCGCCGAGCGGAGCTTGGCCGTACACCTTGGCCTGATGCTGTTGAACCACCGACGGGTTCGCGCACCGGAAGAACGCCGCGCCCACCGGCAGCACCCCGTAGCCGCGGACCTCGTCAACGCGTGCGCGCTGCAACAACGTCAGTGCCTTGCCGCCCGCGCCGACGAAGACGAATCGCGCGGTGATCTCGAATCGTTCACCGTCAGAGGTCCGTCCGCGAGCGGCCCACCCGCCCTGGGAATTCCGACGCAGCGTCCTGATTTCGTGATCACAGGTGACCGTGCCGCCGGTGCGCGTGCTCACGGCGAGCATCTCGCGGGTCAGCGCGCCGAAGTCGACGTCGGTGCCGTCGGCGACCCGCGTTGCCGCGACGGTTTCCTCGGAGTGGCGGTCGGCCATCACCAAGGGCGCCCACCGGGCGATCTGTGCGCGGTCTTCGCTGTACTCGACATCGGCGAAACATGCTTGCCGTTTCAAGGTTTCGTACCTGCGCCGCAGATAGGTGATGTTGCGTTCGCCGAATACCACATCGAGATGCGGTGTTGCCGAGACGAATCGGGATGGTTCGACGAGTCCATTGTCGGCCAGGTACGACCACCATTGCCGGGTCGCCAGGAACTGCTCTGCGATACCGACCGCGTTCGCCGGATCGGTGGGGTCCGGCATTGTGGGCGTGTCGCCCAATTCCCTTTGCGCGTCTTTGCGGTTCGATGTCTCCCTGGCCGCGTTGTCGTCGGTCACGATAGCTCCGCTATCGCTCCCTCCTCCGCCTTGCCAGGAAACCATCGACCCCGCAAATCCATCGCAGAGGAATTGGGCCACACGCCCTTGTTGAGCTCGCAGTATCCGCTGTGGCCGGTACCCGCGTTGTTCCAGGCATTGCTGCTTTCCTGGGCCACGCCCGATCCACGCTCCACAACGGTTGTACGCCAATCTGGTTGGAGAACGGCGAGCATCGATGCGAGCGTGGACGACATGATTCCGCCGCCGATCATGAGAACGTCGGTCGGCGCGAGGGTGCGATATCGGTGACTGGGCATGGTGTCCTTTCCGTGGTGTCAGCTCAGTGTGTGCCGCAGGTAATCGATGCGTCCAATGATTGTTTGGGACGATATGATCGGAATATGGATGAATTGGTCGAGGCGCTCGCACCCTGCCTTCGGGCGTTCGACGAACTCGACGCGCACGCCGGACACATGACGCGCGCAGCGGCGTCGCTGGGGATCCCGCAGTCATCAATGAGCCGTCGAATCCACGCTCTCGAGCGGGAACTCGGCATGGAGCTGGTTGTTCGAGAGGTTCGGACTGTCGCGATGACCCCGCGCGCACGCGAACTCGCCACCAGGATGCGGCCGATACTCCGTGAACTCGCCGGGGTGTTGGCCGACACGGTGTCGGCGGCTGATGCCGACACCGGGACGGTGCGCCTCGGCTACCCGCTGACGTTGGGGTCGGGCTCGATGCCCGAGATCCTTGCCGCGTTTCGTCGTCGGCACCCGGGCGTACACCTGCATCTCAAGCAGGCCCACGGCCAGGCGCTCGTGGATGACCTGCAGTCCGGAGAACTCGACCTCGCGGTGGTCATTCCGCCACCGGAGAAGTTGCCGCACAGACTGATCGGCCGCCAGAGCATCGTGATCGTCGTTCCCGACGATCATCGGCTGGCTCATCACCGACGTCTGCGCATCAGCGCGCTCAGCGGGGAGACCTTCATTGCCAATCCACCGAGTTACCACCTGCGACGAATGACCGAGGAGATCTGTCGGGCCGCAGGGTTCGAACCGCAGGTCGCGATCGAGATCACCGAGTTCTCCTCGATCGTCGAGCTGGTCTCACGCGGCCTGGGGATCTCATTGCTGCCGCGGGGTATGGCCGGTGCCGGAATGGTCGAGATAGCGCCTATAGGGGGAATTGAGCGAGATATCGCACTCGTGGTGGGTGCGGCCGGCGAGACCGCAGTGACGACGACGCTGCATGACTTCCTGCGCGAAGCACTTCGATCCACCCCGCTGTAGTGCGGCTACCGGGTTGTCGTCTCACGATATGAAATGCGTTGGGTTGCCAAGTCGGGCGACGGCGGGCAGACTGCGAAACACTGACCACGGGCGCCCGACGGGCGCGGGAGGGAATGTGCCGCATGGCCGATGCGCACCAACAGTGCAGGTCATCGGCGTTCGCGTCCCCGGTGAGCAGGCGCCGGTTCTTGTCGTTGTCGGCTGCTGCGGGCATGGGAGTGGTTGGGGCGTCAGCTCTGTCGGCGTGTGCCCCGAGCGCCGGTTCGGGATTGGCGGACTCGCCCAACACCATTCGCGCGGCCATTGCAGGGGAGCCCGATCAGCTCGACCCGCACAAGACCAGCTCGTATTTCTCCTTCGAAATCCTCGAGAACGTCTTCGACACCCTCGTCGAGCCGAACGAGCAACTGCAGATGGTGCCCGCCCTCGCCCAGTGTTGGGAGGTCAGCCCGGACGCCACCCGATGGACGTTCACCCTGCGGCCCGGGGTGCAGTTCCACAACGGTGATCCGCTGACCGCCAACGACGTGGTGTACTCGTATCGCCGGATCATCGACCAACAGCTCTCCAGCTCATGGCGATTGGAGAACGTCGCCACCGTCGAGGCACCGGATGCCCAGACCGTCGTCCTCACCACCACATCGCCGAGCCCGAACCTGCTCGCCAACATCGGTGGGTTCAAGGGCATGGCGATCGTGAACCGCCGCAATGTGGAATCCGGGGAGATCACCACCCGCCCGATCGGTACAGGCCCCTTCGCCTACGAATCCGGCTCGCCCGGAACGTCACTGGTCCTCAAGGCTCGTCCCGGCCACTGGTCCGGCGGTCCGCACGTGGACGGGGTCGCCTTCAGTTTCATCTCCCAGGGCACCACCGCGGTCTCGGCCGTACGCTCCGGCGAGGTCGACTGGACCGATTCCATTCCCGCACAACAGATCGGCATCCTGCGCAACGACGACGCGCTCACCGTCGGCACGGTGGTCGCCAACGACTACTGGTATGTGACCATGAACTTCGCGAAGGCACCGTTCGGCGACACCAGGATTCGGCAGGCGGTCGCCTACGCCATCGACCGGCCGTCGATAGCGCAGGTCGTCGGCTACGGCACCGCCACCCCCAACCAGCTTGCCATCCCCAAGACGAGTCCGTGGTTCACCGAATACGACCGCTACACCGCAGGCCTGACACGCGATGCGGCCCTGGACAAGGCGCGCGGGTTGCTCAGAGCTGCCGGCCACCGCTCACTGCCCATGGGCCTGATGGTCACCACCGAATACCCCGAAACCGTCACCGCCGCCCAGGTCGTCGCGTCCAATCTCGCCGACGTCGGAATCGACGTGACCATCGAACAACTCGACTTCGGGGTGTGGCTCGACAGGCAATCCCAGGGCAAGTTCGACGCGCTGCTCCTCGGGTGGCTGGGCAACATCGACCCCGACGACTATTACTACGCCCAACACCACACGGGCGGCACGTCGAATTCCCAGAAGTACTCCAACCCGGCGGTCGATCGCCTCCTCGACGCCGGGCGCACCGAACTCGACGTCACCCGGCGCAAGTCGATCTACGCCGACGCCGCCACCCGCATCGCCGACGACGTCAGCTACCTCTACCTCTACAATCCGTCGGCCACCCAGGCCTACACCACGGCATTGCTCGACTACACGGTGCGCTCGGACAAGGCCATCCGCTTCCGCGACGCGCGCCTGGACAGGAGCCGCGGACAATGAACGGATTCGGTTGGCCCCTCGTACGTTTCATCCTGCTGCGCCTGCTCTACTCGGCGATCGTCCTGCTCGGGGTGATCATCGTGGTGTTCTTGCTGATCCAGGTGGTGCCCGGCGACCCGGTGCGCATCGCGTTGGGCACCCGGTACACCCCGCAGGCCTATGACGCCCTGCGGCACGCCTCGGGTCTCGATCAGCCCGCATTCACCCAACTCGTCCACTACATCGGCAACGTGTTCACCGGCGATCTCGGCGTGAGCTTTCGTGACAACGAACCGGTGACCACCACACTGCTGCAACGACTGCCGGCCACGATCGCGCTCGCCCTGTCGGCCATCGTCGTGGCGCTGGTGATCTCGATCCCGCTGGGCACGTGGGCGGCGATGCGCGAAGGACGGATGGCCGACAATAGTATTCGCGTCCTGTCGCAGTTCGGCATCTCCGTCCCCGACTTCTGGATGGGCATCCTGCTCATCGCCGTCTTCTCGACCGCACTGGGATGGCTGCCGTCGGCAGGCTATCGCCCGTTGTCGGCGGGACCGGTGCCGTGGCTCGAACACATCGTGTTGCCGGCGATCACCGTCGGGGCCGTCACCGGCGCCATCATGACCCGGTATGTACGCACGGCGGTGCTCGAGGCGGCCAACGCACCCTTCGTCGTCACCGCGCAATCCAAGGGACTCAGTCGCCGCCGAATCCTGGTCGCTCACATCGGCCGCAACGCGCTGGTGCCCGTGCTGACCATCTCGGGCATCCAACTCGCGGCGCTACTCGGCGGCGTGATCGTGGTGGAGGTGGTCTTCGCCTGGCCGGGGTTGGGCAAACTCGTCTACGACTCCGTCGCCGCCCGCGACTACCCGATGCTGCAGGGCGCCATCCTGTTGATCGCGGCGGTCTTCCTGGTCGTCAATCTCGTCGTCGACGTGCTCTACGCCATCATCGACCCGAGGATTCGGCTCTCATGACCCTGACCGGGCCCACGGCCGCCCCGGCCGGAACAGCGGTGTCGACGGATTCGGCGTGGCGATTGTTCTTGCGTAATCGCGCCTCGGTGGCGGGGGTGATCGTGCTCGTGGTGGTCATCGTGTGCGCGATCTTCGGCCCGCTGATCGCGCCGTACGGCGCCAACGACATCAACGTGCCCGACGCGTTGTCCGCACCGAGTTGGTCACACTTGTTCGGCACTGACGACCTCGGCCGCGACGTGTTCTCCCGAGTGGTTCTCGCCGCATCGGTCAGCATGCGGGTAGCCGTTGTCGCCGTGGCCATCTCGCTGATCGTCGGAGTCGTTCTCGGCATGTTCTCCGGATTCGCCGGCGGTGTGGTCGACACCGTCCTGATGCGGATCGTCGACGTGATGTTCTCTTTCCCGGTGATGCTGCTCGCGCTCGCGATCGTCGCGATCCTCGGGCCGGGCGTCACCTCGGCGATGGTGGCGATCGGCATCGTCTACATCCCGATCTTCGCGCGGGTCGCGCGCGCCGACACCCTTCGCGTGCGACAGACGCAGTACGTCGCCGCGGCGACGACGATGGGGGTCTCGACCTCGCGCACCCTGTTCTCCCATGTGCTGCCCAACATCTCGGGCCCGGTCGTGGTGCAGACGTCGATCTCGCTGGCGTTCGCGATCCTCTCCGAGGCAGCCCTGTCGTTCCTCGGGTTGGGGGTGCAGCCGCCCGAACCGTCCTGGGGCCGAATGCTCTTCGATGCCCAGGGATTCATCACCAGCGCCTGGTGGATGGGAGTCTTCCCCGGCCTGGCGATCCTGTTGACGGTGTTCGCGTTCAACCTCATCGGCGACGGTGTGCGCGACGTCCTCGACCCACGGCAGCGAACCCTGCTGCGCAACCGCCGCTCTCGGCGATCGCGCCGCCGCACGGCCGTATCACCCGCGTCGCCACCGGCCGGTCGCCGACACGACTCGAACACGGCCGACCCGGGCCTTCAGGATGCCGGGTCCGCCCCGGTACTGGCCGTCACCGACCTCGTCGTCGGGGTAGGCCCCAGGGAGATCGTGCACGGCGTCGGATTCAGCGTCGCCAAGGGCGAAACCCTGGGCATCGTCGGCGAATCCGGATCGGGCAAGTCCTTGTCGGTGCTCTCGGCCACGGGCCTGTTCGACGCGCCGAGTGCCTACATCACCGGTAGCGCGCGCATCGGCGACACCGAAGTGATCGGCGCCTCCGACGCGGTCCTGCGGTCGGTGCACGGCGCGCGTGTGGGATTCGTGTTCCAGGACCCGTCGTCGAGTCTCAATCCGCTGCTGACCATCGAAGAACAACTGACCGAGGGGCCCCGACGTCACCTCGGTCTCAGCCGGTCGGCGGCCCGCGAGCGGGCGCTGAAACTCCTGCGGGATGTGCACCTACCCGACCCGGAAACACGGCTGCGGTCCTATCCGCACCAGTTGTCGGGCGGACAGCGTCAGCGCGTGATGATCGCAGTGGCACTGGCGTGTGACCCCGACGTCCTCATCGCCGACGAGGCGACCACCGCCCTCGACGTCACCACCCAGGCCCAGATCATCGATCTCGTCGCCGACCTGCAGCGAGAGCGCGGAATGGCGGTGGTGTGGATCAGCCACGATCTCGGTGTCATCGGCCGGATTGCCGACCGCGTCATCGTGATGCGGTTGGGCGCAGTGATCGAAAGCGGCGCGGTCGCCGAGGTCTTCGCGCACCCGCGTAACGATTACACCCGCACACTGCTGGATTCACGGCCGCTGCTCAGCCGAGTCGCCGACCGTGCCGAACCCGAATCGGCGGTGGCGGCCGAGGAATCGCCGATCGTCGCGGTCCGCGGGCTAGGGGTGGACTTCACGGTGCGACGCAGTACCGGACGCGAAACCCTGCTCGCGGTACGGGATGTCGATGTCGCGGTCACCGCCGGCACCACACTGGGCATCGTCGGCGAATCCGGGTCGGGCAAATCCACGATCGCCGGCGTGCTCAGCGGACTCGTCACCAGTGGTGCGGGCACCACCGTGCGCGGCAGCATCGAGGTCGACGTCGACGGACGTACCATCGACGCCGTCGGGGTCCGCGGCGCCGACGCCGCGCTTCTGCGCCGGCAGGTGGCGATGGTGTTCCAGGACCCGGGTGCCTCGCTCGATCCGCGAATGACCGCGCTGGCCTCGATCGCCGAGCCGCTGCGCACACACGGATTCGTGTCCGGGCGTGAAGCGCTGCGTACGCGTGCCGAACAACTCCTCGCCGACGTCAGCCTCGACTCCTCGTTCCTGCGTCGCTACCCGCACGAGATGTCCGGCGGGCAGCGCCAACGAGTGTGTCTGGCAAGGGCTCTCGCCTCCGACCCGCAGGTGCTGATCCTCGACGAATCCACCGCCTCCCTCGACGTGTCGGTGCAGTCGGCGGTACTCGATCTCCTGGCGCAACTACAGCGGGAGAAGAATCTGACCTACCTGTTCATCGCGCACGACCTCGCCGTCGTCGAGCAGATCAGCGACACGGTGGCGGTGATGCAGGACGGTCGCGTCGTCGAACACGGGCCGGCGTCGCGGATTCTGCACGATCCCGAAACCGAGTACACCCGAAAGCTGCTCGCGGCGATCCCTCCGGAGACACCGCAGCGCGCCTGAGAATCGGCCGGGAAGGTGCTGACGGAGAGACGCGGACACGTTCAGGTTCGGCGCCTACCGTGAACTCATGACCTCGACGTTGACCAGCGCACCTGTCTCCGCAATTCTCGACCGACTCTACGAGCAGGCCGCACAAGGCGGGCGACCGTCGGGTCCGCGATCCGCGCGTCCGCCCGCCGAGCTCTCGCCACAGGCGAAAGCCGACGCCGCCGAGGATCGCTACATGGCGATCGCCCGGGACACCGGCATCCTGGCGTACTCGCTGATCCGCTCGGCGCGCCCGGCAGTGGTGGTGGAGTTCGGTATGTCCTATGGCATCTCGGCGCTCTTTCTCGCCGCGGCGCTGCGCGACAACGCCCTGGCCGACCCGGCAGCGGCCGGACATCTCTACACCACCGAACTCAGTGCCAAGAAGGTCTCGGCCGCCGAGGAGACCTTCGCCGAGGCGCAACTCGGCGATCTGATCACCATCCTGGCCGGCGACGCCCGCGACACGCTCGAATCGGTGTCCGGGCCGATCGGGTTCGTCCTCCTCGACGGCTGGAAGGACCTCTACATCCCGGTCCTCGATCTCCTCGAGCCGAAGCTGGCACCGGGCGCGATGATCCTGGCGGACAACACCTCCCACGCCGAGTCGGCGACCTACCTCGATCGTGTCCGCAACTCCGGCGAGTACGTCGGCGTCGGGCTGCCCGCCAAGCACGACGACACCGTCGAACTCAGTTGTCGACTCTGACCCGATCTTCACGGCACGGCACGGCACGGCGAGGCCAGCGCCATCGAAGCGGTGTTGCCGACGCGGCCGCCACGCTAGGCTCGACCGGTGACCTCCGCAGACGATCGCATCCGCTCCGCGTCCCGCGACATCCACGCCGACGCCGCAACGGTTTTCGGGTTGATCGCCGACCCCGCGCGGCAGCCGGACTGGGACGGCAACGACAACCTCGCCGAACTCGTCGACGGCACACGCATCCACGGCGTGGGCGACGTGTTCTCGATGCGCCTGACCAACGGGCAGGTTCGCGAGAACCGCATCGTCGAATTCGACGACAACCGCCTCATCGCGTGGAAGCCCAACGAGCCGGGCAAGCCGAGCCCCGGTCACCTGTGGCGGTGGGAGATCGAGCCGAACGACGACGCGTCGGTTCGGGTGACCCACACCTACGACTGGACCGAACTCGACGACCCGGTACGCATGGAGCGTGCCCGGGCGACGACGCCCGAACGACTGCGGGCGTCGATCGATCGGCTCGCCGCACTCGTTGAATGATTCCTGGTGATGTTGTGCCCGCAACCCGGGCACAACATCACCCGCAACGGGCGCGCACAATAGTTCGGTGCGATAGCCGCCATCGCCGATTGAACATCACGAACATCTGTGGCAGTCTGGCGCTGTGGTCGGGGAGGGGCCCCGCCCGGGGAGGAAGTCATGGCTGCTCGACGGACGATGGTGCGCACGCTCTCGGGTATCGGTATCGGGGTGATGCTCTCGGCGGGAGCCGCTCTCGCTGCCGGAACCGGCCAGGCCGATGCCGCTCCGAACATCCACTGCGCCGGTCAGATCTGCCACAACTACGGTGATCAGATCGGCATCGGATTCGGGACCTATCAGTGCCCCAACGGAATCCAGTATCCGTCGTTCGCGGTGGTGCCGCCGTTCGGCACCGCAGCGGTGTACCCGGCCAACTGTGGTGGCGTGAAGTCGCTCTACTGACGTACTCGCCGCAGACGATGCCGCCCGGTCAGGTCAGCGCGACCAGCAGTGCCACGACGATCACGATGACGGCGAGAAAGACCACCGCGCCCACGATCACGGCCACACGGGTGCCGGTGCCCTGCGGTGACACCCGAGCCTGCGGATGCGGAACCGGCTGCGGCCCAACCGGAAAGCTCACCTGCGGTGCCCCCAACTGGGGTGCGCCCAACTGGGGTGCTCCCATCTGGGGTGCTCCCATCTGGGGTGCGCCCATCTGCGGTGCGCCGGTCGCGGTGCCCACCGGCGGGATGTAGGTGACCGGTGGGAGTTGTCGGCCGATGGTGACGTGCGGGTTCACCGCCGCCGGTGGATTCGGCATCGACGGCGCCGAGGGTATCGGCGGTGCCGCCACGATCCGTCCCTCCAGGGCGTCGGTGGCGGCGTGCGCCAGCTCGCCTGCGGTGACGAACCGCTCGGCGGGATTCTTCGCCATGCCGCGTGCGACGACGGCGTCGAACGGGCTGTGCAGGATCGGCGGCGGCGAGTTGAGGTGTGCGGCGACGAGGACCTGGAGGTCGCCGGCGCCGAAAGGTGCCGAGCCGGTGAGGCATTCGACGAGAACACAGGTCAGCGCGTAGATGTCGGTGGCCGGTGTCGCGATGTTGCCCGCACCGAAGCGTTCCGGTGCCATATAGGCAAACGATCCGACGGCCGCGCCGGTGTCGGTGAGCCGCGGATCGGTGGTGGTCTGGGCCAACCCGAAATCGACGAGGTAGGCGAAATCGTTGGTGTCGATGAGGATGTTGTCGGGTTTGACGTCGCGGTGCACGAGCCCGGCGGCATGCGCGGTGTCGAGTGCGTGGGCGATCTGCTCGATGATCGACACGGCGCGGTCGGGTGCCAGCGGGCCCGCCGCCAGGAGCTTGCGCAAATCGCCCCCGCCGGCCACGATTCGCATGTCCAGGAACAGGAATCCGTCGATCTCGCCCCAGTCGTGGATGGGGATCACGTGGGGATCGCTCAACTGTGCCGCCATCCGCGATTCGCGCAGGAACCGCTCGCGGAACAGTGCGTCACCGGCGAACTGCGGAGACAGCAGCTTCAACGCGACGGTGCGCCCGCGACGGGAGTCGCGGGCCTCGTAGACCTCGCCCATGGCGCCACGGCCCAGCAACCGTTGCAGGGTGTAGTCACCCAGAACGGAGCCGCTGCGGTCGGCGGGGTCGTGCATGCTGCGGTGGTCCTCCTGCTCGCCCGGGCGCCGAGCGGATTCGTTCCGGCGGGACGTCTTCTCGCGGTACGCTACCCGTTCGGTGTCACGGCCGCGGGCAGGACTCGCGCAACCAGCACCCCCGCCACCGTTCCGGGTGTGCTGGCCGGTTCTCCAATCAGCTCCGAACTTGCAGGGCGCCAACATCATTCGTCGAGACCCGTCGATCACACCGGCCGAGTCCGTGCGGGGACGCGGGGTCGGTCATACAGACGGCCCGGTCACCCCAGATGGGGACCGGGCCGGGTGTGGACGGGGGTCATCGAGCCGCCGCGGCTCGACACGCTCCCGCTAGTGGGCGGCCACCATGACCTCGTCACCCTCGGTCACCGGCAGCGGTCCGCTGCGGATGACGAACGCGGCGATCAGCGCGCCGAGCGCGAACACGCCGGCCGCCACCCAGAAGGCCACGGTGTAGGAGTGCACGGCGGCCATCATCTTGAGCTGCTCGAGGCTCGTTGCGTGTGCGGCATGTGACGTCGCATAGGACGCTGCGGCACTCGAGGCGATGGTGCTCAGCAGGGCTGTCCCCACCGAACCGCCGACCTGCTGCATGGTGTTGACCGTGGCCGACGCGACGCCCGCGTCCTCGGGCGAGACGCCCGAGATCGCGCCCTGCATGGCCGGTGCCATCGAGGCGCCGAGGCCGACGCCCATGATCAGCAGGCCGGGCAGGATATTGGCCGCATAGGTGCTCGAGTCGTCGAGCTGGGTGAGGAACACCATGCCGACCGCCGCGATCGACAAACCGATGGTCATCAACCAGCGCGGGCCGAAGCGGGGCAGCAGCACCGCGGTCGAGGTCGTCGCGGTGACGATCAGGGCGCCGATCATCGGCAGGAACGCCAGGCCGGTGCGGACCGGGCTGAACTGCAGGTTCTGCTGCAGGTAGTAGGTGAGGAACAGGAAGATCCCGAACATCCCGATACCGACGATGAACACCGCGAGGTAGGAGCCACCGCGAGTGCGGTCGAGGATCACGCGCAGCGGGAGCAGGGCGTGCGGGGTGCGCGACTGCAGCCACACGAACAGGGTCAGCAGGGCGGCGCCGGCCACCAGCCAGGTGATGGTCGCCCAGTCGTTCCAGCCGTTGGTCTCGGCGTTGGAGAAGCCGTACACGATGGAGAACAGGGCCGCCGACACCGTCACGACGCCGGGGAGATCCAGCCTGGGCCGGACCTCGGCCCGATGCGGACCGATGAACAGGACGGCACCGACCAGGGCGATCGCGGCGATCACCAGATTGACGTAGAGGCACCAGCGCCAGTCGGCCCACTCGGTGAGCATGCCGCCGAGCAGCAGGCCCAGGGCGCCACCGCCACCGGCGATCGCACCGAAGATGCCGAAGGCCTTGCCACGCTCGGACGGATCGGTGAACGTCGTGGTGAGCAGCGACAGTGCGGCCGGAGCCAGCAGCGCGCCGAACACACCCTGACCGGCGCGTGCGGCGACGAGCATGTCGAAGTTGACCGCGGCACCGCCGACCGCCGACATGACCGCGAATCCGACGAGGCCGATGATGAAGGTGGTCCGCCTGCCCAGCAGGTCGGAGAGGCGGCCGCCGAGCAGCAGCAGGCTGCCGAAGGCGAGGGCATAGGCGGTGACGATCCATTGCCGGTCGGCGTCGCCGAACTGCAGGGCGGTTTGTGCGTGCGGCAGTGCGATGTTGACGATGGTGGCGTCGAGCACGACCATCAGCTGGGCGAGGCCGAGCACGCCCAGGATGACCCACCGCAGGCGATGGTGCCGGTCGGCTGCCGACTCGGCGGGAACCGCGAGTTCGCCGTCTCCGGACTTCTCGAGAGTTGTTGTCATGGGGACTCCCTGTGGACTAGGTGGAGGACCTGCCTCCGGTTACCTGGGTGACAACGGCACTCAACTGGAGATGATTCCTCCGTTTGCTAATCTGTGACCATGACCACTGCATCTGCGTCGGATACGTCCGCTTCGTCGGGAAAACCGCTGCGCGCGGACGCCGAGCGCAACCGGCTGCGGATCATCTCCGCGGCACGGGGACTCTTCGCCGAGCGCGGACTCGACGTGTCGCTCGACGACGTCGCCGAGGCCGCCGGCGTCGGGGTGGGCACCGTGTACCGGCGCTTCGCCAATCGGGACGACCTGGTGTTCGGCGTTTTCCTGGAACACCTGAAATCGGTGGTCGCCCGGACCGGCGAGGCGATCGACGACGAGGACCCGTGGAATGCCGTGGTGGGGTTGATGACCTGGATGTGTCAGGTGATGTCGGAGGATCGGGGTCTGGCCGCGATCATCATGACGATCGACCACAGCAACCCCGAGATCGAGGCCCTCAAGGCGACCCTGTCCGAGCGCATCGAGAAGATCTTCGACCGGGCGATGGCCGCGGGTGTGCTCCGGCCGGACCTGACCCCGACCGACTTCTACGCGCTGTTCACCATGCTCAAGGCGGTCTCCGAGGTCACCGAGCAGTGCGCGCCGGGTACCTGGCGTCGCTACCTCGATCTCATCCTCGACGCCGTCAGCGCCGAACCGTCCCGTACGCCGTTAGGAGCGCCACCGATGACCCCGGAGCAGATCCGCGAGATGCAGAAGGCGCACAAGGCCGGACGGTGAGGACCCGGGCGACTAGGTGATGAGTTTCTCGCTCTTGAGCCAGTCGTAGGCGACGTCGGACGGATCCTGACCGTCGATGTCGACGCGGCCGTTGAGTTCCTGCATGAGTTCGTCGGTCAGACGCTCCGAGATCGTGGCCATCAGCGGCGCGATCTCCGGATGCGCCTTCAGGACGGATTCACGGACCACGACGGTCCCGCTGTAGGGCAGGAAGTACTTCTTGTCGTCGACGAGCACCTTGAGGTCGAGGTTCTTGATGCGGCCGTCGGTGGTGTACACCATGCCGAAATTGCACGGCGAACTCTTGGCGGTGGAGGTGTAGACCACGCCGGAATCCATCTGCGTGACGTTGCCCGAAGGAACCCCGTTGGGGGCGTCGTAGGGCATGTCGTAGGTCTTGAGCATGGGCAGGAAACCGTCTGGGCGCGAGAAGAATTCGTCGTTGACGCAGAAGGTGCGCTGATCGACGGGCAAGCGGGCGATGTCCGACATCGTCGTGACGTTGAGCCGCTTGGCCGTCGACGACGACGCCGCGAACGCGTAGGTGTCGTTGAAATTGGCCGGCGGCAACCACACCAGATGATTCTGGGCGAGTTCGACGTCGTGGACCTGCTGCCACAACTGCTGGGGGTCGGGGATGACCTTGGTCTCGTGCAGGTACGTCACCCACGCCGTACCGGTGTACTCCCACGCCAGATCCGCTGCGCCATTGAGCATCGCCTGGCGGCTCGAGGCCGATCCGGGTGCGTTGGTGAGGTCGGTGACATCGGCGCCGGCCGCCGCGAGGTAGGTGGCGGCGATCTTGCCCAGCAGGATGCTCTCGGTGAAATTCTTGGACGTGACCGTGATCTCGGCCCCGGCGAGTGGCGTCTTGCCGTCGGGCAGTGCGGACTTGTGAAAGGTGCCCGACGAGCTGACCAACCCGCATCCGGCGATCACCAAGACACTGACGGCGAGGATCAGCACCGCCGACAGCGGGCGGCGTCCGGGGCGGTTCGAACGAATCAGGGTCGACATCAGATCCCTCGCGGTGTGGCCACCAGCTCGACGAGCCGGCCGAGCCAATCGATGGTCAGGGCCAGCAGACCCACCAGGATCGCCCCGGAGATCAGCAGTTTCGGCAAGAACAACGTGATGCCGGTGGTGATGAGTGTCCCCAGGCTGGTGGCGCCGATGAAGGTACTCAGGGTCGCGGTACCGACCAGGATGACCAGCGCCGTGCGCACACCGTTGAGGATCACCGGCACGGCCAGCGGCAGCTCGACGAGTACGAGCGTGCGGACCGCGGACATGCCGATGCCGCGCGAGGCCTCGATCGTGCGGCGGTCCACCTGCTGCAGACCGACGATGGTGTTCTGCAGGATCGGCAGGATCGCGTACACCACCAAACCGACCACCGCAGTGCGGAATCCGGTCCCGAGCCAGAAGGTGAACAGCACCAGCAGGCCCACCGCCGGGGCGGCCTGACCGATGTTGGCGATGTTCACCGCGATCGGGTTGAGCCAGCGCATCGACGGGCGGGTCAGCAGGATTCCCAGGGGGATCGCGATGACCACCACGATCACCGTCGCCACCAGGGTCAGTTTGATGTGGTCGAGGATCGTGGTCTGCAGGGTCGACCACGACAGCGCGGCGCTCTCGGTCTCGGTGAAGGTCGTGGACTGATACCAGATGATGTAGCCGGCGCCGATGACGACGATGAGCAGCGGCTCCAGCCACACGTCCATCGGGAACCGCCGAAACCGTTGCAGCGCCGAACTCATCGCACCGGGTCGCTCGGCTGCGATCCCGGTGGCGCCGGTCGCCTCGGGGCTCGTCATGCGCCCGACGCCGTTCGTTCGGCGTCCACGTCGTCCTCGCCGTCGTCGATCGCGGCCACGATCGGTGTCTCGATGGGGCCGGTACCGTCGGCGTGTTCGATGTAGGAGGTGTGCGACTCTTCCTCTCGCGCTTCGGCGAGCTGTGCCTGGATGATGTCCATGACCGATTTGATGCCCAGGGAGCCGATCACCGCGCCCCGTCGATCGGTCACCAGTGTTCCGCCCTGGCTGGCGGCGAGCATGGTGTCGAGTGCGTCGTTGAGGGTGGAGGAGGATGCGACCACCGGGAGTCGTTGGTCCACATAGTCCGACACGGTTTTCTTGCTCGCGAGTTCCTCCAGCGACGGCCACGCACGTGGGTGGCCGGCCTGGTCGACGACGACCACCCATTTGTGGCCGGCTGCGCGGGCCCTGGTCAGCGCGTCGGCCGCCGGCTCGCCCACGTGGACGGTCGTCACCTCGTCGTGGGCGACGTCGCGGACCCGCGACAGGGTCAGATGTGCCAGTGTCGCACCGGATCCGATGAATTCCTCGACGAACGGCGTGGCCGGGTTGGCGAGGATCTCCTCGGGCGTGGCGTACTGCTCGACGTGGCCGCCCTGCGACAGGATGAGCACCTTGTCGCCGAGTTTGGTGGCCTCCTCGAAATCGTGGGTGACGATCACGATCGTCTTGCCGAGTTCCTTCTGGATACCGATCAGGCTGTCCTGCAAGCGAACCCGGGTGATCGGATCGACCGCGCCGAACGGTTCGTCCATGAGTAGGACGGGTGGGTCGGCGGCGAGTGCGCGGGCCACACCGACGCGCTGCTGCTGGCCGCCGGACATGTCCTTGGGGAGCCGGTGGGCGAATGCGTCGGCGTCGAGGCCGACGAGGTCGAGTAGGTACTCGGTGCGCTCGGCGATGCGTTTCTTGTTCCAGCCGAGCACTCGGGGAATCGCGCCGATGTTCTTGGCGACGTCCCAGTGCGGGAACAATCCGCCGGACTGGATGACGTATCCGATCGACTGCCGCAGCTTGTCGGGGTTCTCCTTGGTGACGTCGCGGCCACCGATGTAGATCCGACCCTCGGTCGGCTCGATCAGCCGGTTGATCATCTTCAGGGTCGTCGTCTTGCCGCATCCGGACGGTCCGACGAACGCCACGATGTGCCCGGCGTCGATGTCGAGATCGAGGCGCTCCACAGCGGGTTTGTCCTGTCCCCGATATCTTTTGACGACACCCTCGAGGGTGATCGACGCGCCGGTGACGGTGCGGTCGGTGGCGGCCGCCGAGACGGTGGCGTCGGCTGGCTGGGTCATTTCAGTCCCCTCGAGATGGTGAGTCGGCCGAGCAGAACGAGCAGGGCATCGAAGACCAGGGCGACGATGACGATGAGAATCGTTCCGGTGAGGGCCATTTCCAATGCGTTCGCGCCGCCGAGGCGCGAAAGTCCGCTGAAGATGAGCGATCCCAGGCCGGGACCGAGTACATAGGCGACGATCGCGGCGACACCGACGATCATCTGCGTCGACACCCGAATGCCGGTGAGGATCACCGGCCAGGCGATTGGTAGCTCGACGGTGAGCAGTATTCGCCACCGCGACAACCCGATTCCGCGCGCCGCTTCGACGACGCTGCCCGGTACCGAGCGCAGACCGACGACGGCATTGCCGATCACCGGCATCGTCGCGAAGAACGCGAGCATGAGGAACGACGGCACCACGCCGAGGCCGAAGGGCACGATCAGCAGTGCCAACAGGGCCAGCGACGGAATCGTCAGGGCCACGCGGCTCGACGTCAGCGTCAGCGCCGATGCCAGCGGCAATCGATACACGAGAACGGCGACGACGATCGCGATCACCGTCCCCACGAGGACGGTTTGAAATGCCAGGGAGGCGTGCTGATACGTCAGGAACGTCAGAGTGCTTGCGTGCTGCGAGATGTAGTCCCAAAGGTGCACGTCCGACATCCCTTCACGCATGGGGCACTTGCGCGGTAGACGCAATCGACCTTCGATCACCTTACGGCGGAATGTGCGGCGCGGTGGGGCAATTCGCGCGCAAAGGTCCCACCCGGCCGTCGAATCGGCACGATAATGCCGTTGCTGACCTGCATAGATATCGATGAGGTCACAAAGATTCCCGGTGAGTCGATCGACGGTGTCGCAGGCCGGGGCTTGCAGGTGTTGGGGCCTGTTCGGCGGATGTCGTGGTTTCCGTCGAGGTCGTAAGCTGGTCGGCATGGCAATCAGTCGTCCCACCGACAAATCCGACGAGGTCCAGCGTGCTCCGCGGGCCCGGATGACCGGTGCGCAGCGGCGGCTGCAACTCATCGAGGTGGCGCGAGGATTGTTCGCCGAGCGTGGTTTCGAGGCGACCTCCATCGAGGAGATCGCGCAGCGCGCCGGGGTGTCCAAACCGATCGTGTACGAGCATTTCGGCGGCAAGGAGGGGCTCTACGCCGTCGTCGTGGACCGGGAGATGGAGACGCTCCTGGAGATGGTCACCTCGTCACTGAGCAAGAACCGGTCGCTGTATCGCATCCAGCAGGTGGCGCTGGCGCTGTTGACCTACATGGAGGAACGCACCGACGGCTTCCGGATCCTGGTACGCGGTGACTCCACCAACAGCAGCGAGACGGCCACGTATTCGAGCCTGCTCAACGATGCCATCAGCCAGGTGGAGCACATCCTGGCCGGCGACTTCGAGCGGCGTGGTTTCGAGCCGACGCTCGCGCCCCTCTATGCGCAGGCGCTCGTCGGCATGGTCTCGGTGACCGCACAGTGGTGGCTCGACGTGCGCGAGCCGTCGAAAGAGGTGGTCGCCGCCCATCTGGTGAACCTGTGCTGGAACGGCTTGACCCGCCTCGACCCGCATCCCGAACTCGTCGGGCCCGACTACGTCGAACCCGATCACCGCACGCCCGAGACGGACTGAGAACCGAGAGCGTCGTCAGGTCAGCACGACGCTGCGTTTGGACAGTCCCATCCAGAAACCGTCGATCGCCTCGTCGGGCCGCTGTTCGGGATCGTCGCCCGCGCCGAGTGCGACGAACAGCGGTGCGAAATGCTCGATGGTGGGGTGCGCGTAGGGCATTCCCGGTGCCCGGCGCCGAAAGTCGATGAGCGACTCCACATCCCCGGCCGCGAAACACTCGTGCGCCCATGCGTCGAACTCGGCCGACCACGTCGGGGCCTGTGCGTCGGGACGCCGATCGGTCAGGTACGGAAGTCCGTGTGTGGTGAAGCCGGAGCCGATGACGAGCACGCCCTCGTCACGCAAGGGGGCCAGTCGCCTCCCGAGCGCCAGCAACGCCTCCGGGTCGAGCGTCGGCAACGACACCTGGAGGACCGGGATCTGCGCGTCGGGATACATCACGGTCAACGGAACGTAGGCGCCGTGGTCGAGGCGTCGGCGGGCGTCGTGGGCGACCGGGGTGCCGTCGGGCATCAGTGCCTCGACCCGGGCGGCGAGGTCGGGTGCGCCCGGCGAGTTGTAGGTGGTGCGGTAGAAGCGTTCGTCGAATCCCCAGAAGTCGTAGGTCAGCGGCGTGCGCGAGTCGGTGGAGCCGATCGTCAGCGGCGCGGCCTCCCAATGCGCCGACACGACGAGGATCGCGCGTGGTCGGGGGAGTCGCGCGGCCAGCGTGCGCAACTGCTGCACCCACAGTTCGCTGTCGACGAGTGGCGGGGCGCCGTGGCTCAAGAACAGGACGGGCGCGCGTGACGGTGCTTCTGACATGGTCATACGATACGAAACAGAACCGCGGTCCGTTTCATTTCGTGGCGATCCGCCCGCGCGACGGTGGCCTTCGGCACACGACCTACAATCGCACGAGTGTCCTCTTCACCTGCCCTCGCCGGGCTCGCCGCGGTCACGTGCTCGGACGCATCGCTGTCCGCCCTGCGCGAGAAGGGCGACACCCCCCGTCTCGACATCACCGGACCCGACGCCGCGCGGCCCTTCGTGGTGGCCGCGCTCGCGCACGGCCCCGCGCCGCTGCTGGTGGTCTCGGCCAACGGTCGTGAGGCCGATGACCTGACCGCGGAACTGGCCGAACTCCTCGACGATCCCGACGCGGTCACGCAGTTCCCGTCGTGGGAGACCCTGCCGCACGAACGTCTGTCGCCGAGCGCCGACACCGTCGGTCGCCGCCTCGCGGTGCTGCATCGACTCGCCGAGCCGGGGCAGACGCCGCTACGGGTGGTCGTGACGACGGTGCGCTCGCTGGTGCAGCCGATGGCACCGGGTCTCGGTGAGGTCCGCACCATCACGCTGCGTGAGAACATCGAGATCGACTTCGACACACTGCTCGCCGACCTCGTCGAGATGGCCTACGAGCGCGTCGACATGGTCGGTCGTCGGGGTGAGTTCGCGGTCCGCGGAGGCATCCTCGACGTGTTCCCGACCACTGCGGACTACCCGGTTCGAGTGGAGTTCTGGGGCGACGAGATCACCGAGATGCGGGCGTTCTCGGTGGCCGATCAGCGCAGCCAGCCCGAGGTCGACGCCTCGGTGGTGCAGATCCACCCGTGCCGCGAACTGGTCCTGACCGATCAGGTGCGCAACCGCGCGGCCGACCTCGCCGCCGAACATTCCGCGGATCAGGCGTTGTCGGAGATGCTGACCAAACTCTCCGAGGGCATCCCGGTGGAGGGGATGGAGGCCCTCATCCCGGCACTGGTCGACGGACGGATGCAGTTGCTCACCGAGGTCCTGCCGGACGGGTCGCGGGTGTTGATTCTCGACCCGGAGAAGGTCCGGACCCGCGCCGCCGACCTCGCCGCGACCGGGGCGGAGTTCCTCGAGGCGTCCTGGAACGCCGCCGCACTGGGTGCCTCGGCGCCGGTCGACACCCGCGGCGGTACCGCCGGAATCGACTTGCAGGCCAGTGCGTATCGGCCGCTGGACGAGGTTCTCGAGACCACGGTCGAGGCCGGGAGGTCCTGGTGGACGTTGAGCCCGCTGTCGTCGGGTTTCGACACCGAATTCGACCTCGACCTGACCCCGGGGCCCACTCCGCACGGCAGTGACGACGAGATCGCGCAGACCTTCGCCATGCTCCGCGCGCACGTCGCCACCGGCAAACCCGCGGCAATCGTGGTGGCCGGCAAAGGGACCGCGACCCGCACCGCCGAACGGCTCTCGGACGCCGAGGTTCCGCACGTGCTCGCCGACGCCGGTGCCCCTCCGGTCCCCGGGGAGGTGAGCGTGTACTGCGGCACCCTGCGGCGCGGCGTGATCGCCCCCTCGGCCGGGCTGGTGATCGTCACCGAGAGCGACCTGACCGGAGCGCGGGTCGCGGCCGTGCGTGACGGTCGGCGGCTTCCGGCCAAGCGGCGCAACCAGGTTGATCCGCTCGCGCTGAGCGCCGGTGATCTCGTGGTGCACGACCAGCACGGCATCGGCAAGTTCGTCGAGATGATCGAACGCACCGTCTCGGGCGCGCGGCGGGAGTACCTCGTCCTCGAATACGCCGCCGGCAAACGCGGGCAACCCGGCGACCGCCTCTACGTGCCGATGGACGCCCTCGACCAGCTCTCCCGCTACGTCGGCGGTGAGCAGCCGTCCCTGTCGAAACTCGGCGGTTCGGATTGGCAGAACACCAAACGCAAGGCGCGCAAGGCGGTTCGTGAGATCGCCGGTGAGCTCGTGCAACTCTACGCCGCCCGCCACGCCGCCCCGGGCTACGCCTTCAGTCCCGACACGCCATGGCAGCGTGAGATGGAGGACGCCTTCGACTTCACCGAGACCGTCGACCAGATGACGGTGATCGGCGAGGTCAAGGACGACATGGAAAAGGCGGTCCCGATGGACCGCGTCATCGTCGGCGACGTCGGCTACGGCAAGACCGAGATCGCGGTGCGCGCGGCGTTCAAGGCCGTCCAGGACGGCAAACAGGTTGCCGTGCTGGTCCCGACAACCATTCTGGCGCAACAACATCTGCAGACCTTCACCGAACGGATGGCCGGGTTCCCGGTGCGGGTGCGTGGCCTGTCGCGCTTCACCGACACCAAGGAGTCCAAGGAGATCATCGAGCAGATGGCGCAGGGGTCGGTCGATGTCGTCATCGGCACCCATCGTCTGCTGCAGACCGGGATTGTCTGGAAGGACCTCGGTTTGGTGATCGTCGACGAGGAACAGCGCTTCGGCGTCGAGCACAAGGAACACATCAAGTCGCTGCGCACCCACGTCGACGTGTTGACGATGTCGGCGACGCCGATCCCGCGTACCCTGGAGATGTCGATGGCGGGCATCCGGGAGATGTCGACGATCCTCACCCCGCCCGAGGAACGCCACCCGGTGCTGACCTATGTCGGTGCCTACGCGCGCAAGCAGGTTGCCGCGGCGATTCGCCGAGAACTGTTGCGCGACGGGCAGGTCTTCTACGTCCACAACCGGGTCTCGACCATCGACAAGACCGCCAAGGACATCGCCGACATGGTGCCCGAGGCACGGGTGGTGGTCGCACACGGACAGATGAACGAGGATCAGCTCGAGCGCACCGTGTCCGGATTCTGGAACCGCGAATACGACGTGCTGGTGTGTACCACCATCATCGAGACCGGACTCGACATCTCCAACGCGAACACGCTGATCGTCGACCGTGCCGAGAATCTCGGCCTGTCGCAGCTACATCAGCTGCGTGGACGCGTCGGCCGCAGCCGTGAACGCGGATACGCCTATCTGCTCTACAGCCCCGAGAAACCGCTCACCGAGACGGCCTACGACCGCCTGGCGACCATCGCGCAGAACAACGAGCTCGGCGCCGGAATGGCGGTGGCGCTCAAGGACCTCGAGCTGCGCGGGGCCGGAAATGTCCTCGGCGCAGAGCAATCCGGACACGTCGCGGGCGTCGGCTTCGATCTGTACGTCCGCCTGGTCGGCGAGGCGGTGGAGGCCTACCGGGCCGCGGCCGACGGCACACCGGTCACCACCGAGGAATCGACGGAGGTGCGCATCGATCTGCCGGTCGACGCCCACATCCCGGTCGAATACGTCGACTCCGATCGTCTGCGTCTCGAGGCGTATCGCAAACTCGCCTCGGCCACCGACGACGACGAGGTCTCCGCGGTGCTCGCGGAGTTGCTCGACCGGTACGGCGAACCGCCGGAGGAGACCCGACGACTTGCGGCGATCGCCAAACTTCGTCTGCGATGCCGAGAACGGGGTGTCGCCGAAATCGGTGCAGTCGGCACCAACGTCAAGATCTCGCCGCTGCATCTGCTCGACAGTGAACAGGTCCGACTCAAGCGGCTGTATTCGGCGGCGTCCTACCGCGCCACCACATCGGTCGTGACGCTGCCGATCCCGCGCACCGGTGGGGTCGGGTCCGCGCGCTTGCGGGACAACGAACTCATCGACTATCTGACGACGTTCCTGACGCAGCTCAAACCCACTCCGGCCGACTAGGAGTCGGTGGGCTCAGGATTCGGTGGGCTCGGAGCCGGGGGCGTCAGAGTCGGGGGCCGGCGGGGGCTGGTTCGCCTCGTCGTACTTCTGCTGGGCGTTCGTCCGCCATTGGGAGAACTTGCGGTTGACGGTGACCGCGACGTCGGCCGCGGCCTGCCCGACGCCGTCGACCACACCGGAGAGTCCGTCGCGCAGCCCCTTGACCAGTGGGTCCTGCGACTCATCGAAGTTGTCGCGATAGGTGCGGGCGGCCTCGCCGACGTCGTCGGAGAACTTCGCGGTGTCGTCGTCGGTGCGCAACGGGTATGTGCCGGAGAGGATTCGGCCGTACTCGCCGCGGTCGACCCAGCGGGAGAGTTCGGCTGCGCGCAGCACCGAGAAGGGATGGGTCGCCAACTCGAGATTCAACAGTTTGAGCACGCCGTCGCGCAGGTCCCCGGTGCGCTCGTACTCCCGGGCCTGCGCCACGAAGGCTTGGGTGTCCATCTGCTCGAGGTGTTTGCCGCCCGCGAGCTTGAGCTCGACCCGTAGCGCGACGTCGAGGTCCTGGCAGCACAACAGGCCGGCGCGATCTCCGGAGAGCTCGGATTTGCGCTGCCACTCCATCAGCGCGGCGACCACCGCGCGCAGGGCCCATCCACCGATCGGGATGAAACCGATGGACGCGGCGAGCCGGGTGAGGTGCATGAGCATCGTGCGGTACACCGCATGGCCGGAAAGTGCGTGTCCGAGTTCGTGTCCGATCACAAAGCGCATCTCGTCGTGATCCATCAACTCGTACATCGCCGAGGTCACCACGATGAACGGGGTGTCCATGCCGATGCAGTAGGCGTTCACGATCGGTGACTGTGTGACGAACAGTTCGGGTGTCGTCGGGGCATCGAGGGTGGCGACGCACTCACCGAGCAGAGTATCGAGGTCGGCGAACTGCTTGTCGCTTGCGCGCGCCGACGTGGCCAGATACATGAGGCGGTGCTGACGCTCCCGAAGCAGCCCCGACAGCGTCTTGAGGACCTGGTCGAATCCCTTGAGCTTGCGCAGAGCGGTCAGCGCGGTGCGGTCGGACGGATGTTCCCAGGTGCGCGAACTGATCCCGGGGAACTGCGCTCGCGACGCGACGACCTCGGTGGAACTCGACATGTGGCTTTCCTCCCACGACACGGATCTCCGACGATTCGGACAGGGTATAGGGTAGCGAATCAAGCATTGATCATCGGCAATAGAGTGTGGATGTTCATGCGGTCGGACGACTCCGGAGCCGGCTGCCCGAGTGGTCAACGCGATGGGCGCACATGGCCGGCGTCGTCCTGTGAGACCCGCTCGGTGACGTCCCACGATGTCGCTTGTGCAGCGATTACCGTTGTGATGTTGTCGGTGAGCTACCGCGATGTTGTTCCCTACCGTGTGCTGTTGTCGCAGCCCGCAGACGAAAGGCACCTGGAGATGACGGTGGTCCTGCTCGATCCGCTCCGCCCGGACATGATTCCCGTGCGCGCGCGTGCCCACCTGTCCGGCACCGTCTTCGTCACCGAGGACGTCCCGACCACCGTGCTGTGGGATCTCGACCACTTCGAGCCGGTGTTCGCCGAGGACGGGATCGCCGGGACGCTGTTGTCGACCGATCGACGCCATCCGCTCGTGGCGGCACGAATCGCGCAGGGAGACCAGGTGATCGCCGCGACGATCCCGAGTGGCAGCGACCTGCTGCCCGCGGTCGCGTTGATGGACACGTTGCGCCGCAATGGTCCGTGGGAGAGCCGGCAGACCCATGCCTCATTGCGACGCTATCTCCTCGAGGAGGCCTACGAACTCCTCGACGCCATCGACGCCGGGGATCAGGCAAGCCTGCGGGAGGAGCTGGGAGACCTGTTGCTGCAGGTGCTCTTTCATGCCCGGATCGCCGCCGATGATCCCACCGAGCCCTTCGACATCGACGCGGTGGCCCGCAGTTTCACCGAGAAGGTCAGCGGCCGCACGCCCGGAGTGCTGTCCGGTGCCCATGCCGACCTCGAGACGCAGATCCGCGAGTGGGAGGAACGTAAAGCCGCCGAGAAGAACCGCGGATCGGTACTCGACGGGATCGCCACCACGGCGCCGGCGTTGGCGCTCACCCAGAAGGTCCTCGAAAGGCTCACCGCCGCGGGATATCCGGTGCAGCGCATCGACCCGGCCGTCCTCTCGGTGACCGTGACCGCCGGGGACGACAGCGTCGAGGATCAGGCGCGTCGCCGCACCCTGGCGCTGATGGCGCAGGTCCGTGCTGCCGAGGAGCGAGCGGCTCGCGACGGTGTGACCCTCGACGGCCCGGACTCCTGGGCGGCCGTCCTCGATGCGACGGCAGGGCTCGACGGTACGGCCGTACCGGAATCGGTCGATGCGGATGTGGCCGAGGGGGAGTCGCGCCGCGAAGTCCCCGCCGAGGCTCGGACGGAGATCACCGACGAGATTCCGGTGGCGACCGAGTCTGCCGCCGAGGAGGTAGGCGATTCGGTGGCGCCGGGTGAATCGGGCTCGTCGGGTGCGGGTGTCGCCGTCGAGGTCTCCGAGGAGGAGATCATCGACGTCGAGGTCGTCGACACGACCGAACCGCCCACACACTGACCGGCGCCCGCCGGCCGGCCTCACCCGCGTTCGTCGCCGGTCATTGTGTTCATGATCGAGAACGTCACCTGGTCGGGACGATAGCGGTCGTCGGAGTACTCGAACGGTCGCCCCTGGGGGTCATAGCTGGTCCGCCGCTCCCGCAGGAGCGGTGCACCCGAATCGATCTGGAGTGCTTCGGCGTCGGTGGCATCGGCGGCGACGGCGTCGAGTTCGTGGCGCATCGAGGCGAACTGCACCCCCTCGTCCACGAGATGATCGGTGATCGACCCCTTGTCGGGGTCGAAGTCGAACAGACTCGCCCCGACATCGGTGGTGAAGCGGCTGCGCTCCAGCAGCGCCGGAATGCCGTCGAGGGTGCGCAGTCGGACCACCTCGACCAAGAAGTCGTCCACCCCGATCTGCAATGCCTCGGCGATCTCGGCGGTCACCCGGGTGCGGGACACACTGATCGTGTGGTTACCCGGTTCCCGACCGGTCGTCAGCGCCCATTGCGAGAACGGGGTGAACGACGACAACGTCTGCGTCGGGGACTGCGGCCGTCGGACGCGGGCGGGTCGTCCGCGGGTCGTGTAGATGAAGCCCTCGGTCCGTAACTTGTAGAGCGCCTGCCGAATCGGGCCGCGCGAGACCTGCCATTGATCCATCAGAACGGTCTCCGGCGGTAACTCGTCGCCAGGTTGATACGTGCCGTCGACGATCTGGTGGCGCAGCGCCTCGTAGATCTCCTGATATCTCGGCGACACCGACACCTCCGTTTGTGACCACACTGCAGTCCGCTCGCATACTGTACTACTTCTGTACTTGTATACCTAGGTCGGAGTGGCGATGAGCAGTTCTGAATCCCGCAGGCGATCAGCGGCGGATGAGCCCCCTCAGGTCGGCAACGCTGTCGACGACTTCGTGTGCGCCCGCGGCACGCAGCGCCTCGACGTCGTGGGCCCCGGAGAGCACTCCGACGACGAGTCCGGCGCCGGCGCGCAGCCCCGTGGTGACGTCGGACGCGGTGTCGCCGACCACAATCATGGCCTCGACAGCGCTGGTGCGGGTCGTGATCAGGGCGGCCAGCGGCATGTCGGGGTGGGGGCGGCCGCGGAGTTCCTCGCCGGGGCAGAGGACGACGTCGGCGATGTCGCTCCAGCCGAGCGCCTCGAGGATGGCTTCCTGGGTCTGCTGTGCGAAACCGGTGGTGAGGGCGATCTTCACGCCGATCTCCCGGCAGTGGGAGAACAGTTCCTCGGCGCCGGGCATCGGGGAGCACCGGCCCACGCCGACGAGCTGGGCATAGGTCCGTTCGAACTCCTTGTTCGCCGACTGCGCCTGTTCCTCGTTGCCGTTGGCGAGGTGGCGGAACACGGTGATCTTCGACTGCCCCATGGTCTCGGAGACGTAGTCGAGCATCGCCGCGCGGTCCGCGTCGGTGCGCGACAGCCCGGCGTGCTCGTCGGCGGCGCGGAAGCTCGCGATCACGAGTCCCTCGTCGGAGACGGTTGTGCCCGCCATGTCGAAGATGATGAGTTCGGTGGGGAGAGTGGACATGTGGGGTGTACTCCTGTGGTGGTCGGTGGTGGACATCAGACGGCGAAACTGGTGGACGGATCGAATGCTGCGGTGACGCTGGACTCGGCGAGACCCATGCCGGTGGTCATGCCGATGCCGGTGGTGACGGTGACGATGTGGGTGCCGGGAAGTGGCTCGCGCAGCAGGAATTCACGGCCGGGTGCCGTCGCATACACACCCTGCCAGCGCTCGATGACGTCGATGCTGTTCACCCCGAACAACTCTCGGGTGACCTCGAGGAGGCAGGCGAATCCGTCCTCGCCCTGGAACGGCGATTCGGTGACCTCGCGGAGGTGGGTATCGCCGATCAACAAGGTGCCGTCCGGTTGGGGTGTGTACATCTGGTGAAGATCGAGTGCGGTGTATCCGGGGTGGGCGGTGTGCAGCCGCTGGGCGACCCGGTGCACCGACGGCATCGTCTCGAAGGCGCTGTAGCGCAACAGTGACCACCCGGTGAACAGGGGCGTGGTCAGCGGGAAACGGGTCGGCACAGCGGCTTTGATCATGTGCAGGCGGCACCGCTGCAGGCCGATGTCCTCGGCGACCTCGGGGAAGAGCCGATCGATGTCGTGATTCACCGTGATGAAGGTGGTGCCGGCACGCAGCTCACCCCGTGAAGTACGGACCACTCCGGTGTCGAAAGACGTGGCTGCGGTGCGCCAGAAGAAGGTGACGCCCTGCGTCTCGAGCCACGCGGCGATCCGTGGGGCGGCGGCACGTGGGTCGACCTGGAGGTCGGCCGGTAGGTACATGCCGCCGACCACGCCGTCGGCGGCGGCCGGAACCCGCTCGAGGACGGTGTCGCGGTCGAGGAGTACCGCCGCCGCCGATCCGTGAGCCTGGGAGAACTCGCTCATCACGTCCAGTTCGTCGGCGTGCCGGGCCAGGACCGTGGTACCGGTCGGCGCCGCCCAGAATCCCGCCTTCTCGGCGAGATAGAGCCAATGACGGCGTCCGGCACGTGCATAGTCCAGGGTTTGTCCGGACTGGGCGGTCATGCAGGCGTGCCCGAAGTTGCGGACCGACGCGCCCGCGACCTGGTCGTTGTGCTCGACGACAGCGACGGAGAGCCCGCGGCGTCGTGCGTGATAGGCGTGGGCGAGGCCGACGATGCCGGCCCCGACGACGACGACGTCGTAAGACGTGCCAGGTGAGGTCATGGTCGTAGCTTTCCGTCGCGCCGGCGTGATGTCAATACTTTCTGAGAAGAAAGGTATACAAGTAACGTGACAGCTGGGCTACACGGGGTAAGCGTGGGGTTACGAGATCGAGAACGTTCGCCGCCGGATAACGCATGTGGATCATCCTCGAGGAGAACAAGATCAGCTCGGCGTCCGACGCCCACGTGCCGTGAGTGGACTCCGGGCCGAAGTGTCGGGCAGGTTCGCTGGTCGCCATCCGCAGGATGGTCGTGATACGCGCCTTGTTCGCGGATCTCCGCGACCGTTCGTCCGCGTCGAGGCGTTGAGCGAGGTAGGCAGAGTACCGCAGGTTGCCCGGAGTTCCGGGCGCCGGGGCCGTCCGGTCGGTCCTTGTGGTGCGACTCAGCTTGCCAGAGGCGTGATGTCTGAGACATCGGTTGTCGCGCGGGCGATCTCGAGGTCGTAACGAGTTTGCATGTTCAGCCAGAAGGTCTCGGACTGCCCGAAGAGACGTCCGAGTCGAATGGAGGTATCGGGGGTTATTGCGCGACGGCCGTGGATGATCTCGTTGATGCGGCGCGGAGGGACGTGGATCAGCTCGGCCAGCTTGCGCTGAGAGAGGCCGTAGTCGGGTAGGTAGTCGGCGGCGAGTGTCTCGCCGGGATGGATCGGTTCGAAGTCGGGCATGGGTTTCTCCAAGAGTTAGTGGTAGTCGACGATCTCCACGTCGACGGGTCCAACCGGTGTCCAGGTGAAGCACAATCGGTACTGGTCGTTGACGCGGATGCTGTGTTGTCCGGCGCGGTCGCCGGACAGTGGTTCGAGTCTGTTGCCGGGAGGGGATGCGAGGTCCGCGAGTCGCTGGGCGGCGTCGAGGGCTTGTAACTTACGGTGCGCCACCCGAGTGAGCTCGGGTCCGAGGCGGGGTACGAACTTTCGTGCCCACACCCTTTCTGTGTCCTTGGTGGCGAACGACTGGATCACCCTTCGAGTGTAACGTGTACCGTTACGCAGCTCAATCGCGGACAAGTGGTCGACCGGACATCTCTTGTATGCATCCTTGCATGCAAGGTGTAGGGTCGCGGCATGCCCGCACAGTTGTCCAACGCCGCCGACGAGGCGTACACCGCCACTCGCGAGCGCATCATCTCCGGCGCGCTCGCCGGTGGCACGCTGCTCAGCGAGGTCGAGGTCGGCGCCGACCTCGGCCTGAGTAGAACGCCTGTGCACGAGGCGTTCCTGCGGCTGGCCTCCGAGCAGTTCCTCACTCTCATCCCGCGCCGCGGAGCGGTGGTCAGCCCGGTCACCGCGACCGAGGCCGCCGACGTGCTCGCCATGCGTCAGGCCATCGAAAGTGCCTCTGCGCGCCAGGTTTTCGCAGCGGGCGGTCCACCGGCAGAGTTTCGTGAGTTGATCGAGCGCAACCTTGCCCGGCAGGCCGGTCTCGCCGCGGACGCCGACGTCGACGGCTTCGTCGAGGCCGACGACGAGTTCCATCTCTTGGCGGTGCGTGCGTCGAACAACCCGATCGCCGCGCACTTCTACGAGCTCCTGCGCGGGCGGCAACAGCGTCTGCGCAATGTGCTGTTGCGGATCGATCCGGCCACCCTCCCGGCCTCGCACGACGATCACCAACGGCTGGCGGCCTGCCTGTTCGCCGGGGAGCGCGAGGAGTACGAGCGCCTCCTCGAGGCACACCTCGCGCGCTATCAGGGGGCGATATGAGTTCGTCGATGCCCATCCGCGCCGGCACCGCCGTGTCGCCGCGTGACCAGCGTGGTCCGGATCGTCGGCCATGGGTCCTGGTGTTCGGCGCGCTGTTCGTCTGCGCCTGGTCGGGCAACCAGTTCAGCCCGCTGTTGTTGATGTATCGCGACGTCGAGCACTACTCGTCGGCGACGGTGACCCTGTTTCTCGGGGTCTACGTCGCGGG
The DNA here is from genome assembly GCF_017654315.1 of Gordonia polyisoprenivorans. Taxonomy (NCBI): domain Bacteria; kingdom Bacillati; phylum Actinomycetota; class Actinomycetes; order Mycobacteriales; family Gordoniaceae; genus Gordonia; species Gordonia polyisoprenivorans. The sequence continues at coordinate 2,214,704 of NZ_CP072203.1, forward strand.
ATTGGCTCCCGCACTGATCATCGCCGGAGCGGTGTCGGATCACCTGGGCCGCCGGTTGCCGATGATCGCCGGCGTCGCCTTCGGTGTGGCGGGCAGCGCGCTGTTGGCGTTCGATGAGCTCGGCCAGTTCCCGATCATCGCCGGACGACTGTTGGCCGGCATGTCGGTCGGGACGGCGATGTCGGTGGGCACGAGCTGGCTCAAGGAATTGTCGGCGGCGCCGTTCGATCCGGCCGCCGACCGCGGCGCCGGCGCTCGTCGGGCGTCACTGGCGTTCACCCTGGGCTCGGCCTCGGGTGCGTTGATCGCCGGGTGTATCGCCCAGTGGGGGCCGATTCCGCAGATTCTCCCGTTCGTCCTGCACATCGCTGTGTCGGCGCCGTTCCTGGTGCTGATCGGCCGCGCACCGGAGACGGTGCGACCCCAGGCGTCGGCACCGATCTCGGCCCGGCTGCGGGTCACCTCCGCGCGTCACCGGCGCTTCGTGCGTGTCGTGATGATCTGTGGCCCCTGGCTTTTCGTCGCCTGCGGGCTCTCCTACGGCTACCAGCCGGTGCTGCTGGCCGACGCCGCGGGTGGCCTCGGGCTGGCGTACGCCACGCTGCTCAGCGTCATCGCGCTCGGTGCCGGTGCTGCCATCCAACCGCTGGCGCGCCGCATCGACTCGCAGTCGAGTGCTCGCGGACTCATCGTCGCACTGGTGATCCTCGTCGTCGGGATGGCGGTCATGCTGGTCGCGGTGACCACCGACGATCTGCTCGTCGGGGTAGCCGCGAGTGTGGTGCTCGGCTGCGGCTTCGGCATCGGGCTGGTGTCGGGGTTGTTGGAGGTCCAACGGATCGCGCCCGCACACGAACTCGCCAAACTCACCGGCGTCTTCTATGCGGTCGCCTACACCGGTTTCGCGGTCCCGACCCTGTTGGCCGCGCTGACGCCGCCGTTCACCACCGTCGAGTTGCTGCTCATCCTGGCCGCACTGCTCCTCGTGTCGCTGCTGGTGGTGATCGGCGGATCACGCAAGCATCTGCCTGCCACACTGGGGTGAGCCGCGGCGAGGAGGACATCGGGAAGTGGATCTCACCATCGTGCACCTGCGCTACTTCCTCGCGGTGGCCGAGGAACTGCACTTCACGCGTGCCGCGCAGCGCCTGCACATCTCGGCGCCCTCGCTGAGCCAGCAGATCCAGCAACTCGAACGCCGGACCGGCGTCACACTGTTTCGCCGCACCTCGCGGCAGGTCGAACTCACCGCCGACGGTGCCGCCCTCGTCCCGCTCGCTCGTGAGGCCATCGCCGCGATGGATGCCGTGCGCGCCTGGGCCGACGGTTCGGGCACCGCGTCGGTGCTGCGCATCGGGATCGCGGCGTCGAGCGAGATGAGTAATCGGCTGCTCGCGACGGCCGTCGAGCGTCACCCGGACGCGACCTGGCAGATCCACGGCCTACCGCTCACCGATGCACTGACCGCGCTGCGCTCGGGAGAGGTCGACGTGTCGTTGATGATCGCCGATCAGCCGCCCGCCGAGCCGACGGGGATCGTGGTGCGACCGTTGTGGTCCGAGGATCGGGTGCTCGTCGTCAACGAGCGGCATCGTCTCGCCGGGCGGGATGCGGTGACGCTGGCCGAGACCGACGACGAGACCTTCATCGGGATGCGTGGTGGCGGCGACTCACAGAGTTGGTTCGTCGATCCGCGCCCCAGTGGTCGACATCTCGAGATCCGGCCATTGGCAACGCATTTCGACGATGTGTTGCAGCTGTGCAGCGGCGGGGTGGGAGTCAACATCTGCGGGTCGTCGGCCATGGTGACCCACGCGCGACCGGGTTTGCGATATATCCCGATCGTCGACCTGCCGCCGGTCACGACCTACCTGTGTCACCCGCGCGCCAAGCCGAACGCCCTCGTCGATGCTTTCGCCGCCATTGCCGAGCGGATCGCCGCCGAGATTCGATCATGAGGCCCGGCCTCATGATCGTGAGGCGATTCCATGTGGACCAGATCACATTCCCGCGGCGACACTGGCACGGTGAGTTCCTCCCCGCCCGACGCCGTGCAGCGCGACGTCGTCTACCGCACCCGGCCGTCGGGTGACCTGCTACTCGATCTCGTCGGCCCGTCAGACCTCGGACCCCATCCGGCCATCGTCTTCGTGCACGGTGGCGGATGGTTCACCGGCGACCGCACACTGTGTCCGGACCTGCACCGTCATTTCGCCGCAGCCGGATTCGTGATGGCAAGCATCGACTATCGACTCAGCGGTGACGCCCGATTCCCGGCTCAACTCCACGACGTCCGCGCGGCGATCGACCATCTGCGTTCCCGCGCAGACGAATACGGCATCAACCCCGAACGCATCGGGGTGTGGGGTGCCTCGGCCGGCGGTCACCTCGCCGCGCTCGTGGGGCTCAACGCGCATCGCGCGCGACTGCCCGGCGAGGACGCCGACGTCGACGCCCGTGTGTCCGCCGTCGCCGAATCCTACGGTCCGGCAACGCTCGTCGCCGGCGACGTGGCACCCGGACAGCCGCTGCCCGGCGGCTCCGCACCGGCTCTGACTCCCGAGGGGCGGCTCCTCGGGGGCGACCCCGCCGATCTCGGCGACGCCGCCCGCGCGGCGAGTCCGCTGTATCACGTTCACCGCGACGCCCCACCCTTCCAGATCTCGCACGGTACCGCCGATGTCCTCGTCGGCGACGATCACAGCCGCCTGTTGTTCCGCGCGCTCGCCGACGCCGGGGTGGAGGCCGACCTCTACCTCGTCGACGGCTACCGGCACGGTTTCCTGAACCCGCCCCGACGATCCGACGTCCCGGGTCCGCCGGCGATGGACGAGGGCAGGCTCGCCGCGGAGGGGGCCGCTCCCGCTCTGCTGCACTCCGCCCGTGACGGGCGGCAGACCCAGGGCCGCACCGACTTCGGATTCGACGAGATCGCCGGCTTCTTCGTCCGTCATCTGCACCCCGACGCGTCGGTCTCGTCGTCGACCCCGTCTCGACCCGCCCACACCCCAGGAGAGAACTCATGACCACCACCATCGACCCGGATGCCATGCATGATCGTGCCCCGATCATCGATGTCCTCCCCGGTGAAGCCGTCCCGTATCGCCTCGCGAGCGGGGAGGGGCTGCGCTACGAGATCGACAACCAGCTCTGGACGGTCATCGCGCGAACCGCCGACACCGGCGGATTGTTCGACGCCGCATTCATTCTCGGCCCGCGAGGCGCCGGCGCCGCATTCCATGTCCTGCCGAACCATCAGCGCTCCTACCACGTCTTCGAGGGATCGGTGCAGTTCTGGCTCCCGGGGCGCAGCCGTGTTCTCGCGCCCGGCGACTCCATCCACGTACCGCCGGGAACGCCGGTCGCCTACCGCATGCTCGGGCACTGCTCGCGCATCCTGTTCTTCTCCGCACCGGGCGGTGCGTTGGACGCCCTCGCCGGCAGCGGTGCGGGGGTGAACTCCCACATCTACTCCGCCGATGCCCGAGCAGGCGTCAAAACGCCGCTGATAGAACTCTTCTCGTCGGTCGGTGCACGTGCCCACGACGAGGCGCCCGCGGCGGCATCCGACGAGTGGGACGACGCGTTGCCGTCGGGGCCGCAGGGATACTTCCTGCGGGCACTTACCGGGGATCGGCGCGCCTGGCCGGACTCCCTGAACTCCTATCAGGCGCGCGGTGCCAACACCGGAGGCCGGTACTTCTCGGTGCTCACCCTCGGTGGCCGGTCGCCGTACATCCCGCAGCACTTCCATCGGCACCACACGGAGAACTTCTTCGTCCTCTCCGGTCGGGTATGGCTGTACGTCAACGGCGTCGAAACCCTGCTCACCGCCGGGGATTACCTGCACGCACCGGCCGGCACCATCCACAGCTTCGCCTTCGACGCGCACACCACCCAGATGCTGGGCATCCTGACCTCCGATGTGTTCGAGAACTTCTTCGACGTCACCGGCGAGGCCACCGACGACCTCGTCTACACCGAGGGTCTGATCAACCCGGAGCACATGATGGGCAAGCTCGGCGCCGCCATGGCCGACCTCGACCTCGAGTTCGTCGGTCCGCCGCCGACGCGGACACGTGGACTCGATCTCTGACCGTTCGCGACGGCAGAACAGTGCTGCGTGCATCATGGGACGATGCCCATTGACGATGACGATGTGCACGACAGTGCGGAGCCGGGTCGGAGCGCGCCGGATCGGACGGCAGGAGTACCGGCCCGCGAGAACGTGATCCTGGTGCATTGGCACGATCTCGGCCGTCACCTGAGTTGCTACGGCGCCGACGGCGTCGAGAGCCCGCATCTGGACCGGCTGGCGGCCTCGGGTATCCGCTTCGCCGATGCACACGCCACCGCGCCGCTGTGCTCGCCAGCGCGCGGGTCGCTGTTCACCGGGCAGTATCCGCACCGCAACGGGCTCGTCGGGTTGGCCCATCACGGGTTCGCCTATCGCGAGGGGGTGCGCACGCTGCCGCAGATCCTGGGTGAGGCGGGCTACCGGACGGTCCTGTTCGGCATGCAACACGAGAGCACCGATCCGACGAGCATCGGCTTCGACTCGGTCGACGTGTCCGACTCGCGCTGCGACTACGTCGTCGCCGAGTCGCAGTGGTGGTTGGGCCACCACGTCCGCACCGCACCGCATCGGCCGTTCCTGCTGACCGCGGGGTTCTTCGAGACCCATCGCCCTTATCCCGAGGACGAATATCCGCCCGCCGACACCTCCGGGATCGACGTTCCCGGATTCCTGCCCGACACCGCCGACGTGCGGGAAGACCTGGCAGGACTGCACGGCAGCATCACCAAGGCCGACGCCGCGGTCGGCCGGCTGCTCGAGACGGTCGACGATCTCGGGCTCACCGAGAACACGTGGATCGTCTTCGTCACCGACCACGGCCTGGCGTTTCCCCGCGCGAAGTCGACGCTCTACGCGCAGGGCACCGGGATCGCGCTGATCATCCGACCGCCGGCGGCGCGTGCGATGTCACCGCAGGTTTACGACGGCTTGTTCTCGGGGGTCGACCTCACCCCGACGATCCTCGATCTGCTCGGGCTCGGCGTGCCCGCCGATGTCGACGGCGGCTCGCACGTCGCGCAACTGATCCGAGCGGGTCGGTCGGTACGCGAAGAGGTCTGCCGCGAAGAGGTCTACACCGAGAAGACCTACCACGACGCGTTCGACCCGATCCGCGCCGTGCGGACCAAACACCACAGCTACATCGAGAACTACGCGCACCGACCCGAACTGCTGCTGCCCCTCGACATCGCCGACAGTGCCTCGGCGCGCTCCATCGATCCGGCGGTGACCGAACGCGACCGACCCCGTGTAGAGGTCTACGACCTCGATTCCGATCCGGATGAGCGTAACAATGTCGCCGAGGATCCCGCCTACTCGCAGATCCGCGCCGATCTTGCCGACCGTCTTGCCCGGTGGCGGACGAGCACCGGTGACGAGCTCCCACCCGAACCCGAGGGCACCGCCATCGCCGAGCGATTCATGGCGGCCTTCCACGCGAAAGCCCTCGACACCGCGCCGGAAGAAGAGGCCCTGCCCTCACGTCGCCCGCTCGGTGCGCGACGTGAGCTCGACGGCGACATCACCTCCGGCGAGGGCGATGCGGTGCGCGCGTCCACCGCCGATCGCACACCCCGCTGAGCGCTTCACCCCGATCGCGAAAAGTCAACAATTACCCGCGTATTGAGGCTAAAAGCCCAGGTTGCGCTCGGTTTCGGCGTAGTTAGACTGAGCCGATGCCCCACCCGCAGAGCTACCTGGTGTGTGCGAGCCAGCGTAGCGGTAGTACCTTGCTCGTCGAGTCGCTCGCGGCCACCGGGGTGGCCGGAACGCCCGAGGAGTTCTTCCAGTACTTCGCCTCGTCCTCGGAATCGCCGCAGCCCCGTGAATGGTTTGCCGGAGTGCGGGATTCGGCGATACTCGACCTGCTCGACGAGATCGACGTCGGTGCCGTGGACAGCCGCGACTTCACCCGGTGGCAGGCCGATGTCCTGGCCGCCGGTCGCAGCGCGAACGGGGTGTGGGGCGGCAAATTGATGTGGAATCAGACGCCGCTGCTCATCGCGCGGACCCGGGTGGGCTCCGGATCGTTGCGGACCGCCCTGCGTGAACTCCTCGGGGCCGATCCGCTGTTCGTTCATGTATTCCGCGATGACGTTGTGCCACAAGCGGTGTCGATGTGGCGTGCGGTACAGACGCGGGTCTGGCGCGATGGCCACGGTCCGCATTTCGACCCGGCTCGTGATGAGCGTGCGCAGTACAACGCCGAGGGGATCGCTCATCTCGCGGCGATCCTCGCCGACCAGGAACGGCAATGGCGCCGCTGGTTCGCCGACGAGGCCATCACGCCGATCGACATCGAATTCGGTGAACTGGTCAAGGATCCGCAGGGCACGACTGCCGGCGTGCTCGCCGCGCTGGGCCTCGATCCGGATCTGGCGCCACCCCCGCCGATCGCACCGCAGTCCAACGCGAGGTCCAAGGAATGGGCGCAGCGCTACCGCCGCGATGCGGAAAGGAACGGATATCCGCTATGACCTCTCCCGACGCCGCTGCCCCCGAGAACGAGGCCGCCGCATTCGATTATGTTGCCGCACTGCGCATCCTGGAGTCCGAAGCGGTACACATCATCCGCGAGGTGGTCGCCGAACTCGAGCGACCGGTGCTGCTGTTCTCCGGCGGCAAGGACTCGATCGTGCTCCTTCGGCTGGCCGAGAAGGCTTTTCGTCCGCACCCACTGCCGTTCCCGATCCTGCACGTCGACACCGGCCACAATTTCGACGAGGTCATCGAGTTCCGGGACCGGCGCGTAGCCGCGAGTACCGACAACCCCGCGGGCATCACACTCATCGTGGCGTCGGTACCCGACGCGATCGCCGCCGGGCGCATCGCCGAATCGACCGACCCGTCGGGATCACGCAACCGGCTGCAGACCCGGGTCCTGTTGGGCGCCTTAGAAGAAGGGGGATTCGACGCCGCGTTCGGCGGTGCCCGCCGCGATGAGGACCGTGCCCGCGCCAAGGAGCGGGTGTTCAGCTTCCGCGACGAGTTCGGACAATGGGATCCGCGGGCCCAGCGTCCCGAGCCCTGGTCGCTGTACAACGGCCGCATCCGGCGTGGCGAGTCGGTGCGGGTGTTCCCGTTGTCGAACTGGACCGAGACCGACATCTGGCGCTACATCGAACTCGAGGGCCTCGACCTGCCGTCGATCTACTACGCGTCGCAACGCGAGGTCTTCGACCGGGACGGAATTCTGCTTGCGGTGTCGCCGTTCTCACAGCCGACCGCGGCCGACGACGTGCGGACCGAATGGGTGCGGTACCGCACCGTCGGTGACCTCACCATCACCGGTGCGGTGCGGTCGAGGGCCACCACGATTCCCGAGATCATCGCCGAGATCAGCGAGGCGACCGTCTCCGAGCGGGGGGAGACCCGCGCCGACGACCGCACCTCGTCGGCGGCGATGGAGGACCGCAAGCGAGAGGGATACTTCTGATGAGCACCGCGATCTCCGCTGGGCACCGCCAGATCCTGCGGCTGGCGACGGCGGGCAGCGTCGACGACGGCAAGTCCACATTGATCGGACGGTTGCTGCACGACACCGGCAGCCTGCCCACTGATCATCTGGCCGGCGTCACCTCCTCCGACGGCGACGTCGACCTGGCCGCATTGTCCGACGGTCTGCGCGCCGAACGCGAGCAGGGCATCACCATCGACGTCGCCTACCGGTTCTTTGCCAGCGACACACGCAGTTACGTTCTCGCCGACACCCCGGGCCACGAGCGCTACACCCGCAACACCTTCACCGGGGCGTCCAATGCCCACGTGGCCGTGCTGCTCGTCGACGCCCGCCACGGTGTGCAACGCCAGACCCGCCGCCACGCCCGGATCGCGACCCTGGTCGGGGTGCCGCACGTGATCGCCGCGGTGAACAAGATCGACCTGGTCGACTACTCACAGCAGCGCTTCGGTGAGTTGCAGGACGAATTGACCGAACTCGCAGTGCAATTGGGGATCGGTGAGATCACGGCGATCCCGGTGGCCGCCACCCTCGGCGACAATGTGGTCCACCGCTCGGCCAACACGCCGTGGTACGCGGGACCCACCCTGCTGGAGTATCTCGAGGCGGTGGAGCTGGCGGCACCGTCGCCGCAGTCGCGGGAACTTCGGTTGCCGGTGCAGTGGGTGTCGCGCCCCGGGCCCGACGGAAAGCGGACCTACACCGGCCGCGTGGCCGCGGGCACCCTCGCGCCCGGTGACCCCATCACCGTGCTGCCGTCCGGGTCGGTCAGCACGGTGACGGCGGTGGACACCCTCGACCCCCAGCGGCCCGTCGCGGTCGCCGGGCTGTCGGTGTCGGTGCAGCTCGCCGACGAGATCGACGTCGGCCGTGGCGATGTCATCATCAGCGGCGCGCCCGACGCACACCTGCCGGTCTCGGCCCGAGAACTCTCGGCCACATTGTGCTGGCTGTCGTCGGCGCCTCTGCACGCCGGGGACCGCGTTGCCCTCAAGCAGGGCGCGACCACGGTGCGCGCCACCGTGCAGTCGCTGGAACGACGCCTCGACCCCGAATCGCTACTCGAGGTCGTCGGACCAACAGAGTTGGGGCTCAACGACATCGGTACGGTGACGTTGCGGACCTCATCGGTCGTCGTGGCCGACACCTACGCACAGAACCGCGACACCGGCGCGTTCATCCTCATCGACGAGGCCTCCAACGACACGGTGGCGGCCGGCACGATCCTCGAGGCACGGGAGGTCATTCCGGGCAAGGCGACGCGCAATGACATCAAGTGGCATCCGAGTTCGCTGCAGCGATCCGAACGGTGGGCCAAGACCGGACAACGCGGGGCGACGGTGTGGCTGACCGGATTACCCGCGTCGGGCAAGTCGACCGTGGCGGTGGCGCTCGAACGTGAACTGGTCACCCGGACGCGGGTGGCCTATCTCGTCGACGGTGACAACATCCGGCACGGCATCTCCGACGACCTCGGTTTCTCACCCGGTGACCGCGCCGAGAACATCAGGCGCGTCGGGCATCTCGCGCGTCTGTTCGCCGACGCCGGGGTCATCGCGATCGCGTCGATGGTCTCGCCGCTGCACTCCGATCGGGAGATCGCCCGCGAACTGCATCGCGCCGCCGAGCTCGACTTCATCGAGGTACACGTGTCGACGCCGGTCACCGAGTGCGAACGACGCGACCCCAAGGGTCTCTACGCGCGGGCGCGGCGCGGTGAACTCAAGGGCCTCACCGGGATCGACGCACCCTATGAGAAGCCGCAATCACCGGATCTGCGTTTCGATACCACCGGTGCCGACATCGACGAACTCGCCGGCCGTGTGCTCGCGCTGCTGGTCGAACGCGGAATCATCGACGAGTGATGGCCACCGAGATCGCGCTCAGCCCACCCGGTGCGGTGCCTGTGCGGTGAGCGGCGGGCAGGTGATGGCGAAGCAACCCGGGTTGCCCGACAGCGGCGCACGCAGCGGGGTGTTGCCGCACGACAGTACGGTGCAGTCACCCGGGGCGTCGGGGCCAATGCCGAGTGCGCCGAGGGTGATGTTGGGGTCGGCGAACTGCATCGGGTCGAGATTCAGGTTCATCGCGGGCAGGTAGGGACCGGGGTCGGGCAGGCGCGGAGAGCGGAAGGCTGCGACCAGCTTCCGGAAGAAGGTGTGATAGAGCTCGCTGATCGGGCTGGCGCTGAGATCGGTGGCCGGATCGGGGGATACGTCGCCGAGGAACCCGTTCCAGCTCACCATCAGTCCCAGACTGGGGACGATGAAATTGTTCTGCTGCAGGAATCCGACCATCGCGTAGGCGTCGGAGGGCAACCCGGCCAATGGGGCCTGATCGACCGTCTGACGGGACGGGAAGGACGGCCCGGTACACGGAGAACTGTTGACCCAGAACAGATACCCGTAACAGTGATTCGTCGGCGAGGGCGTCCGCAACCGCGTGATGTAGTCGGAGTCGATGATGCGCTGGGATCGCCATACCCCGTCACCGGCCATCAACAGTCCGAGCCTGGCATAGTCGGCCGGCGGCATGAACAGAAACGCGTAACCGTAGGTGTTCCCGGACCGGTCACGTGCCCAGTAATAGTCGTGGGCATCGATCCCCAACGGACCGAACAGGTTTCGCTGAGCGAATTGCTGAAGGTCCTCGCCGACGGCCCGCTGTACGACGTAGGCGAGAAGATCCGGACCGTGCTGGGTGTACTCGAAGAAGGTCCCCGGACGGTGGGTGACCGGCAGCGCAAGAGCCTGTTTCGCGATGTTCGGATCCACGTCGAGGCCTGCGGTGACCGCCTCACTGAGGATCGACTGCGACAGGCCGGAGGTCTGGGTGAGGAGATCGGCGACGGTGATCCGTGCATGCGCGGCATCGGCCTCTCCCGGCGGGAGATACCGCGATCGATGCATTCAGGTCGAGTCTGTGCTGCGTGTAGGCGATCCCCGCGAGCATCGAGATCACACTCTTGGTGGAGCTGAACAGATTCCACGGCACATCGCCGGTGACTTCGTTCAGCGGTCCACTGCCGATCAAGCAGTTGTTGCGGAAGACCTGGATGTGCGTGCGCATCCGGGACGCGGCGAAGGCGATGGCGTCGTCGAGACCGGCCTTGTCCACCCCGAGACGCTCGGGTGCCATCACGGTCGGCTGTGCACCGGCCGGCTGTGCACACGAGGCCAGTGGCGGTGGGGCGGCCGCTGCCGGAGCGCGGGTGCCCACCATCGCGGTCACCGAGGCCACCACCGCGAGCACGACGACAAGCACATTCACGAAGAACTTCCGCGAAACCCGCGTTTCGGACACCATCTCACCCCTGAACCCGACTGCACCGATATCGCAGTCTGGCACAGGCCATGCATCGACCGCGGCCGAACAGGCAAGCCGATGTGGCAGAGCAGAAGGCGCAGGCTCAGCCCTGGTAGCCGAACATCTTCTTGCCGTACCAGTCACCGATCTCGGTCAGGCCCGGTGGGACCGCGAACAGCGAACTGGAGATCGGGGAGATGTACTCGTTGAGGGCATCCTGGGCCAGGTTGTTCTGGATGCGGGCGAACTGATCGTGGGCGTTCTTCTGGTAGGCGATGAAGAACAGACCGGCCGACAGCGTGCCGGTGCGAGTGTCGATCCCGTCGGTGAAGTTGTACCCGCGGCGCAGGAGCTGGGCACCGCCGTTGCTGTCGGGGTGGGCCAGGCGCACGTGAGAGAAGCGGTCGATCTTGGTGCGGCCGTCAGTTCCCTTGACCGTGAAGTTCAAATCGGTGAACTCGCCGCCACCGGACAGTGGTGCGCCGGAATCCTTGGTGCGCCCGAAGATCCGTTCCTGATCGGAGATGTCGTCGGAATCCCAGGCCTCGATGTGCATGCGGATCTTGCGGGTGACGAGGTAACTGCCGCCCTTCATCCACGGCTGGTCGGTCTCGTCGCCGACCCACACCCATTTGTCGGCGACGGCCGGCTCCTCGGCCTTGATGTTGGCCGTTCCGTCCTTGAAGCCCAACAGATTTCGTGGCGTCACCTGGTCGGTGCTGGTCGCCGAAGCGCGGCCGAACCCTTCCTGCAGCCACCGCAGGGTGACCACGCTGCGCCCGATGCGGGCGAGGTTGCGCACGGCGTGGAAGGCCACCTGTGGGTCCTCGGAGCAGGCCTGCACGCAGATGTCACCGCCACTGATGGACGGGTCGATGGTGGTGTCGACGGCCAACTGGCCCAGAGGTTTCAGTGCCGCGGGCATCTTGGCGCCCAGGCCCAGCCGGTCGTCGAAGAAACTCGGCCCGAATCCCACGGTGATGGTGAGACGGTTGGGGCCCAGGTCGAACGCCTCTCCGGTGTCGGCAGGAGGTGCCATCGGGCGCGACTCGACCGGACCGACCGGTTTGCCCTGGGCGAGCAGGCTTGCCGCCGCAGCCCACCGCGCCATCATCGTCTCGACCTGTGCGACCGTCGTCGGTTTGAGATCGAACGCGGCGAACACGAGTGAATTCTGTTGGCGTGTGGTGATGCCGGCCTGGTGCTCGCCGTAGAACTCCACGGTCTCGGTGGCCGGATCGCTGCTTTCGTTGCCGGTGGCGGCGTAGGTGATCCCCGCGCCCGCGGCACCACCGACAGCCAAGCCGGCACCGGCGATGCCGGCGCCGGTGAGGAACCCTCGTCGGTTCACCCGGCCCCGTTTCTGCGCTGTGGGTTCTGGCGTGTCGGTGGTGCTCATGGGGTGTCGAATTCTCCTGTGATGCGGTGCCGGGGCGGTGCCGTCAGCTGGCGGCGGCGATCTTTCCGCCGGCCTGCGACAGCGGATCCTTGACCGCGATGATGGCTGCGGCCATATCCCGCTTCTGCTGTTCGGTCACGTCGTTGAACGGCTTGAATCCGCCGGGCCCGTTGGGATCCCGGAAGCTGTCGATCAGCGAGTCGACGCGGTCGAAGGCCTGCTGGATCGTCGTCGTCAACTGCGGATCGATCTCGTTGAGGGCGGGCTTGACGATGGCGAACGCCTGCTGGCTGCCCTCGATGTTGGCCTGCATGTCGACGAAGTCGATATGCGAGTAGGACTCTTCCTCACCGGTCAGCTTGCTGGTGGACACCTCGTCGAGGAGGTCACCGGCACCGTTGATGATGTCGGCGGGCTTGACGGTGAACGAGGGCTCGTTGACCAGGCGCTGCAGATCCTTGACGTTCGTCAGGAGGGTGGCCGCGACCGGCTTCATCCCGTCGAGGTTGCCGGCCTCCCACAGTTGCTTCTCGATGACGTGGAAGCCCTGCCAGGTGTCGCCGGGGCCCAGGGCGTCCGGGCGGGCGTCGATGGCGACGTCGAGGTTCACCGCGTTGTCGGTCGAGCAGTCCGAAGCGCCGTTGGCACAGAAGGATCCGGCGATCGGCTCGATGCGCTCGTAGTACGGGCGGGCCTTGATGTAGGCGTCCTTGGCGGCGACGACATCACCGGCGTTGACGGCGTCGACGAGGGTTTGGGTCGCCGTGGTCAGACTGTTCACCTGGGTGACCACATATTGCTTGTACTCGGCCGCGGCCGCGTTGAGCTGGTCGGCGACGCTACCGGTGGCCTTGGTGGCCGTGCCGGTGACGGTGAAGGTGGTCTTCTCGTTGGTCGCGCCCGGGCAGTAGATCTCGTAGGTGCCGCCATCGAGCTTGTGGGAGAACGACGTTGCCGCCATACCCGGCGCGATGTTCTCGCGCTCGGCGAGGATCTTGCCGTCCTGCAACAGCTCCACCTCGCTGACCGCCGCCGCGTTGGTGTTCTTGATCTCGAAGGTGATCGGCCCGGCGTCGACCTTGTCGGGGGTGACCTTGCAGCCGTCGTTGGTCATCTCGACGGTGACGGTCTTCGTCGCACTCGACGAATCGCCGTCGTCGCTGCTGCTGCTGCAGGCGGCCACACCTACGATGGCCACGGCGGTCGCCGACACGGCAACCAGTCTGGAAGCCCTCATCGGGTTCTCTCCTTTTTCTCGGGCGGCGCCACCACGGCGGCCGGGTCCACATCCGGGGTCACGTCGGGTCCCGAGGGCTCCGATGTGGTCGGGTCACCGCCCCCGGACACCGGGGCTGACGGTGCCGATGGGGTCGGTCGACGGCGCGACGCCATCGCGAGAAGCGCCGCGAGCACGGCCAGTACCGCTGCGATGACGGTGAGGGTCAGCGGGACCGTCACGCCTCGCGAATGATGGCGATTGAGCTGATCATTCGCGGCCCCGAGCGCGGTGAGGTCGGCGGCGGTGGGCTGATGTCCGGTCTCGAACGTGGCGACCTTGCCGAGCACGACCGCCGACCCTTGTTCCGGGGTGGCCGTCGCGGTGATCGCGTAGCGCACATCGGCGGCGAGCGGGCGGTCGAAATACGGATCGACCGAGACGGTCACCGAGGCGCTGACGACGTAGACCACCGGCGCGGACTCACCGAACCGGCGGGTGTCCAGACCCACCGGCAGACGTCCGCCATTGCCGGCGACGATCTGGGCGACGCTCACCCGCGTCGGAGCGCCCGGTACCAAGGCGGTGATCGGCAGGTTCGGGGTGACGACCTGGTCGAAGGTCGGCGCGGACAGGCTGCCGAACGTGGTCGTCTCACCCCCGGACAGTCGTTCGAGGGGGGTCGTGACGGCGCCGCTGGTCAGCACTCCGGTCGCGGAGTCGGCGCCTGCCTTCGACACCGACACCGAGACGTCCGCGGGTACCTGCACCGTCGTGCCGGACAGGATGCCGCTGGTGGTCGGAGACCCGGTGGACGGCGTCGCCAGCGTCGACGACGGCAGCGCGGGGGTGGCCGGCGCGGTGAGGAACACGACGAGCGCGGCGATTGCGAGCACTGCGGCGCAGGCTCCGGTGGCGATCGCGGCGAGACGCCGCGGGAATGCGCGCCCGGCCGGCCACAGGACGATCGTGCCGACCACCAGCACGTAGATCAGCCAGCCGAGGACCTCGATGAGCACCGGTTTGGGTTGTAACCCGAGCACACCGGTCAGCAACGACGACTGCACCGAACCTGGCCGCACCAACCAACTCAGGTCGACGACCTGCTGTTGTCCGATGTCGAGCCATCCGGCCTCGTGGGCGGTGTGCAGGGCCGTCATCACCAGTCCGGCGGCGACGAGTACCAGCAACAAGCCGGTGATCTTGAAGAAGCGGGCGAGATTGATGTGGACCCCGCCGCGGTAGATGCCGTATCCCAGTGCCACCGCGATGGCGATGCCGAGGATCGCCCCGGCCGCCGAGGGCACAGCGTTGCCGCTGGCGTTGAACGCCGCGACGAGGAAGACGGCGGTCTCGAGCCCTTCGCGCAGCACCGCCAGGAACGCCATCAGCACGAAGGCGAACGCCGACCCGTTGGCCATCGCCTCGGATGCGGCGGATTCCAAGTCCCCCTTGAGGTCTCGGGAATGCTCGCGCATCCAGACGATCATGTAGGTGACCATCGCGACCGCGATGGCACCGATGACCGTTTCCAGGGCTTCCTGCTGCTGTTGGGGCAGATCGCGGGAAAGCACCTCCAGGCCGATCGCCACGGCGACGCAGATGAGGACCGCGACGATCACGCCGATCCACATCCAGCGCAGCGCGTCACGGCGTTGCTGGCGCCGCAGGAATGCGGCGATGATCCCGACGATGAGGGCTGCTTCGAGGCCTTCGCGGAGGCCGATGATCAGGGTTGCGAGCATTGTTGCCCCCGCTCCATGCGATGCGGACGATGCGGCATGCTGCCGGAAATGCCCGTTTCCTCGGCTTCTGGACGGGCGGTGGCATCACGGTCGTCGACCGTGAACTGCGAGGGCGTTATGCCCGCCACCAGCTCCATATGCGGCTTTCTTTCTCCAGTGCACACCGTGTTCCGCGCCGTGCGACGCAGTGTTGGTGAGGCTAACCGACGACAGTATGCCCTTTCCTCGGGAACCGGACACGCTTGGGTGGAGTTGAGAACAATGTCGGGCTTCGACGCGTCGACGAGTGGAGTCCGGCGTCGGGGATGTGTCACCCTGTGTCGTTCGTGCGGTCGTCGTCGTTCGTGCGGTCATCGTCGTTCGTGTGGTCATCGTCGTTCGTGTGGTCATCGGGGAGAGGCCGACAACGAGGTGCAATACGCGTGGTCCACACGCGCAGGAGGGGTAGTGAGGGTGCAAGCGGGTAGGGGCGCGCGTCAGTATCGCACGCTGATCGTCGTCGCGATCGCTGCGGTCGTCGGATCGATGACCCTGACGAGTTGTCTCGACATCGGTTCACTGAACCGACCCGACATCCCCGACGGCATCCCGCCCGCGCCCGGCGTCCAGCAGCCCTACATCGACATCGACCAGCCGGGCCGGACCGCCGACGCCATGGCCGACTGGGCTCGTCCGATCGCCGAGGGCACCGGCATCCCGCTGATCTCCCTCGAGGCATACGGCAACGCCGCCGAGATCCAACGCCAACAGCATCCCGAGTGCGGGCTCGCGTGGACGACCCTCGCCGGCATCGCCGGTGTGGAAAGCAAACACGGCACCTACCGAGGCGCGCATATCGCCGCCAATGGTGATGTGTCGCCGCCGATTCGGGGAGTGCCGCTCGACGGCACCCGCGGCAACATGGAGATCCCCGACACCGACCACGGCCGGCTCGACGGTGACGCCACCCACGACCGTGCGATGGGGCCCTTCCAGTTCATCCCGCAGACCTGGGAGCGTTATGGCGTCGACGCCAACGGTGACGGCAAGGCCGACCCGGACAACATCGACGATGCGGCGCTGTCGGCGGCCCGCTACCTGTGCGTCTCCTCCGGCGGAGACCTGACCACCGCGGCCGGCTGGGAGAAGGCGGTCAAGGTCTACAACAACTCGATGGCCTACGTCATCGACGTCCGCAATCACGCCAACGCCTACTCCGTCAACGTCCGCTACTGACGTCGGGGTCCCTGGCGCAAAGCCATCGCAGAAGAATCGGGAGACATGCCCTTGGGCATGTCTCCCGATTCCCTTTGCGCGTCTTTGCGGCTCGATGGCTCCCTGTCTGCGTTGTCGTCGGCGCCGATAGCTCCGCTATCGGCGCCTCCTCCGCCTTGCCAGGAAACCATCGCCTCCGCAAAGCCATCGCAGAAGAATCGGGAGACATGCCCTAGGCTTTGTCGCGTACCCGTCGGCGCTCAAGAAGACGCCGACCCGTCCATCGAAAGGGGCGCAGCGTGGCAATCATCGAACAGGTGGGCGCTCGTGAAATTCTCGACTCGCGCGGTAATCCCACTGTCGAGGTCGAGGTGCTGCTCGACGACGGCACCTTCACCCGGGCCGCGGTTCCGTCGGGTGCATCGACCGGCGAACACGAGGCGGTGGAGCTGCGCGACGGTGGCGATCGCTACAACGGCAAGGGCGTCACCAAGGCCGTCGAGAGCGTTCTCGGTGAGCTGGCCCCCGCGGTCATCGGCATCGACGCCGAAGAACAGCGCCTCGTCGACCAGGCGCTCCTCGACTGCGACGGCACCCCCGACAAGGGCCGCGTCGGCGCCAACGCGATCCTCGGTGTCTCGCTCGCGGTGGCCAAGGGCGCTGCCGAATCGGCCGGGCTGCCGCTGTTCCGCTACGTCGGCGGACCCAACGCGCACATCCTGCCCGTGCCGATGATGAACATCATCAACGGCGGTGAGCACGCCGACAACGGCATCGATTTCCAGGAATTCATGATCGCGCCGGTCGGTGCCCCGACCTTCAAGGAAGCGCTGCGCTGCGGCGCCGAGGTCTACCACGCGCTCAAGTCGGTCCTGCACAAGCAGGGTTTGAACACCGCACTCGGCGACGAGGGTGGTTTCGCTCCCGATCTGCCCAACACCGAGGCCGCGATCGCGGTCATCGGCGAGGCCGTCGAGAAGGCCGGTTACGGCTTCGGCCGTGACGTGGTGATCGCTCTCGACGCCGCGTCGACCGAGTTCTTCTCGGGCGGCGTGTACAAGCTCGAGGGCAAGGACTTCTCGTCCGACGAGATGGTGCCGTTCTACGAGAAGCTCATCACCGACTTCCCGATCGTCTCCATCGAGGACGGTCTGGCCGAGGACGACTGGGACGGTTGGGCCAAGCTCACCGAGGCCATCGGCGACCGCGTGCAGCTCGTCGGCGACGACCTGTTCGTCACCAACCCCGAGCGGCTCGAAGGGGGCATCTCCAAGGGCATCGCCAACGCGCTGCTGGTCAAGGTGAACCAGATCGGCAGCCTCACCGAAACCCTCGACGCCGTCACGCTGGCGCACAACAACAGCTACAAGACGATGATGAGCCACCGGTCCGGTGAGACCGAGGACACCACCATCGCTGATCTCGCCGTGGCCTGCGGCTGCGGTCAGATCAAGACCGGTGCGCCCGCTCGCAGCGAGCGTGTCGCCAAGTACAACCAGCTGCTGCGCATCGAAGAGGGCCTCGGCGACGCGGCACGCTACGCCGGAGACCTTGCCTTCCCACGGTTCTCGTTCGGTTCGTGATTAGCTAGGGTCCATGGCCGATGCCGATGGGCGTTTCAACTCCGAGCGCGACGGGCGTCGGCGGGCGAAGCGATCCACCAGGGATCCGCGTTCGGCCGAACGCGCCCGCCGTGCCCCTCGTCGCTCCGCGTCGTCGTCGCGTCGTACCCCGGTCTCGGTGATCGAGACCGGGGAACAGGAGATCCATCGCGACGACGTCGACTCGGTCGACGAGATCGACGCCGACGCAATCCCCTCCGACGACGCGTCCCGACGGGCGTCGTCGCGGGGGAGTCGTGCGCCACGTCGGCGCCCCACCATCGCCGACTCGGTCGTGGCGCGCGTGCGCGGACTCGACGCCAAACGTGCGGTGATCATGGCGCTGGTCGTCGGTGTGGTCGCCATCGCTCTGGCGCCGTCGCTGCGCAACTACTATCAGGGCCGCTCGGAGTACAACCAGGTCGTCGCCTCCAACGAGCAGCTGCGCCAACAGGTGACCTACTACCAGAAGAAGGTCAACGAGCAGGGCGATCCGGCTTACAAGGAGGCCCAGGCGCGGGAGCGATTGGGCATGGTCCGGCCGGGTGAGACCGGATTGGTCATGATGTATCCGGGCGACGCCGGCAAGCAGGCCGCCGAACAGGCCGCGCAGAAGCATGCGGCCAACCCGTGGTACAGCAACCTCTGGGAAACGGTGGCCACGCCACCCGACGGCCGGTGACCGGCGTTTTCTCTCCGTCGCCCCGCGGCGGCTACTGTGACCACTCGTGAGCATCTCCTCCGACGATCTGGTGGTTGTCACCGCCCAACTCGGCCGCGAGCCACGCGGGGTGATCGAGGTCAGTTACCGCACCCCCGACGGTGTTCCGGCCGTCATCAAGACCCGGCCACGGTTACCCGACGGCACACCGTTCCCCACGCTGTACTACCTGACCGATCCACGCTTGACGTCGGAGGCGAGTCGACAGGAATCGGCCGGTGTCATGAAAGACATGACCGCGCGGCTGGCGACCGACGAACAGCTGGCCGCCGCCTATCGCGCCGCACACGAGTCCTATCTGGCCGAGCGCGATGAGATCGATTCTCTCGGAACGGATTTCACCGGCGGCGGGATGCCCGACCGGGTCAAGTGTCTGCATGTGTTGATCGCGCATTCGTTGGCCAAGGGGCCGGGGGTGAATCCGCTCGGTGACGAGTCGGTGGCTCTGGCCGCGCAGGCCGGATTGCGTGGAACCGCCATTCCGGCCGACTGGCCGTCGGCGCCCGTCGATGAGAACGGAGATGTCGGATGAGTGTGGTCGCCGCCGTCGACTGCGGTACGAACTCGATTCGCCTGCTGGTCGCGAAGCCCGGTGACACGACACCGCTGACCGACATCCACCGGGAGATGCGGGTGGTTCGTCTCGGTCAGGGCGTGGACGCGACGGGGCAGTTCGCCGACGAGGCCATCGAGCGCACCCGTGTGGCTCTTGCCGACTACGTCGAGGTGATGGTCGGAGCCGGCGTGGAGAAGGTGCGGATGGTCGCGACGTCGGCCACCCGCGACGCCGCCAACCGGGACCGGTTCTTCGCGATGACCGCGGAGTTACTCGGGTCCGTGGTGCCCGGGGCGGTCGCCGAGGTCATCACCGGCGACGAAGAAGCGCAACTGTCATTCCGCGGGGCCGTGGGAGAACTGCCCGCCGATCAGGGGCCGTTCGTGGTGACCGACCTCGGTGGCGGCTCGACGGAGGTTGTCGTCGGGGATGCCGACGGTGTCACCGCGGGCTTCTCCGCCGACGTCGGCTGCGTGCGCGTCACCGAACGCGCACTGCCCTCCGACCCGCCCACCGCCGAGGAGATCGCCGCCGCGCAGGGGTTCATCGCGGAGCGGCTCGCCGAGGCGTTCGCTGTCGTCGACGTCTCGTCCGCGCGCACCTGGGTGGGGGTGGCGGGAACCCTGACGACGCTGTCGGCACTGCATCTCGGTCTCGCCGAATACGATTCCGACGCCATTCACCTGTCCCGGGTGGGGCGTGACGATCTCGACGCGGTGTGCCGAGGACTGGTTGGCATGACGCGTGCCGAGCGAGCCGCGCTCGGCCCCATGCACCCGGGTCGCGTCGACGTCATCGGCGGCGGATCACTGGTGACGATGGAATTGGCCCGGCAGTTGGCGCAGCGCGCCGGGATCACCGAACTCGTCGTCAGCGAGCACGACATCCTCGACGGCATCGCGCTGGGTTTGCTCGACTAGCCCGGCGCCTCGCCGACAGCGCTCGTCAGTTCGCCGACGGCGCCTGGTATCTCGCCGACAGCGCTCGGGATTCTGCCGACAGCGCCCGCTATGTCGCCGACGGCGCCTGGGTCAGATCAGCGGGAGGTGTTCGCCAGATCCGGGTTGCGCAAAGAGATGTTGTTGCAGGCCTCGCAGACGGTGTCGGGGATGATCCCGTTGCGCTGCAAGAAGCCGAAGACCACGCAGCCCAGGCAGAAACCGAGCGCGAATTCCAGTGTGGCAGCGACGATCAGGACGCCGACGACGATTTGGGCCGCGAGTCCGTAGCCGAGGAGGCTCAGCACGAGCGCGGTGGTGCTGAAGGCCAGTCCGATGCCCTGGGCGAACCGCTTCGGGGGTCCGGGGACGAGCTTGGTCTTGCGCCAGATCTTGGGGGCGATGACCCGCACCGAGAGTTGGCCGAACGGCGACAGCTTGGGGCCGGATGCGACGCGCAGCGCGAATCCGATCGCCAGCACCGCGTAGAGCGCCCAGTGATTGACGACGACTGCCACGATTGCGAGAGCCACCACCAGACCCGCGGTGGATCGCGCCGCGTAATCATTCACCGGGTTGGGGAAGGTGAACACCGAACGCACCGACACAAGATCCTCCTCTGACGTCCTCAACAGGACGAAGCTACGCGACGGACTGTCCGGGGTCACGGGTTGGGCTCACAGCGAATGAAACCGGGGCGTGCGGGCGCTGTCGGCGAGGTGACAAGCGCTGTGGGCGTACTGGCGGGCGCTGTCGACGCACTGGCGAGCGCTGTCGGTCACTCCTCGACGGGTGCGACCGGAGCCTCCATGGCGCCCTCGAGAGTCGCGCCATCGATGTCGTCGGCGTGACGGTCATCGGCACCGGAGTCCGGATCTGATTCGTCGAGATCCTGCGGCACCACCGGTGCCTCGAACGACCCTTCGAGGTTGATCGGTCCTCGGTCCGACGTTGCCGACTCTTCGATCGCGGGAGCGTCGACGGAGTCCTCCGCATCGAGAGCACCCTCGTCGTGGTCGTCGGCGATTTCGGCGTCGATGACGTGGTGCGCCTCGTCCGCCTTGGCCCGTTGCGCCGCCTCCCGCATCTCGAAGCCGTCGGTGACGATCTCACCGATCTCCCGGGCCACACCGGCCACGGCGCTGGTGATGATGGTGGCGATCTGGCCGACATGGGTGGCGGTGGACTCCACCAGTTCCTGGATCAGATCCTTGTTGCGTTCGATGCGATCGACCACGGTGGATTCTCCTCGCTGGGTCGTGCGGGATGGTGACGCGCGCGGACGGCAAAGCCGAACGGGCGGCATCGACGGTGTGATTCCGACGATACCGCCCGTCTCGGGGCGACGCGATGGCTTGCTCAGGCGACCTCGGCCGGCTTCTGTCGGTCGATGATGACCGTCAGATCGTCGTCATCGCGGGTCATGAAGTTCGGCAGCGACAGCTTGGCGATCTTCTTCCACGTCGACCCGAGCTGATGGCTCAGCGACCCGGTGTTGTACGGCAAACCGTAGCGCTCGCACACCTCGCGTACCTCGGCCGACATCGCCGGATACCGGCTGGCCGGGATGTCGGGGAAGAGGTGATGCTCGATCTGATGCGACAGGTTGCCACTCATGATGTGGAACAGCTGGCTGCCGGTGATGTTGGCCGAGCCCAGCATCTGCCGCAGATACCACTGGCCGCGTGTCTCGTCGGCGCATTCCTCGGCGGTGAAAGTCTGTGCACCGGTGGGGAAGTGGCCGCAGAAGATGATGGAGTACGCCCACACGTTGCGCACCAGGTTGGCGGTCGCGTTGCCGAGCAGGGTCGGCACGAACATCGGGCCGCTGAGTGCGGGGAAGACGACGTAGTCCTTGAGGACCTGTCGACTTGCCTTGCGCCACATGCCCTTCACGAGGCCTTTGATGTCGCTCCACTTGCGCTTGCCGGCGACGATGTTCTCCGCCTCGAGATCGTGGAGCATCACGCCCCACTCGAACAGCAGCATCAGCGCGGTGGCGTAGCCGAGGTTGCCGAGATAGTAGGGGTTCCACTTCTGATCACGTGCCATCCGCAGGATGCCGTAACCGATGTCGCGATCCTCGCCGAGGATGTTGGTGAAGGTGTGGTGCAGATAGTTGTGGCTGTGCTTCCACTGATCGGCCGGACACACGTTGTCCCACTCGAATTCGCGAGAGTTGTAGGTGTCCTCACGCATCCAGTCGTACTGGCCGTGCATGACGTTGTGGCCGATCTCCATGTTGTCGAGGATCTTCGAGACCGACAGGGCACCGACACCGGCGACCCACGCGGGCGGGAAGAACCCGAGGAACAACAGTGCGCGCCCGGCGAATTCGAGTCCACGCTGCGTACGGATGATCGAGTACAGGTACTCGCGATCCTTGGTACCGAGATCGGCGACCACGCGGGCCTTGATCTCGTCGAGCTCGCGGCCGAGTTGTTCGACCTGTGCGTAGGAGAGCCGCACGGTGTTGGGGTCTGCAACCTTGCGCAGCGCGAGCGGCGCGGCGGTCTCGGTCTCGGGTGTCTCGGTTTCGGGGGGAAGGATGTTGGTTGCCATGGGTGTCATACCTCGATTTCGACGTCGCCGACGGGTGCGTTGATGCACAGCTGGATCTGGGTGTCGGATTCGGTATCGGTCTCGCCGGTCAGCACGTTGCGGGTGCAGCCCGACTTCTTGATTGCGGTGCAGGAAAAGCAGATCCCCATCCGGCAGCCGGATTCGGGGCTCAGCCCCGCCGACTCGGCCTGGTCGAGGATCGTGCGACCGTCGTTGGTCGCCGAGGTGCCCGACGCGGTGAAGCTCAGTTCACCGTGGACGGGCTCATTGGGATCGATGGCCGCCGGCACGGCGAGGGTGAAGGCCTCGCTGTGCACACGGGCGTGCGGATGGGCGGTCTCGTAGTGGTCGAAGACCGCGTCCATCAGGGTGGGCGGCCCGCAGACGAAGACGTCCGCATCGTCGTGGTCGGCGATGCCCTCGAGGTGCTCGCCGGTGAAATGTCCGATGACGCCCTCGTCCATCCCGGCTTCGCCGCTACTGCGGGTGTAGTGCAGTCGCAGGTCCAGGTGAGGATGGACCGCGGCCAATGCGGTCAGTTCGGCGCGGTAGGCGAGGTCCGACGGTGTCCGGGCGTAGTGGACAAAGGTGACCGGCTCGTCATAGCCATTCGCAACGAGCGTACGCAGCATTGAGAGTGCAGGTGTAATGCCGCTACCGCCGCTGATGAACACCGGCGCACGTACCCCCTCGGCAGGCAGGACGAAGTCGCCTGCAGCCTGCGAGAGGCCGTAGACGTCGCCGACCGCGGCGGTCTTGCGCAGGTATCGCGAGACCAGTCCGTCGTCGTGTGCGGTGATGGTCAGTTCGACGGTGCCCTCGGGTCCCGCGGCAGCGTTGGCGGGGGAGAAGCAACGGGTCTGGCGCACGCCCTCGACCACCACGCTGAGCTGGACGAATTGACCTGCCTCGTGTCCTTGCCACTGGCGCGTGGGGGCCAGGGTGAGCCGGACCGTTCGGTCGGTCGGACGCTCGACGCGGATCACTCGGGCGCGTAGGTCACGCCAGGTCAGCATCGGGTCGACCAGTTCGAGATAGCGGTCGACCGGATGCGGGGACATGGTCGCCTCGATGATCGAGGAGAACACTTCGGGAAGGCGGATGCTCATGGGGGCTGGCTCCGTTCGTCTCACTCCGATGAGTGAACATCTGTACTCCGAACAGTGTGGCACGATTCCGGCCCGATCCGTCAAGGGATTGACGCGGTCCGTGATCGCGTCACAGCCCGCAACCCGATGTGATTGACAACACAGTGGTCGTCGAAGCGGGCGCAGTAATGATGAGGGTGAGGTCAGGTTCAAGTGGCGGTGTAGCGTCGGACACACCCGGAGGAAGGAACTCTGACGTGAGCCAGGCGCCGACAACGCTGTTCGTGGCCAACCGAGGTGAGATCGCGCTGCGGATCCTCCGAACGGCGTCGGAGCTCAGCGTGCGCACCGTCGCTGTGTACTCCGTCGACGACGCGGACGCTCCGCATGTCAGAGCGGCCACCACGGCCGTCGCACTACCCGGTACCGGGCCCGCCGCCTACCTCGATGCTTCGGCACTGGTGTCGGCCGCCGTCTCCGCCGGTGCGACGATGGTTCATCCCGGGTACGGATTCCTCAGTGAAGATGCCGATTTCGCCGACGCGTGCCGTACCGCCGGGCTCCGATTCGTCGGCCCGGATTCGCGTGTCCTGCGCACGTTCGGCGACAAGGCCGCTGCCCGGGACGCGGCGGTATCGGCGTCGATTCCGGTGCTCGATGCGACCACCTCCGGCATCGACGAACAGCAGGCTGCACAGTTTCTGCGGGTACATCCCGCCGGGATCATGCTCAAAGCCGTCGCCGGTGGAGGGGGACGGGGCATGCGTCCGGTCACCTTCCCGGCCGATCTCCCCGCTGCGTTTCGCGCGTGCACCGCCGAAGCTCGGATGGGCTTCGGCAACGCCGCGTTGTTCGCCGAGGAACTGCTCACGGGTGCGCGCCACATCGAGGTCCAGGTCGTTGCCGCTCCCGCCGCGGACGGCACGGTGCGGGCACTCGCGCTCGGCGACCGGGACTGCAGCGTGCAGCGCAGACGGCAGAAACTGGTCGAGATCGCACCGGCACCGGACCTCGACGACGAGATCCGGCACGGCATCCACCGCGCCGCGGTCGTGCTGTGCGCCGCCCAGGACTTCCGTGGCCTGGCGACCGTCGAATTCCTGCTCGCCGCCGAGAGATTCGTCTTTCTCGAGGTCAATCCCCGCATCCAGGTCGAACACACGGTGACCGAAGAGGTGACCGACGTCGAGCTGGTGGCCACCGCGCTTCACATCGCCGCCGGCGCCACCTACGAGGAACTCGATCTGCCTGCCGGTATTCTCGCCACGGCCGACGGTGTGAGCGGCACTGTGGCACAGGCGCGCGGCGTGGCGGTCCAGGCGCGGGTCAACGCCGAGCGGATCGGCGCCGACGGAACCACGACCCCTGATTCCGGTGTGCTGAAGGTCTTTTCGGCGCCGACCGGCCCCGGAATCCGCGTCGACACGCACGGCCGGCCGGGTCTGACGCTGAGTCCGCGGTTCGATTCCTTGCTGGCCAAGGTGATCGCCCACACCCGCTCCGACGACGTCGCCGTCACCGCCCGCAAACTCGACACGGCACTACGCGACTTCACGATCGGCGGCGTCGAGACCACCATCGATCTGCTCCGGGCCGTACTGGCGGCCAAGGAATTCGGGACGGCCGCACTGACCACTGACTTCGTCGAGCAGAGTCTGGCCGAATTGAGCGCGGCCGCAGACCGGTTCGCCGGCGAGCGTGCGAAAGCGGCGCCCGCGGGCGACATCCCCGCCCGCACCGACATCAGCATCGGCACCGACGAGCGGGTGATCACCGCCCCGATGGCGGGCGTCGTCGTCTCCACTCCCGCCACCGATGCCACGGTGGCCGGCGGCGAGGCGCTGGTGATCCTCGAGGCGATGAAGATGGAGCACGTCGTCACCGACCCACGCCCTGTCGAGGTTCGACGCAGTCTCGTCGACCAGGGCCAATCCGTCAGCGCCGGAACGCCTTTGCTGGTGGTCACCGACGCCGACCACGGCGACGCCGACGTGAACGCGACGGCCGCGGACCCCGACCACATCCGTCCCGATCTGGCCGAGGTGATCGCTCGCCACGCCGTCACGCTCGACGAGGGGCGTCCCGATGCCGTTGCCAAGCGGCACCGGCGCTCGCGCCGCACCGCTCGGGAGAACATCGCCGACCTCATCGATCCCGACAGCTTTACCGAGTACGGTGCGCTGGCCCTCGCGGCCCAACGCACCCGCCGCAGTGAAGCGGATCTTATCGCCAACACCCCGGCCGACGGCCTGGTCGGCGGGGTCGCGACGATCGGCGCCGACCGCTTCGGCGCTGCCGCCGCGGAGGCCGTGGTGATCTCCTACGACTACACCGTCCTCGCGGGCACGCAGGGCATGCGTAACCATGTGAAGACCGACCGCCTGCTGGAGGTGGCCCGGCGCAAGCGGATTCCGCTCGTACTCTTCGCCGAGGGCGGTGGTGGGCGGCCCGGCGACACCGACGCCCTCGGCGCCGCTGGGCTCGAACTCGACACCTTCCGGTCGATGGCGGGCCTGCGCGGGGCGGTGCCGACGGTGGCCATCGTCTCCGGCCGCTGCTTCGCCGGCAACGCCGCACTCGCCGGCGCCTGCGACGTCCTCATCGCCACTCCCGACGCCAACATCGGAATGGGAGGACCGGCGATGATCGAAGGCGGTGGTCTCGGGGTATTCGCTCCCGAAGAGATCGGACCGGTCGACGTGCAGACCCGCAACGGCGTCATCGACGTGCTCGCGCGCGATGAAGCCGACGCCGTGGCCACCGCACGGAACTACCTGTCCTACTTCCAGGGTGACCTCGACCGATGGGTAGCACCCGATCCGCGATCGGCGCGACACGTCGTCCCGGAGAACCGCTTGCGCGCCTACGACATCCACTCCGCCATCGAATCGATCGCCGACGTCGGATCGGTGCTGGAGCTACGACCCGTCTTCGGCCGCGGCATCGTCACCGCGTTGATCCGGGTCGAGGGGGTGGCCTATGGGCTGCTGGCCAATTCCAGTCGACACCTCGGGGGAGCGATCGACGCCGAGGCCGCCGACAAGGCCGCCGAATTCCTGACGCTGTGCCAGGCACACGGACTGCCCCTCGTGACGCTTTGTGACACACCGGGTTTCATGGTCGGTCCGGAGTCCGAGGAGCAGGCGACGGTACGTCGATTCGGCAACTTTTTTGCCGCCGGTGCGCGATTGACCGTACCGTTCGGCACCGTGATCCTGCGCAAGGGTTACGGGCTCGGCGCGATGGCCATGGCCGGCGGGTCGTTCCACGCACCGGAATTCACCATCGCGTGGCCGACCGGGGAGATCGGCGGTATGGGCCTCGAAGGTGCGGTACGCCTGGGCTTTCGCAAAGAACTCGACGCCGTCTCCGACCCCGCCGAACGGGAGTCCCTGTTCGCTGATCTCCTCGCGAAGGCCTACGAGCACGGGAAGGCGTTGCACTCGGCCACCACGTTCGAACTCGACGACGTGATCGACCCGTCGACCACCCGGCACTGGATCCGTCAGCTCGGGCGATCACGTTGAGTTCAGATGACGGGGAGACCCCAGTTACTCGCGAAAGGCGAAACGAATGACAATGCTCCCGGATCTGCACGGCCGCACGGCCCTGGTCACCGGTGCCTCGCGGGGGATCGGTTCGGCTGCGGCCGCAGCACTGGCCGCGGCCGGCGCCAATGTCCGGGCCGCCGAGGAATGCATCCAACTCCATGGTGGCATCGGCATGACCTGGGAGTATCCCGCCCACCTGTATCTCAAGCGTGCCAAGGCCGACCAGCTGGCGCTCGGCAACGGCTCTCACCACCGTGGCCAGCTGGCTGAACTCGTGGCCCTGGCCCCGTCTTCTTCCTGGCGGTAACCGCAGGTGAGAGCGCTTCTCGTGGCTTCGGCGCGCCGTGGACCCGGCACCGCGGGCACGCTGCGATGTCCTAGACTCGCTTAGGTGACCCGGACCCGCCGCCCCACCTCGCGTGCCCCGCGGCCCGCGGAACCGGAGAGCCGGGCCGATCGCAAGAACCGCACCCGGCAGGCACTGCTGGAAACCACGCTGGACCTGGTGAGTGAGCGCAGCTTCGCCAGCATCAGCCTGCGGGAGGTCGCCCGCGGCGCGGGGATCGTCCCGACGGCGTTCTACCGACACTTCGCGTCGATGGAGGATCTCGGCGTCACCCTCGTCGAGGATTCGATGCGGATCCTGCGTCGCACACTGCGCGAAGGCCGGCGCGATCTCGCCGCCCGTCAGGCGCTGCCGACCGCACAGAATTCGTTGGCGATCCTGTTGCGCCACGTGCACGAGCACGAGACCGACTACCGCTTCCTGATCCGCGAACAGCACGGCGGGGTCGCCGAGATCCGTCGCGCGATCGACACCGAACTGCGGTTGTTCTCCAAGGAACTCGCCATCGATCTGTCGCGCATCCCGGATCTCTCGCAGTGGCAGCCCCAGGATCTCGAACTTGCCGCCGAACTCATCGTCACCATCATGCTGACCGCGGTGGCCGACCTGCTCGACGGTGAACACCGCGGACGCGACGCCGAGGCCGACATCGTGCACCGCACCGAGCGGCAACTGGTGATGGTGTTCCTCGGCATGGGGCAGTGGAAGAGCGGGTAGGCAGCGGCGAGTGACGCGCCGGTTCAGGTGGACCGCCGCGTCGAGGGTTTTCACGCACGCCGATTTCAAGGGTGGGCCGCGCCGGCTTCCCGGGTGAAGATGGCCGACGTTGTCGCGCACCGCGTCCTGGGTGCGTCGCGTTCACATGACGAGCAGGAGACCCGTGTCCACCGAGAAGATCGCCGACGAGATCAAGTTCGCCTACTGGGTGCCCAATGTGTCCGGTGGGCTGGTGACCAGTGACATCGAGCAGCGGACCAGCTGGGACTACGAGTACAACGTCAAACTCGCGCAGACCGCCGAGAACAACGGCTTCGAGTACGCGCTGTCCCAGGTCCGTTACGAGGCGTCCTACGGTGCGGAGTTCCAGCACGAGTCCACCAGTTTCAGCCTCGCGCTGCTACTGGCCACCCAGCGCCTCAAGCTGATCGCCGCCATCCACCCGGGCCTGTGGCATCCGGCCGTGCTCGCGAAGTTCGGTGCGACCGCCGACATCCTGTCGAACGGACGCTTTGCGATCAACGTCGTCAGCGGATGGTTCAAGGACGAGTTCACCCACCTCGGCGAGCCGTGGCTCGAGCACGACGAACGGTACCGCCGCAGCGCGGAATTCCTCGAGGTGATCCGCAAGATCTGGACCGAGGACAACGTCGACTTCCGTGGCGACTTCTATCGCATCCACGACTTCACCCTCAAGCCCAAGCCGCTCAACACCCCCGAGCGTCCCAATCCCGAACTGTTCCAGGGCGGTAACTCGACCGCGGCCCGCAACAACGGTGGCCGCTTCTCCGACTGGTACTTCTCCAACGGCAAGGACTTCGACGGCGTCACCGAGCAACTTGACGATCTGCGTGCCGTCGCACAGGCCCACGAGCGTGAGGTGCGCTTCGGGCTGAACGGCTTCATCATCGCCCGCGACACCGAAGCCGAGGCCCGCGACACCCTGCGCGAGATCGTCGAGAAAGCGAATCGTCCTGCGGTGGAGGGCTTCCGGTCGGCGGTGCAGCAGGCAGGCAACTCCACCGGCAACAAGACCGGTATGTGGGCCGATTCCTCCTTCGAGGATCTCGTGCAGTACAACGACGGTTTCCGTACCCAGCTGATCGGCACGCCCGAGCAGGTCGCCGAGCGAATCGTGGCCTACAAGCGTCTCGGCGTCGATCTGATCCTCGGTGGATTCCTGCACTTCCAGGAAGAGATCGAGTATTTTGGCGAGCGTGTCCTCCCCCTCGTCCGAGAGCTCGAAGCCGCTCAGCGCAGCACCGTCGGCTGAGATGAGCATCACCACTTCCGCGGTGCGGGCCGATCGTGGCGCCGCGCGGCTGGATTCGGCCGCGCGGGCCCGGGCCGCCGCGCACGCCCTCGCCGATCGATTCGCCTCCGGCGCCGCCGAACGCGACGCGCAGCGACGGCTGCCCCACGACGAGATCGACGAGCTGTCGGCGAGCGGGCTGCTCGCCATCACCGTGCCGGCCCGATTCGGTGGGCCCGACCTGGCGCCGAGCGTGGTCGCCGATGTGACCCGCATCCTCGCCGCCGCGGATCCCAACATCGCGCAGATTCCGCACAGTCACTTCGTCTATCTGAACCTGCTGCGGCTCGCAGCGTCGGAAGAGTTGGCACGCAAGCACTTCGACGCCGTGCTGCGCGGCGGCCGGGTGGCCAACGCGCAATCCGAGCGCGGCGGTAAGACGATCGCCGACATCTCCACCACGCTCGTCGCCGACGGTCCAGGCCGGTTCCGTCTCGACGGCGAGAAGTTCTATGCCACCGGCTCGTTGTTCGCCGACACGCTGGCCGTGCTGGCCCGTCACGACGCCGACGAACACCTCGACGGCGGTGAGTACGTGGCGTTCATCCCCGCCGACGCGCCCGGGGTGGAGCTCGTCGACGACTGGGATGCCCTGGGGCAGAAGACCACCGGCTCGGGAACGGTGCGGCTGCGGGGTGTCGCCGTCGATGCCGCAGACCTCGTCGCCCGTGCGCCCGCGGTCTCCCGGCCCACCGGATACGGTGCGTTCGCCCAGTTGCTGCACGTCGCGATCGACGTCGGCATCGCACGCGGCGCCCTCGACACCGCCGTCGAGTTCGCGCGCACCAGTGCCCGACCGTGGTTCGAGGCCGGTGTCGAGCGGGCCGTCGACGATCCGCTGTTGGTGCAACGATTCGGTGAGCTCGGCGTCGACCTCATCACCGCCGAGGCGACCCTCGACGCCGCCGGACGTGCGGTCGACCGGGCCACCGGGTTCACCCCGAGCGACGCCGCCACCGCCGACGGTGATGACGCTCATCTGGGCGCGGTCGCCGACGCGTCGATCGCGGTGGCCGCGGCCAAGGTCGTCGCCGACCGCGTCGCCACCGGCATCGGATCAGCGCTGTTCGAGGTGGGCGGCACCCGCAGCGCTGCTGCCGGCACGGGCTTGGATCGCTTCTGGCGCAACGCCCGAACGCACACTCTGCACGATCCGGTGCGCTGGAAACTGCAGCACATCGGACGCAAGGTCCTGCGCGACGAGAACCCGCCCGTACACGGTGTCATCTGAGCGAATGAATCGCCGCTGAGACGATCGCGAGGTCGTTCACCCGGACCGCCGACGACGGTCGATTTGTCGGTGTGCACCGTTATGCTCACAGCATGTCAACGAGTCGCGTCAACACCCAGTTCGGGCCGTATCGCCTGGACGAGTTGCTGGGTCGGGGCGGGATGGGTGAGGTCTACCGGGCCTACGACACCACCAAGGACCGCGAGGTCGCGCTCAAACTGCTCAATCCCGGCCTCGCCGACGACGCCGTCTACCAGCAACGGTTCCGGCGCGAATCCCACGCGGCCGCGCGGCTCGGCGAACCCCACGTCATCCCGATCCACGACTGGGGAGAGATCGACGGTGTGCTGTTCATCGACATGCGACTCGTCGCGGGGGAGGATTTGCGCGCGCTGTTGCGGCGCGAGCATGCGCTCGCCCCGGCGCGGGCGGTCACCATCATCGAGCAGGTGGCCTCGGCGCTCGACGCCGCCCACGCCGACGGTCTGGTGCATCGCGACATCAAACCCGAGAACATCCTCGTCGCGCAGAACGACTTCGCCTATCTCGTGGACTTCGGTATCGCCCACGGTTCCGACGACACCCACCTCACGCAGGCCGGCACCGCCATCGGGTCGATCGCGTACATGGCGCCCGAATTGTTCGACGCCGTCCCGGTGAGCATTGCCAGCGACATCTACGCACTCACCTGTGTCCTTTTCGAAAGCCTCACCGGCCGCGTGCCGCATCCCGCCGACACGATCAGCTCGGCGATCAAGGCCGCGGTCATGTCCCCGCCTCCCGCACCGAGCAGTGTCAACGCAGAGGTGCCCCGGGCGATGGACGCGGTCATCAGCCGCGGCCTCGATCCCGAGCCGACGCGACGCTACGGCAGCGCCACCGAACTCGCCTCGGCGGCCCGCGCCGCACTGACCGGCGAGGCCGGTGACGGCACGACGACGATCGTCCCGACCGCCATGCCCGGACAACCCGGCCCGAACCTGAGCAAGGCTCCGCCAACCGTGCTCGGTGCTGCCGCGGCGAACGACGAGGCGATGCGCGCCACCCAGATCCGACCGTCGGGGCCCGTCGGGCCGATCGGTCCGGTCGGCGGTGGGAGCACACTCAATGTGTCGGGGCCCCAGAACTATTCGGGACCCCAGAACTACTCCGGACCCCAGAACTACTCCGGACCCCAGAACTACTCCGGACCCCAGAATCTGTCGGGGCCGCAACAGTTCTCGGGCCCGCAGGTGCCCGGCGGCATGCCCCCGGGGTACCCGCCGTACGGGCAACCCGGCTATACCGAACCGCGGCGGGACCGTTCGCTGGTCGTCGCGGTCACCGCCGTGATCGTGGTGGCCGTCCTCGGTCTGCTCGGCGTCGGCGCCTACTGGTTGTTCACGCGCAATTCGGGCGACGACTCGACGGCGCAGTCACCGACGACGACCACGATCACCGCGGCCCCGCCGATCACCAACCAGCCCACGGTGACCGCCGCGCCGTCGTTCCCGCCCAATGCGGTTCCCTGTGATGCGACGTCGGCGATCGGCTCGCAGGTGACCAGCTGTGCGTTCGCTCAGGCGGTGCGCGATGCGTACAACAATTCGGGTGCCTACGGTCAGTCACGCCCGGTGGTCGCCTACAGCCCGGTCACCGGGCAGGCCTACACGATGGCGTGTGCCCCACAGGGTTCGGCGGTGGTGTGTCAGGGTGGCAACAATGCCGTCGTCTATGTCCTGCCGTGATGTCGCGCCCGGGCGGATCGTGGCACAGCGTGCCGCACCGACCGGTGACCGGGAAACGCAGGTGAGGGGAGTGTCGATGGGGAAGCGACGTGGCCGAGCGGTGAGCGTGTGGGTCGCCGGCGTGGCGCTCGCCGTTGCCGGGGTGATGGTGATGACTGGCTGCGCGACCACGGAGTCGCCGGCACCGCGATCGACGGTCACCGTGTACGCCTCGCCCTCCTCGTCGACCTCGGCCGCGGCGTCGGCATCGTCGACGCAGCCCAGCGCCGGCGCGAATCCCGCTCTGGCCGCCGGATTCCGACGCGTCGCCGGCGGGACGGGACTGCGGGTGGGCATCGCGGTCGCCCCGGTCGGCCCGAATGCGACGGCGAGCCTGCTGCTCGGTGACCGTGATCCGGGCGTGGCGTGGTCGACGATCAAGGTGCCGCTCGCGGTGGCCGCCGAACGCGAGAACGGGACGTCCACGGCGGAGAGCAACGCCATCATCAACTCCGACAACCAAGCCGCCGAACAACTCTGGGCGTCGCTCGGCAGCAACACCGAGGCGTCGGCCAAGGTGACCGCTGTACTGCGCGAGGGCGGCAACCCGAACACCGTGGTGCCCTCGCAGCAGTTGCGCTCGGGCTTCACGATCTTCGGGCAGACCCGCTGGACGCTGCCGGATGCGGCGACCTTCGCCGGGCATCTTCCGTGCATGCCGGGCACCGGTCACGTGCTCTCGCTGATGGGACAGGTCGCCGGCAACCAGCAGTGGGGTGTGGAGATCATGCAGATCCCTAAGTCCACCGCCGTCAAAGGCGGATGGGGGCCGGGCGTCGACGGAGCCTACCTGGTGCGGCAGATCGGCGTCCTCACCTACCGCGACGGTCAGCAGAGCGCGGTGGCGATGAGTGCCGTCGGCGGGTCGATGTCGTCGGGGACCGCGGCGCTCAACGCGCTCGGCAATTGGCTGAACCAGAACACCGCCGCCTTGCCGCGCGGCCGGTGCCGCTGACCCCGACCGCTGACCCCACCACTGATCACCACGAGCTGACGCGCGTCGGCGGCTCGCCCCGATCGTCGGACGCCGCACATTTCCCGGTCACGGCCCGCACACGGTGCGGTCTCGGTTCATCGGCCGGGCAGGCGGCGCTGCCTGGTTGGCCGTTAGACTTCCTGATGTTACTGAAGTGACTCAGGAGGCGTGTGTGGCGTTGTGGAAGCGTTGGACGGTGGCGTGTGCGACAGCACTCGTGGTGGCAAGCGCAGGTCTCGCCGGTGCCGGCGTGGCAGGTGCGGCCCCCCTACCGTTTCCTGTCCCGGCGATGCCCGCGCTCCCGCCCCTCCCCGAACCGCTGCGCAGCTGGCTGGCCCCTCCGCAGGAGGCGCTGACCAAGTCGTTTGCGCCGTTCCAGAAGTCGCTTGCCAAGACCACCCCCGGTGCGATCGGCCTCGCTCTCGCTCCGGTCGGGTCGGATTCGGTGATCTCGTTGGGCACCTTCACCACAGGAAGAGCGTGGTCGACGCTGAAGGTGCCGGTGTCGCTGGCCGCCGAACGTCGGCTCGGCTCGGCGGTGGTCGACGACGAGACCAAGGCCATCACGGTGTCCGACAACGACGCGGCGGGGGACCTCTGGACGCAGCTCGGTCCCGGCGCGACACCGGTCGATGCGGTGACCGCGGTCCTGCGCGAGGGCCACGACCTCAACACCCATGTCAGCTCGCAGCTCGACTCGGCGACGTCCTATCCCGGCTACACCATGTGGGCGCTGGCCGATCAGGCGATCTTCGGGGCACACCTGCCCTGTATGCCCGGTACCGATCGCCTGCTGGCCCTGATGGGTGCGGTCGGGCCCAACCAGCGATGGGGCGTGGCCAACCTCGCCCGGACCAACCAGAAGGTGAGCGCCACGGCCGTGAAGGGCGGCTGGGGCCCGGGCACCGGGACGTCGTCGGCGTTCCTGGTGCGTCAACTGGGCATCATCACCGTCCCCGGTGGTCAGGTGGCGGTGTCGATGGCCGCCGTCCCGCGCAGCGGCAAGCTCTCCGATGGCACAACGATGCTCACCAAGATCGGTGACTGGATCGGACGCAATCTCTCCTCCGTCCCCACCGGACGGTGCTGACCGGGCTGATCTCGCGCTGAGGTCAGTCCGGCATCGAATGCCTGCCGGTGCGCGGTGGCGGTTCCGGTGCGCGCCGCGGTGGCGGTTGGTGGATTGGCGACTCCCGAATCGGGGTCTGTGGTGCCGGCGTCCCTTGTGCCGATGCCTGTTGTGCCGGTGCCTGTCGTGCCGGTGCCCGTCGCGCGGGCTCCGGGTGGGGGGATTCGACTCGCGACGACGCCGGTCGTGCCGGCGCCGTTCGTGATTCGGTGACCGGTGCGTCGGGGGCTTCGGCGCTGGGGCCATCGGCGGCGACACGCGCACCCGACGGTCGGGCCAGGGCCGCAGCGATGCCTGTGGTGAGCGGTACCGACAGCGCGATGGCGATACCGCCGACAAACGATCGCGCCAACTCGACGGCGACGGTGTCACTGGTCAGCAGCGAACCGAACGGCTGGCGGGCCACCGAGAACAACAGCAACAGCGGCAGAGCGCTACCGGCATAGGCGAACACCAGGGTGTAGACGGTGGACGCGATGTGATCGCGTCCCACCCGCATCGCCGCGCGGAAGGTGGCCAGGCGGCTCGGTTCCCCGGCCGCGGCGAGTTCGAACGCCGCCGACGCCTGCGTGATCGTCACGTCGTTGAGCACGCCGAGCGTGCCGATGATGAACCCGGCGAGCAGTAGACCGCTGACCGAGATCCCTCCCTGGTAGACCTGCAGATTCGTCGTCTGATCGCTGGAGAGTCCGGTGAGGTTCATGGTGGTGATCGACGCCCAGCTCAGCACTGCGGCCAGCAGCAACGACATCAGCGTTCCGAGCAGGGCCGAACTGGTTCGCATGCTGATGCCGTGCGCGAGATAGAGCACCACGAACAGGATGGCGGCCGAACTGACCACCGCGACCGCCACCGGCGATTCGCCGTCGAGGATGGCGGGCAGCGTGAAGGCACCGAGCACGACGAAGGCGAAGACGAGTCCGATCAACGACCGCAGCCCGCGCCATGCGGCGACGAGGATGATCGCGCCTGCGAACAGGATCGCCCACACGATCGTCGAGGTGATCCGACCGAAGTCGAAGAACGTGTAGCGCAGTTGGCCGTCGGGGCCGGGGGTGGTGCTCATCCGGATCGCGTCGCCGATGTGCAGGGTGGGCTGGCCGGGCTGCGGGTCGTCGGGCGCGCCGAGGGTTTGCGCGGACGAGTCGGGCCCACTGCCGGATTGCGCCCGATTGGTGGGTACCTCCAGCAGCGTGTACTTCCCGGAATCGGAGCCCGAGGTGATCGACACGACGCTCTCGATGCACGGGCCGGTGCCCGCGCCGGAGATCGGGATGTCGGCGGTGTCGGCGATCGTCCCGACCATCTGGTTCAGGCAATCACCTCGGGTCTGGCTGACGATCTTTCCGTCGACGGCGTGGATCGCGCCGCCGTCGGCGCTCCGGAACTGTGCGGGGATCGGATGCTCACCCCCCGAGGGCCACAGCAGCACGATTCCGGCGATCATCGCCAGCCCGAACACACTCAGCGCACCGATGACGATGCGTCGTGCCATCGGCGTCAGGTCGGCGGCGATGTCGTTGAGGGAATGGGAGTGACTGTGGCCGTGCCCGTTTCGCGGTGCCCGTCGCCTTCGGGCGGCTTTGTCCGGACTGTCGGGCGTCGCGCCGCGCTCGCTGCTCACCACGCCACCCTATGACGCCGGCACCGCGTGATGGGTGATAGGCGTCGCCGACGACGCGCGGGCCGGGCGACGACTATCGGGTCGGCACCCTCCCACGCGCGGCCGCGCGCACCGAGTCGTCAATGGTCGAGTTCGCGCCGCCGACACGGAACGACGCGCCCCGATGGTTGTCGGGGAGCAGGTCGCCACGTCCGAACAGCTTGTGACGCAACGTACCCGGCGTGTACTGGCGACGGTAGACCCCGCGGCGCTCCAACGCCGGGATGACGTGGGTGACGATGTCGGCGAAGGACCCGGGTGTGACGGCGTAGGCCACGTTGAAGCCGTCGACGTCGGTGTCGTCGACCCAGCCCTGCAGGGCCTCGGCGATCTCATCACCCGACCCGATGAGCACCGGTCCCATCCCGCCGATGCCGCCCCATGCGGCGATGTCGCGGACCGCCCACTCGTGGCCCGATTCGTCCGCCTGGGAGAAGGCGGCGACAGCGGACTGGATGGCGTTGCTGTGCACGTTGCCGATGGGTTCGTCGAGATCGTAGGAGGACAGGTCCAGGCCCATCCATCCCGACATGAACACCAGCGACCCCTCGTCGCTGGCGTAACGCCGATACTCGGCGGCCTTCTCGCGGGCGGCCTCCGGCGTCGAGTCGGTGATGATGGTCAACAGCGTGTAGATGCGGGCATCGTACGGGTCGCGGCCGGCGGCGACGAGTTCCTCCCGGATCTTCGACACCACTTCGCGTAGAACGTTTTTGGTGGGTGCGGCGACGAAGATGGCCTCGGCGTTGGCCGCGGCGAACCGACGGCCGCGCACCGACGCGCCGGCCTGGTAGATCACCGGACTGCGTTGTGGGGACGGCTCGGACAGATGGATGCCGGGCACCGTGAAGTGCTCGCCGCGGTGGCCGATGTGATGGACCTTGTCGGGGTCGGCGAACACGCCCGCGGCCCGGTCGCGGCGTACCGCGTCGGATTCCCAGGAGCCCTCCCACAGTTTGTAGAGGACGGTCAGGTACTCGTCGGCGTGGTCGTAGCGGCTGTCGTGCTCGAGTTGATCGGCGGCGCCCATGTTGCGGGCCGCCGACGGCAGGTAGCCGGTGACCACATTCCAGCCGAGCCGACCGCGCGTCAGATGGTCCAGCGTCGACAGCCTCCGGGCAAACGGGTAGGGATGCTCGAATCCCGTGCCGGTGGTGATCCCGAATCCGAGGTGTTCGGTCGCATACGCCATCGCCGACACCAACAACAGTGGGTCGTTGACGGGGATCTGCGCGCCCTGTCGGATCGCGGCCTCGTCGGTGCCGCCGTAGACGTCATAGGTGCCGAGGACATCGGCGATGAACAACCCGTCGAATCCGCCGCTCTCCAACAGGATCGCCAGGTCGACCCAATAGTCGAGAGTGTTGTACTCCCACGAGCGGTCATCGGGGTGGCGCCACAGCCCGGGGGATTGGTGCGCAACACAATTCATGTCGAAGGCGTTGAACCGGATCGGACGCCGGTGCAGGGACGAGGCAGAGTCGGACACCCCGCCCATGGTGGGCAAGGCGAGCACCGGTGACCAGGTTTGGGATCGGCGCGAGGCAAAAGTTTGCGTGAGCGTCGACAAGGGTTTCTGCCGTACATGCATGCGCGGAGTGCAATACCGGAGTAGGTGTGGAGGCATGAGAGCCACCGAAGTACTCGCCGACGGATTCGGACGCGTCAAGGAGAACGTGCACGCCGTGCTCGACGGGATCGAAGAGGTACGCCTGTCCTGGCAGCCCGCGCCCGGCGCGAACACGATCGCCTGGCTGGTGTGGCATCTCGCGCGCGTGCAGGATGCGCAGATCGCCGACGTTGCGGGCACCGATCAGATCTGGACCTCGCAGGGCTGGTATGACCGCTTTGCGTTGCCGTTCCCGCCGGCGGCGAGTGGGTATGGGCAGAGCCCCGACGACATCTTCCGCGTCGTCGGACCAGCGGAGTTGCTGCTGGGCTACTACGACGCCAGCCATGACGCCACGCTCGAGTACCTCGCCCGCGTCGGCGATGGAGACCTCGATCGGGTCATCGACGACAACTGGGATCCGCCGGTGACCCTGGGGGTGCGGCTGGTGAGCATCCTCGACGACGACGCCCAACACGTCGGGCAAGCCTCCTATCTCCGCGGCCTGAACGTCGACCTGGGCTGACCTTCTGCCCTCTCAACGCCGACAGCGCCCGCCAGTCCGCCTCAGATCCAGCCGCGTTCGCGGGCGACGCGGGCGGCCTCGGCGCGGGTGGCGGTGCCGGTCTTGCCGATCGCCGACGACAGATGGTTGCGCACGGTGCCGGCCGACAGATGGACCTGCGTGGCGATGGTCGCCACCGTCGCCCCCGACAACGCTGCGCGCAGCACCTCGGATTCGCGTTGGGTCAGCGGATTGTCGCCGCTGGTGAGGCTCTCGGTGGCCAACGTGGGATCGATGACGCGTAGACCCGCGTGCACTCGACGCACCGCGTCGGCCAGTTCGCTTGCCGGAGTGTCCTTCACGACGAAGCCGGACGCGCCGGCGTCGATGGCGCGTCGTAGGTACCCCGGGCGGCCGAAGGTGGTGACGATCAGCGAACGCACCCCCGGCAGGTGCCGTCGCAGGGCGGCCGCGGCCTCGATGCCGTCGGTGCCGGGCATCTCGATGTCGAGCAGGCACACGTCGGCGGCGTGTTCGCGCGCGGCGTCGACGACCTCGTCGCCACGGCCGACCTGGGCGACCACCTCGAGGTCGGTCTCGAGGTCGAGTAGGGCGGCCAGCGCGCCACGTACCAGGGCCTGATCGTCGGCGAGTAGTAGGCGGATCGGTTCACTCATCGTCGACCACCGCCGTCAACGTCGTTCCGTCGGTGTCCGATTCGATTGTCAGGGTGCCGCCTGCGGACTCCACCCGTTCGATCAGTCCGCGTAATCCGTTGCCGGGAACGGCTGCACCGAGTCCGCACCCGTTGTCGTGGACCGTTAGTGTGGCGTCGTCGATCCGGACCTCGCACTGCGTGGCGTGGCTGTGCCGGACCACATTGGTGACGGCCTCCCGCAGTACCCACGCGAACAGTTCCCCGTGTGGGGTGTCCGGCCGTGGATCGGGAAGTGTCGCAGTGATATCCGCGGCACGGAAGGCGCTTTGTGCGGACGCGATCACGCTCGGCAGGTCCGGGGTGCGCAGGGCTCCGACGGTTGCCCGGACCTCGGCGAGTGCGGAGCGGGCCAGCGCATTGACCTCGGCCATCTCCTCTTTCGCGCGTTGCGGATCCAGATCGACGAGGCGACCGGCCAATTCGGTTTTGATGGTGATCACGGTCAGTGAGTGTCCGAGGATGTCGTGGACGTCGCGGGCCACCCGCTCCCGTTCGGCGACCACCGCCAACTCGGAATTGAGCTCACGCTGGCGCTCCTCGGCGCGTTCGCGCTCGCCCTCACGCACGGCGATCGTGCGAAAACCGAGCATCGTGAACCCGACCGCGACCAGGACGATGACGACGCTGACGTCGATCTCCCACCCGGCGATCGTCGGCACCGCCACCGACGCGACGATCACCGCTGCCACGGTGATTGCCGCCCACAGGGTGGGGAAGCTGAAGGCGGCGACGACCATCAGGAAAGGCCCTGAGCCGAAGGTGTTCTCGCCGATGATGGGCAGTAGCCCGGCGGCCAGGACAAGCAAAACCACGAAGACCCACACACCACGCGGTTCGACCTCGGAGCGACCGGTGAGCAGGTACACCGAGGCCAGGAGGTAGATCACGGCGAAGAGCCCGAGGAGAACGAAGCCCACGGTCTTGGTGGTGTGGCTGTGATCGGAGGTGGCGACCGCCCCGATCGGGTACGCCAGGAACAGCATCCAGATAGCAGTGAACACCCAGCGCAGGTTGCGCCAGGGTGCCCACCGGTCGGTCGTGCGGTTGCTCATCATCTCCGGATTCTGCTGGTCGGCGGTCCGATCACTGCCGTGTCGTACTGCGACTGTAGAAGAGGGAGGCGGTCGAGGCGAAGATCACCGCCCAGATGATGACGTTGGCGACGGTCACCCAGAGCGAGATGTGGGTGCCGTACACGGTGACACCGTGATCGAGCGGATAACGAGCGAGCGTGACGACTCCGAACATCGGGGTGAACTGGGCGATGGTGAGCATGACACCCTTGAGGGGGACGAACACGTTGCCGGCGAAGGCCAACAGCGCCAACACGCCGCCCATCACCTGCATTGCCCCGTCGGATTTCATGATGCTGCCCACGGCCAGACCGAAGGCGGCGAACACCGAAGCGCCGATCCATCCGAGCAGCAGGCAGGCGATCCACACCCCGACCGGGGCGTGGGCGCCGGTGGCGATCCCGGCGACGGTGAGCACCAGGATCGGCAGCGCCCCCATCGCCAACGCGACGCACACCTTGGTGGCCACGTATCCGGTGGGTTGGAGCGGCGTCATCATCAGGGTGCGCGTCCAACCGGCCTGCTGTTCGAGTGCCACCGACGCAGCATTAGAGGCGGCCGCGAGGACAGCGCCGTAGACGGCCATGCCGATCAGGACGTAGAACGCGACATTGCCTGAACCGACTGTGTCAGAGGTCTTCTGGGTGGCACCGAATACGAGATACAGCAGACCTGGCATGGCGACGGTGAAGATCAGGGCACGCCGATTGCGCAGGACGCGGCGGATGTCGGTGCGCATGTACAGGGGAGCGGGAAGGAATCCGCGGAGCGCGGTGTCGTGTGACGCCGATCGAGGGGCGGCGGCTGAGGCCGAGGCGGTGGTCATGGCGCGAGCTTTCTGTCGAAGGGTGGTGGAGTCAGGCAGCGGAGGTGAGTGCGAGGAAGGCGTCTTCGAGGTTGTGCGTGGCGATTTCGACCTCGCGGGCGTTCGTGCCCGTCAGCAGGGCACGGGCAAGTGCATCGGAATCCTTGGCGGACAGGTAGATCCGCCCACCGCGGCGTTCGACGACCTCGAGGTCGGGGATGGCGCGGGCAACGGCGGCGAGTTCGGATTCGTCCACGATCGCCGAGACGACACGCCGGCTGGCCATCGCGCGGATCTCCGAGGTGGAGCCGTCGGCGACGATCCGACCGTGCGCGATCATGATGATGCGGTCGGCGAAGTCGTCGGCCTCGTCGAGGTAGTGGGTGGCGAACACGACGGTGCGTCCGTGTCGGGCATCGGATCGCATGGCGGACCAGAAGTTTCGGCGCGATTCCACATCCATGCCCGCGGTCGGTTCGTCGAGGACGATGAGGTCGGGGTCGGGCAGGGTCGCCAGCGCGAACTTGAGTCGTTGCTGTTCACCGCCGGAACAGCGGGACACCTTGCGTCCGGCCAGATGCGCGATGTCGGCACGGGCCATCGCCGACTCGGCGTCGGCGCTACGGCCGTGCAACGAGGCGATGATGCGGACGGTCTCTTCGACGGTGAAATCGGGCAGCAGACCACCGTTCTGGAGTACCGCGGCGATACGTCCGCCGCGAGCCGCAGACCGCGCGCCCTGCCCGTACACCTCGACCGAGCCCGAATCCGGTTGGGTCAGACCGAGGATCATGTCGATCGTCGTGGTCTTACCCGCGCCGTTGGGGCCGAGGAAGGCGACGACCTCTCCGGGTGCAACGGTCAGACCGAGGCCGTCGACGGCGGTGACCCGACCGCCGTCCCCGCCCCGGAACGTCTTGCGAAGATCTCTCGTGCGGATTGCTGGTGTGTTCATGCATCTCACGATGCCGTCGATGCGCCGCCCGTCCCCAGAGCAGATGTCATCGATCGTCCATGACGTTTGTCATGTGTCGTGTCGCCGCACCCCTTCGACATCCGCTTCGTTGTCGTCGGTTGTTGCTACGTGGGGGATTCGTTGCGTCGTTGCCTTGCGGCGTCTCCAGGCTCCTCGCCTGGCGGCTCGTCGTACCTCGACGATCGGGTGAAGCGCCTCGTTTGTCGGGAATCGTCCCCCGTCCGATGGTCGAGGACGGTGGTCGTGGTCGTGGTCGTGGTCGTGGTCGCCGCCCCTATCCGATGGTCGAGGAGCGCCGAGTGAGCGCAGCGAGCACGTCGCGTCTCGAGACCAACTGTGCGGCAAGGCTGGTATGCGCCGGTTACGAATATGGTTTCCACCGGAGCGGGTGGGCGACCCGGAAATTCGGGCTTTTTGGGCCGTTTTTGTGGAAGTTGTATTCGTAGTCGGCGGTTGTCGCCAGACCGGCCGGTTAGGTACGGCGTTGTCTCGCCGCGTCTCGGGGCTCCTCGCCTGGCGGCTCGTCGTACCTCGACGATCGGGTGAAGCGCCTCGTTTGTCGGGGATCGCCCCCCATCCGATGGTGGGCAGACTAATCCGACTAACGCCAGCAACCCTGCAGTGTCTGGAAGTCGCCGGCGAAGGCCATTCCCGTTCCGGTGCAGGTGGGTCCGTGCACACCATCGACGGTCACCGATGCGCCGGGTCCGGCGATGCCGATCGCCAGTCCGGGTCGTACGCCGGTCATGGTGACGGAGGCGTTGGGGCCGATGGCGATCGCCGCGGGCCCGGCGTAGTTGGTGGCGGTAGAACTGGCGTGGCCGCCGTCGGCGGTGATCGCCAGGCT
Organism: Gordonia polyisoprenivorans; assembly: GCF_017654315.1. Taxonomy (NCBI): domain Bacteria; kingdom Bacillati; phylum Actinomycetota; class Actinomycetes; order Mycobacteriales; family Gordoniaceae; genus Gordonia; species Gordonia polyisoprenivorans. The sequence continues at coordinate 2,257,789 of NZ_CP072203.1, forward strand.
CAGACCGGTGTTCGACGCACTGGCCGAACAGCTCTCGCTGGAGGCGGTCTGGCCCGGCAGGGCCGGACAGACCCTCGGCGCGGCTGCGGCGTGCGGTGCGGCGGTGAAGGCAATCGCGCCGGCTCCCGCGGTGGCGATGGCGAATCCGAGTGCGAGGCGGGCTGGTGAACGCATGGTGTTGCTCCTCGATGTCAGTGATGGGCGGACATCAGGGGTTCGGTGTGCTGCGCGTCACGGATTGCCCGCGATATCCACGCGATGGTGTGGTGCGTCAGCCGACGTGAATCACGGGCCTGCGTGCGACATCGGGCTCGGCCCGGCGCACCACCTCGCGGGTCACCGCCGCCACCTCACCCTGCCCGATGAACAAGAAGCGCAGGATGTTGACGATCGGATTGTCCTCGCTCCATTCGAAATAGACGTTGGGTACGAGGTCGGTCCAGTCGCGGATGGCAAACAGGGTGGACGCGATCGTGTTCGGTACCGCCGCCGAGCTCACCCACAGGATGCGGAATCCGCCCTCGTGATAGCGCCCGTGGATTTCCAGGTCGGTGACGAAGTCCGACGAATCGGTGACATTGACTTCCAGGAACACGATCTGATCGGCGTCGGGAATGTGGCTCTCGGCGCGTTGCTGCAGTTCCTTCTCGCGATATTCGACCAGGGAGCGATCGTCGGGGTCGTGGGTGACGATGTGGATCTCGCCGGCCAGTGCGGCACCGTCGATGATCTGCTGAGCAGTCTCGTCGAACGTGATCTCCCCGCTGCGCAGCTCGAACGAGCGACTGACCCGGGATGCGAACGACAGGATGAGGATCGCGGCGATGAAGAACGCGGCGACCTGCACACCCTCGGGGCGTTCGATGATGTTGGTGACGGTGGTGTAGCAGAACACCAGGGCGATACCGCCGAAACAGATGGTGGCCACGCGTCGGCGATGTTTGCGTACCGAGAGCATCACCGCGATGGCGGCCGAGGTCATCAACACCAGCACACCGGTTGCGTACGCCGAACCCTGTTTGTCGACCGAGGCGTCGAAGTAGATCGTGACACCGGCGGCGATCAGGATGAACACGACCACCAGCGGGCGGTTGGCGCGCGCCCAGTCCGGTGCCATGCCGTACCGCGGGAGGTAGCGCGGAACGAGGTTGAGCAGTCCTGCCATCGCCGACGCCCCGGCGAACCACAGGATGAGAATCGTACTGATGTCGTAGACCGTGCCGAAGGCGTTGCCGAGGTCGGCGTGGGCGAGGAAGGCCAGGGCACGTCCGTTCGCCTGGCCGCCGACGTCGAACGCCTTCTCCGGGATAAGGATCGTGCACACCAGGCTGCTGGTGATCAGCAGGATGCTCATGGTGACCGCGGCGGTGGTCAGCAGTCGGCGGGTACCGGCGATACGAACGGTCGGGCGATTCGGTGGATCATCCGGCGAGCCGTCGATCTGGGGCATCACCGCCACACCGGTCTCGAATCCGGACAAACCGAGTGCGAGTTTCGGGAACACCAGGAGCGCAATCGCGATCATCATCCATGGACTGCCGTGTTCGGCGGTCATGGCGTGGCTCCAGTCGACAACGACGTGGGGCGAGGTCGCGATGCGCCACAAACCGTCGGCGATGACCACGACGTTGAGTGCGAGATAGATTGCGACGAGCCCGACGGCGACCGCGATGGCCTCGGTGAAGCCGCGCAAGAAGATCGCGGCGAGGAAGGCGAGGAACACCAGGGTGATGGCGACGTTGTGCCCGGTGAAAATGTCCGGGACGAACGGATTCTCGATGAAGTGCGCGGTGGCGTCGGCCGCCGAGAGTGTCATGGTGATCAAGAAGTCGGTGGCCGCGAATCCGAGCAGTACGAGGACGAATACCTTTCCGCCCCACCACGGTAGGAGTCGCTCGAGCATCGCGATCGACCCGGAGCCGTGCGGTGAACGTGCGGCGATGTATCGATACACCGGCAGCGCGCCGAACAGCGTCAGGGCCACCAGCACGATCGTGGCCAATGGTGCGATGGTGCCGGCGGCCAGTGCTGCGATGCCTGGTTGGTACCCCAGCGACGAGAAGTAGTCGACGCCCGTGAGGCACATCACCTTCCACCACGAGTGGGTTTTTGTCTCGGTGTTCGTGCGCCGGTACGGCCCCATCAAGCCCGCGGGTTCGGGAGAGATGTCGGACAGGAACCACCGTCTCAGCGTTCCGTGCGGCATCGTCGTCTTCGGCATCGGATCAGCGTAGTACCGACGGCCGTCGGAGTTGTTGTCAATGTGGGTGTTCACTCCGACAGGCCGCTTGGCGGAGATTGTCCAAATTGTCAGAATTCGTTGCGACGCAACGAATTCAAGCATTCTGGCGCTTTGCCTGAGTGGGGTCAGATCGACGTCCCGGAGGCTTGCTGCGTTCACCTTTTGTTCGCCGAGATATCAGTACGCTTCGCCCGACGTTGCCGAAGGCGGCGACCGAAGGACACTCCGAGAGGAATTCATGAGCACGATCGAGTCACCGGTGCGCGCACGCCGGGGGGCCTTGACGGCGATCGCCGCGGGCGCCATCGCGGCCGGTATCACCGCGGGCGCGGCGGCACCCGCCCACGCCGACACCTTCGTTCCGCTGCCGAACGGCAGCGTGTCGGCGCACGACCTCACGCTGACGCGCACCAACGAGTCGGCACAGGTGTCACCGTCGATGGCCGCCAACGGTGCCGGACGCAACGTGTGGGTCAGCGCCAACATCACGTTGAAGGCCCCCAAGCTGCAGCCCACCGGATCGTTCCCGGCCAACGGTCCCGCGGGTGAGGCGACGATGCCGGGCACCAACGGCACCTCCAACGACGGCTCGGCCGCGACCCTGTCGGCCGGGTATATCGTCGGCTGCCAGGTCAACATCGGCAGCCTGACCGCCGGTATCACCGGCAGCATCACCTCGGCCGGCGTGCCCGGTGCGTCGGGGTCGCTGAGCGTTCCGCTGACCCCTGGTCAGGTGACCTTCGTGCAGATCGACAGCTACGACATCGCCAAGGCCGGCACCTACTACTTCAACTACCAGCGGTTCGCCATGCAGATCCAGAACTGCGCGGGCTATGCGCAGGCGCGGTCGTTCGTCACCGTCGAGACCGGCGGAAACGACCACAACAAGATCAACCTCTATGGCAAGCCGTTCTCGATCGGCTGACCGGCCCCACTCGACACCGACGAACTACACAAGGAACACAATGACAATCCGTTTCACGCGTCTCTCGGTTCTTGCCGGTGTGCCCGCCGCCGCGGCGATCGCCGTCCTGGCCACCGCGGGTGCCGCGGCCGCCGATGTCCACGTCTCCCTCCCGTCTCAGACCCAGACGCTGACCACCGGTGACGGCGTCGGGGTCACCCTGACTCGATCGGGCGAGACCGCCACCATCAGCCCGTCGCTGGGCAGCACCCCGCTGCACCGCAACGCCTGGGTGTCGGCGACCTACAACGTCACCACCAGCAAGCCGGTCAGCAAGATCAAGTTCCAGGCCGGTTACACCGTCGGCTGCCAGGTGAACCTCAACGGCTTCACCAACTCGAACACCCCGTCGGGGTCGGTGTCTACCGCGGGCGTTGCCTCGGGAACAGTCAACGAGGGTGGCTCGATCTCGATCGGCCCCGGCCAGGCTGTCAACTACTACGTCTACGACTACGAGCGCGCCGATCCGTTCGGCAACGACCAGCACAAGTCGTGGGTGCCGATCGTCAAGACCACCCATGGCGAGGTCAGCTACACCAACGAGACCATGCAGGTCAACGGGTGTGCCGGCTATGCGCAGGCGCGGTCGTTCGCCAATGTGTACATCATGGGCGACCACGGGGAGCAGATCGTCAGCTTCTACGGACAGCCGTTCAGTCTCGGGTAACCCTCTCACAGCCGGGACTGGCTGAGGTGACGACGTGCGACGCATCCCTGCAGGGGTCGCGTCGCACGTCCATCTGTGCGCCCACGAGCGTGTGGTGGGCGCAGTGGCGGGCTCGCCGCGTGAGACGATCGAGCAATGACTTCCGAGCCGACGACGCACGAGCCGACGGTGAACGAGCCGACGGGGCCGGCCAATGAGTCGATGGTCACCGTGATCATCGCCTTCGCCATGAACATCCTTGTGGCCGTGGCGAAGACCGTTGCAGCGGTGATCACCGGGTCGGCGTCGATGGTCGCCGAGTCGGCGCACTCGTGGGCCGATGCGGGCAACGAGGTGTTCTTGCTGATCGCCGAACGGCGTGGTGGCCTGGGGCGTGATCGGGCACATCCGTTCGGCCATGGCCGGGAAACCTACATCTGGTCGATGTTCGCCGCCTTCGGCTTGTTCGCCGTCGGCGCTGCGGTGTCGGTGATGCATGGCATCACCTCGCTCTCGCATCCCGAGCCCGACGCCGACTACGTCGTCGGCTACCTCGTGTTGGCGATCTCGGCGGTTCTGGAGGCGACGTCGTTCATCCAATCGATCCGGCAGGCCCGTGCGGGCGGGCGACGAATCTCGATGCACCCGTTACGTTTTGTCAGTCGTACCTCCAACACCACGCTCCGCGCGGTGTTCGCCGAGGATGCCGCGGCTTTGGTGGGCCTGGCGATCGCGGCCACCGGGATGGCGCTGCACGAGATCACCGGGTCGGCGGTGTACGACGCGGTCGGTTCAATCCTGGTGGGCCTGTTGCTGGGCGTCATCGCGATCTTCCTGATCAAACGTAACGGCGAATTCCTGTTGGGGCAGAGTGCCTTGCCCGCCACCCGGCAGGCGATGTTGCGTCGGCTCCTCGACCACCCGGACATCGACCGCGTCACCTATCTGCACATCGAATATGTTGGGCCGGTCCAGTATTACCTCGTCGCCGCCATCGACATCCGCGGCGATCTGCGAGAGCACGACGTCGCGGTTCTGTTGCGCCGCATCGAGGCCGAGATCGAGGAGCAGGACGCGATCGTGGAGGCGGTACTCACGCTGTCCACCGCCGACGAGCCGTCGTTGTTGGAATGAAGGCGGGCCGGACTGACGACGTCCGGAGTGAAGGTGGTTGGGAGACCATAAGGACGACGGCATGATGAGTGTTCAGAATCCGGCGTGCATCTCCCAGTAGAGGATCTCGGCGTCGCCGGCCGCGGTGACCGAGACGTCGCCGGCATCGGTCAGGCGTGCGGCATCACCGTCGGTGAGACGAGTGTCGTCGAATGCGACCGATCCACGCACGACATACAGGTGACCGAATCGGGCGCCCGGCAGCACCACCGAGGTGCCCGCGGTCATTCGCGCAGCATGCAGTGCGGCAAACGGATTCGGCAAAGACAGTGCGCCGCTGTGACGATCGCGGTCGAGTCCCGACACGATCGGCACGAGTTCGCCGGTCGACAGTGCGGAGGTGACGTCGGTTTCGGCGTATTCCGGTTCGCGACCGGCATATTCGGTCGCCACCCACATCTGCACGACGCGCAATCGGGTGCGCTCGGTGCGGGTGGCGGCATTGCGTTCGGAGTGGGTGATGCCGGTGCCCGCGGTCATCCGCTGCACGACGCCGGGCGTGAGGATTCCGGAGTTGCCGCGCGAATCCCGATGATGCAGTGCGCCGTCGACGACCCAGGTGATGATCTCGACGTCGGTGTGCTCGTGGGTGTCGAAGCCCTCGGCGGCGTCCACGGTGTCGTCGTTGTTGACCAGCAGGACGCCGTGCGCGTTGCCGACGAGGTCGAAATTGCCGGTGGCGGGAAAGGATTGGAGCGAGGTGAGCCATTCGTTGTCCCACCGGTGGCGGGCGTCGGAACGGATCACCTGAATCGTGTGCTCGGTGGTCGTCATCGAGGGGTCTCGCCTTCCAGGTCGTCGAGATGGGTGGCCAGCGTGCGCATCAGATCGCCCAGTGCCGCACCGTCCTGCGCGGTCAGTGCCGCGGAGTAGAGGCGCCGCACGGCCGTGCCGTGATCATGAGCCGCGGCTGTGAACGCCGCACGCCCGTCGTCGGTGAGCACCGCATAGCTCCCACGCCGATCCTCGGGGACCGCAGCGCGTGACAGCCAACCCCGCCGCACCATCACATCGATCTGATACGAGAGCCGCGAGGTCGAGAAGACCATCCGGTGCGACAGCTCACGCATCCGGGCTCGACCATCGGGGCATTCGTGCAGGATCAACAGAATGTGATAGTCCGACAACGACATTCCGCAGTGTCGGCGCAGATCGTCGTCGAGCAGGGTTTGCAGGCGAGCGCTGGTCTCGATAAACGGACGCCACGCGTCCGTCACGGGATCAGCACTCGCCCGCCCGCCTGCGGTGCCAGGGGCTCGGCTCATCGGGTACCGGTGTGCGGCATCAGCGCATTCGGCGGAACGACGCCGAGACGTCCGGCCTGGAAATCCTCCATGGCCTCGATCAACTGTTCGCGGGTGTTCATCACGAACGGACCATACTGGGCGACGGGCTCGCGGAGCGGTTGACCGCCGAGAAACAGCACCTCCAGTGCCGGCCGGTTGCTGTCCTGCCCGGCGTCGGCACTGACGGTGATGCGGTCGCCGGCGCCGAAGACCGCGAGTTGTCCCTGCTCGATGGGCCGGGCGTCGGGGCCGACGGTTCCCCGACCGGACAACACGTAGGCCAGTGCGTTGAAGTCGGTGCGCCACGGCACCGACACCGACGCGCCCGGTTCGATCGTGGTGTGCGCGACAGTGATCGGGGTGTGGGTGGACCCCGGACCGGCATGTCCGTCGATCTCGCCGGCGATGATGCGCACCAGCGCACCGCCGTCGGGGGAGGCGACCAGGGCGACGTTGCCGCCCTCGAGATTCTGGTAGCGCGGCGTGAGGAACTTGTCCTTGGCGGGCAGGTTCACCCACAGCTGGATGCCGTGGAACAGACCGCCCGATTCCACCAGTTCGGCGGGCGGGGTCTCGATGTGCAGGATGCCCGATCCGGCGGTCATCCACTGGGTGGCGCCGTTCTCGATGAGACCTCCGCCGCCGGTCGAATCCTGGTGCTGGAAGCGGCCGTCGATCATGTAGGTGACGGTCTCGAATCCGCGGTGCGGATGCCAGTCGGTGCCCTTCGGTTCACCCGGCTGATAGTCGACCTCGCCCATCTGATCCATGTGGATGAACGGGTCGAGCGCCGATGTGGGCACGCCGGCGAAGGCACGCACCACGGGGAAACCCTCGCCCTCATAGCCGCGCGGGCCGCGGGTGATGGTGCGGACCGGGCGTTCGGTGGCCTCGAGCGGTGCCGGCGTCAGCCGGGGCAGGGTGGTGGTGTCGGCGGTGACGGCGGGCATGGGGTCCTCCTCGGATCGAGATTGCTCAAATCTGAGCAACTGAACGACTCAACCAGGGAGGTGCTCGAGGTATTCCGTCCCCACACACGAGCCTGTCTGGAGGTGAACGCCCACTCACTCGGGCGTATCCCGGTGAGTCTGTCGTCGCCGCGACAACCCCTCGGCCGCTGAAGTCTGGGCTACATCAGCGCCGGTGTGCGCCGGCTCCCCAGCGATCGGGATTGGGGAACTGCAGAACGGATTGTTGGAGGGCTGCCCCGAAATCGGCTGCCGACCAGCCGGCGTCCTGAGTCCACGTCGCCGTCGCCGCAGGGTGCAACCACACCGACAAGTCGGTGCCGTCGAGGGACAGGCACTGACCGTGGACATGTGCCGAGTCGTCGCCGGCGAGGTAGACGGCCAGCGGAGCGATGGACTCGGCCGGCGAAAAGGCCAGTGCATGTTCCACTGTCGTGTCGCCGTCGAACACAGCCGTCATGTCGGTGGCGGCGATCGGTGCCAGGGCAGTGACGGTGATGCCGTGGCGGGCGAGTTCGAGGTCCATGACCCTCGTCAGTCCGACGATGCCGGCCCTGGCTGCGGCATAGTTGGCTTGTCCGAACATGCCGAACAGCCCGGATCCCGACGTGATGTTCAGGATTCGTCCGCCACCCGCTCCGCGGATGGCCCGAGCGGCTGCGGCACCGCACGAGAAGGTTCCGCGGAGGTGGACGGCGAGCACCTCGTCGAACTCTGCCACCGACATCCGGGTGAAGGATCGGTCGCGGGTGATACCGGCATTGTTGATGAGCATGTCGATGCGGCCGAAGGAGCGCACGCAGTGATCGATCAGGTCACGACAGAACGAGTCGTCGGCCACCGAACCGGCCAGTCCCACCGCGACTCCTCCGCGCGCGGTGATCTCGTCCACCGCGGCATCGGTGGATTCTCGGCCGGTGCCGTTGACGACCACACCGGCGTCGGCGAGGGCCTGCGCGAACGCACGGCCGAGTCCGCGCGTCGATCCGGGGATCACCATCGCGCGATCACGCAGTGGGGTCGGCGACTCGGTACTCATGGACGACGGGTGCTCACGAACGACGCGGGGCTCATCGACGGCGCGTGAGCGACATCAGGTAGGCGCCGCCGAGAAGTCCGCCACGTTCGGGTAGCGCACCGAGCTGACGGAGCATGTCGGAGATGTCGTACGCCGAGCGGTAGTGCGACAGGCGGTGGTCGGTGAACTCCAGGAAGATGTCGCAGCCGTGCGCATCATAGGTGGCCTTGGGATGGAGTTTCGCCGGTCCGTGGCCGAACTGACGGAACAGCACGATGCCGCGTTGCGCGTCGGAGGAGGAGAATCGCTCGATCTCCTCGAAGGCCACATCGGGCATGGCTTGCCAGATCTTCTCGGTGTACTCGGCGACGCCGTCGATGCCGTGGATCACCTCGGGCCAGAAAACCCGGTCGTCCCAGGTGATGTCGGGATGCAACAGAGCCAGCACCTCGTCGGTGGAGTGCGAGTTCCAAGCGGCCAGCCAGCGGGTGGAGAAGTCGTCGAGGAAGCTGCGCGAGGCAGCAGCTCCGGTTGTGCTCATGTCTGACATCGATGATCTCACTTGGTGATTCGCTTGTAGGCGGCGCCGATACGCTCGATGACATCGGCGTGCCAGATCACCTCACGGTAGGCGAGCGTCTCGTAGGTGAGTGCACTGATGGGGTCCATCGCGGTGGAGCGTCGTGCCATCTCCTTGTTGTTGACTGCGGATGCGGTGGTGGTCTCGGCGATCGAGCGTGCCAGCCTCGTGGCCTCCGCGACGACGGTTCCGGTGGGTACCAGCCGGTCGAGGAGCCCGATCCGGGACGCCTCGGCCGCGTCGATCCGATCGCCGGAGAACGTCAGCAGCTTGGCCTGGCTGAGACCGACGATCTTCCAGAGGGGCGAAAAGTACGGTGTCAGGCCCATTTTGATCTGGGGGAATCCCATGATCACGTTCTCCGCGCCGATCCGGATGTCGCAGAACACCGCGATATCGCACCCGCCGCCGAGAGCCGGGCCGCCCACCGCGGCGATGGTCGGCTTCACATAATCCAGGAGCGTTCCGTACGCGCGCAGGCACGCAGCAGAATAGGCGTCGCGGCGCTCCTGATTGGTGAACATCGACTGCAGTTTGAGATCGAGTCCGGCGCAGAAGATCTCCTCACCACCGGTCAGTACGACGCAGGCGACGTCGTCGTCGGCCGCCCAGTCGTCGAGGCAGTCACTCAGGTCGGCGAACAGTTCCAGGCTCAAGGCATTGCGACGTTCGTAGCGGCTGAACGTGATGGTGCCGACCCCGTTGTCGATCGAGGTGGTGATTTCGGTGTATGTGCGTGTCATGGACATTCCTCTGGTGTGTGTCGGTGTCAGGGGGTGGTGGAAATCGATACGTCTGATGCGGTGTGCGCACGGGCGTAGGTCTCTTGGAGCCGCTTCTTCTGCAGCTTGCCGGTGGGTGTCCGTGGTAGCGAGTCGACGAAGTCGACGGACTTGGGTGCCTTGTAGTGCGCAACTCGTTCTCGCGCATGGGCGATCAGTTCGTCGGCGGTCGCGTCGTCGGCGCTCACCCCGGGCTCGAGAATCACCACGGCCTTGACCTGCTGACCCATCTCCGGGTCGGGGACCCCGATGACCGCGACGTCGAAGACCTTCGGGTGCAAGGTGAGCACGTCCTCCACCTCCTGGGGGTAGATGTTGACGCCACCCGAGATGATCATGAATGTCTTGCGGTCGGTGAGGAACAGAGAGCCGTCGTCGTCGAGGTAGCCGACATCCCCGACGGTGGTCCACGTGGGATGATCGGGATGCTGTGCCTGCGCGGTCTTCTCGGGATCTCGGTGGTATTCGAAGGGCAGCACATCGCGCTCGAAATAAATGGTTCCGGTTGCGCCGGAGGGTATCTCGTGCCCGTCGTCGTCACAGATGTGGACGATACCCATGACGGCTCGGCCCACGGAACCGGGCTTGGCGAGCCATTGCTCCGAGGTGATGAACGTCAGGCCGTTCGCCTCGGTGGCGCTGTAGTACTCGAAGAGAATCGGCCCCAGCCAGTCGATCATCGCCCGTTTGACATCCACCGGGCACGGAGCCGCGGCGTGAACGAGGACGCGCAGCGACGACACGTCGTGGCGTGCACGCTGCTCGTCGGTGAGCTTGAGCAGCCGGACGAACATGGTGGGCACCATCTGCGTCGCGGTGATCCGGTATTTCTCGATATAGCCCAACGTCTCCTCGGCCTCGAACCGGGAGGCGATCACGACGGTGGCCCCGACTGCCAGCAGCCCGGCCGTCCAGCCCAGCGGTGCCGCGTGGTAAATCGGCGCGGTCGACAGGTAGACGTCGTCACTGCCGAGACCGAAGAATCGGTCGAGAAGCAGGTACAGGGGTTCGCCCGGCTCGTCGACCTGACGGTTGGGTAGTGGAGGTTTGATGCCCTTGGGGAAGCCCGTGGTACCGGACGAGTAGAGCATCATCGCCCCGCATGGCTGATCGGTGAGCGGTTCGCCGGCCGCGGCGAGAGCCTGTTCATACGATCCGAAACCGTCGACACCGCCACCGAACGCGAGTTGCAGTGCAGGCGTATCGATCTGCATGTTTACCTGCAGCGCGAGGTCGGAGAGGTCGGCGGACACGATCAGGGCGCGGGCGCCGCTGTCGGTGACGATGTAGGCAACCTCGTCGGCGGTGAGATGCCGGTTGACCGCCGTGATGTAGAGACCGGCCCGCCGGGTGCCCCAGTAGACCTCCAACGCCTCGGGGGTGTTGGTCGTCAGAAGCGCGACGGTGTCACCGGCTCGCAGACCGGCATCCACGAGTACCCGGGCGAGGGCCGCGGAGTTCCGATCGAGCTCACCATAGGTGAGTACGCGGCCGGTGTCGGCGATCACGATGGCCGGTTTGTCCGGCTGGGTGCGGGCGGTGTCGCCGGGATAGTTGGACTGGCTCATGATCATTCCTTCTCGGGTGATGGCCGGTTCGGGCGGCTGAGGGTGGCCGTGGCGCGGGTGCCGACCCCATGGGTACCGGCGAGCTCCGCCTCGACGGTGCCGAACGCCCGGCCGAGCCGTCGCTCGCGTACTCCGATCTGCAGCACCGAGTTGTCCGCGACGAGTGGCTTCAGGAACTCGACGCCGACGTTGACGATGCCGACCGGCTCGCCCAACCGCGCGGTCGTCACGCGTGCGATGGCCTCGCACAGGGCAGCGGCCTGCACGCCGCCATGGGTCACCCCGGACGGATTGGCGATGGCATCTCCGGTGGGCAGTGTGCCGGTGCCGGAGCGGTGATCGATCTCGAGGTGCAGCAGGTCGGACAGGCTCGCCGACGGGGCAGATGTCGACCGCGCCACGTAGGGGTGGGGAAGAGGAACATCAACGGCGACAAAGGCACCCATGCCGGTGGCGACCAATGCGCCGTCGGCGGTGCGGAACTCGGCGGTACTCATCGAGAGCGCATCGGAGGTGAACGATCGGCGGCCGATGCCGCGTATCGACGTCGCAGACCACAGCGTCGGAGCGTGCACATTGAGGTCCATCCGTAGGGTGACGGCGCTGGTGATCGAGCAACCCCCGAGCGCGGCCCGGGCGAGTAACAGGTCGAGCGCGACCGTCAGCCAGCCAGGATTCGCATCCGCTTGTGGCTTGTGCGTGTCCGCCGCAACATGGTTGTCCGTCGAACCGACGAGTCGAACGCCGAACAGTTCGTCGGGAATACCCGTCGGCCCTGTCAGACCGGTGAAAGAGTCGGCACAGTCCCGGTAGTCGTCGACGAATCGTAGGGTGTCGAGGTCGGACTCGAGGCGGTTCGTGGAACCCGGCATCTGATCAGTCACTCAGCCGCGCGCCGTATTCGGTGGCGAGGTCGGGAATGGTCGGGAGCCGGAACTTCTGGATCTTTCCCGACGCGGTGGTCGTGATCGACTCCACGACATGCCATTCGACCGGAAACTTGACGCGCGCGAGTGTGAGGCCGTCGAGGTGGCGCAGGTACTTGTCCGCGCCGGTCCACGCGACCCCGTCCGCGAGGCTGATCCAGGTGCCCACGGCTTCGCCGAAGCGTTCGTCGGGCACCGCGGTCACCGCCGCCTGAGCGATGTCGGGATGCGACAACAGGGCGGCCTCGATGTCCTGCGTGGAGAACTTCTCACCGCCACGATTGACGATGTCCTTGGACCGCCCGGTCATCCGGACCCAACCGTCGGCGACGAGCCCGACATCCCCGGGGTAGAACCAGCCATCGCCGTCGATCTGCGCCGCGGTGACGACGGGATCGGTGTAGCCGTCGAACAATTGGGGTCCGCGGATGCGGAATTCACCGATCTCGCCGTCGGCCAGTGGCTGCCGCTGGTCGTCGACCGCCTCGATCTCGATCCCGTCGAGCAGGCATCCGTCCCACTCGGCACGCTGGTCGACCGATTGCGATCGGTCTGCGGCGGTACAGATTCCGGCGGTTTCGGTCATCCCGTAGCAGCGCGTCGCCCGGATGCCCACGGTCTGCGCGTCGCGTACCAGACCGGGCGAGATGGTCGCTCCGGCGCACATGTAGTCGTCGAGACGGTGCCGCGTGCCGGCTCCCTTGCGGTACCGGTCGACCAGTTCCTGCAGAAAGACCGTCGCGCCCATCATGAGCGTGACGCCCTCACGTTCGATGATCTCGACGGCTGTATCGGCATCCCAGCCCGGCATGATCACCGAACGCGCACCCAAGAACGCGGGAAAGATCACCCCCGCGACGAAACCGCCGAGGTGTGACAACGGGGTTGCGGCGGCGAGCACCGTCGTCTCGTCGAGTTCCATCACCGAGGCGAAGTTGCGGAGGTGGGCGATCAGCGCCCGCGACGACAGCAGGGCGCCCTTGGGCGCCGACGTCGTGCCGGACGTGTAGAGGATGAGCGCCGGCTCCTCGGCTGCCAGCGGAGCGGGGAGCTCGGCCGTCGGCGCTGACCCGATCGCGGGAACCCGGGTCCAGCCGTCAGCGTTGCCGCCCACCAAGAACTTCATGCGCGGTCGGTGTCCGAGTTTGTCGAGCGCCGTGTCGATCTCGCGCCACGGCGACCTCGTTGCCAATGCGTGGGCCACAGCGATCACCGTCGGACGGGCGTCGGCGATGATCTGGGCCGTCTCGTGTTCGCGATAGATCGGCACCACCGGAACGTTGACCGCGCCGATCCGGAAGGCCGCCACCTGGAGCACCAGGGCTTCCAGGCAATTCGGTAACTGGACCAGTACCCGGTCGCCCCGGCGCACACCGCCCGCCACCATCGCCGAGCCCACCGCTTCGGTCCACGCCGAGAATTCACCGTAGGACAGGCGGCTGTCGTTGAACGAGAACAACTCCCGGTCCGGGAAGCGGGCGGCCTGGCGAGCGATCAGGTCGCCGATCCGCTCGTCGGTCCACAGTCCCAGCTCGGCGTAGTGCTGGGCGCGGTTGGCGGAACTCTTGAGCATGGGGACTCCGGAACGTCAGTGTGTCGTGTCTGACAAACCCTACAGCATGTCCGGAAATTATGGAAATAAAAACGAACGCTGTGTACGATTTGTGTGTCGCTTGAACCGACCCGCGATCGACGCCGTGTTGATCACGTAATCCACTGGGAAATAAGGACTATCACTGATGTCGAGATATGAGTACCTGTTGACCTCGATCGAGGACGGCGTCGGCATCATGACGCTGAACCATCCCGAGAAGCGCAACGCGTTGGGATGGGAACTACATCACGAGATCATCGCGGCGCTCGAGGAATGGGCCTACGACGACGAGGTGGCGGCGGTTCTGATCATCGGTACCGAGGAGTACTTCTGCGCGGGCTGGGCGCTCGATGTCCTGCAGGACACGAAGGACTCCGATCGCACCAGGTTCACGGATCTGGCGTTGCGTTTGATGGTGGCGATCTATGACTATCGAAAGCCCACGATCGCCGCCGCCGCCGGGGTCTGCCCGGGCTACGGCATGGATGTTGCCAACATGTGCGACATCACCATCGCTTCGGCAAATGCCTCATTTGGTTCCACCCAGGTCAAGTACGCGATGAACGGCTTTTACCACGGCATGCTGGGCAAGATGAACACGCAGCGGGCCCGTCGTATGTTGTTCACCGGCGACCCGATCTCGGCGGAGGAGGCGGTGCGGGTCGGACTCGTCGACGAGGTGGTCGAGGTGGGCACGCTCCGGGAAAGCGCTCTCGCGCTGGCGAAACAGATCGCCGAGAACGGTGCGGAACTGACCTCGGTGTTGAAAGAGGTCGCCTTGCGAGCACAGAACATGGATCACGTCGGTGCGACCGCCTACGAATTGCGGGTCACCCATGATCTGGTGCAGCGCGGCCTGTTCGCCAAGCGGATCGCGACCGGGCTCGAGCGGCTGAAGTCGGGTCGGAGCAGGGCGACCGAGCGGACCGCGCTGTGATCCCCGTATGAGACGACGATCCCCGACACTGCTGCGCCCCGGTGAGTACCCGGGGCGCAGCAGTGTCAGGGGGAGCGGTTGTCTCACAGGCCGATCGAGCGACCGATGATCTCCTTCATGATCTCGGTGGTGCCGCCGTAGATCGTCTGGATGCGGGCATCGACAAACGCACGACTGACCGGATACTCCTTCATGTATCCGTACCCGCCGTGCAGTTGTAGGCACCGATCGGCGACGCGCATCTGCAGTTCGGTGGTCCACCACTTGGCCTTTGCCGCCTGCACCGGCGAAAGCTCCTTGCGGACATGCAGTTGTACACAGTGATCGACGAACACCCGGGCGATGTCGACCTCGGTCTCGAGTTCGGCGAGGAGGAAACGGCTGTTCTGGAAGGACCCGATCGATTGGCCGAAGGCCTTGCGATCCTTGACATAGTCGATGGTCCGGGTGAGTGTCCCCTCGGCCGCGGCAACCGCGGTCACCGCCAGCGACAGCCGCTCCTGGGGAAGGTTGCGCATGAGTTGGTAGAAGCCCTCGCCCTCGTCGCCGAGCCGATTGGTGATCGGGACCCGGACGTCGGTGAAGGCCAGTTCGCTGGTGTCCTGCCCGTGCAGGCCGAGCTTGTCGAGGTTGCGGCCTTTCTCGAAGCCGGGTGTGCCATCTTCCACCACAACCAATGTCAGGCCTTTGTGTGTGTCATCGGAAGTACGCGCGGCGACAACGACGAGATCGCAGTTCTGCCCGTTCGAGATGAATGTCTTGGAGCCGTTGATCACATAATGGTCTCCGTCGCGCACCGCTCGGGTCCGGATGCCCGACAGGTCGCTGCCCGTGCCCGGTTCGGTCATCGCGATGGCGCCGATGAGTGATCCGTCGGTGAGACCGGGAAGCCACCGTTGCTTCTGCTCGTCAGTGGTCAGATCGAGCAGGTACGGTCCCACGACGTCGTTCTGCAAGGCCAGGCCGAGCCCCGCCGAGCCGAAGCCGGACCTGGCGAACTCCTCGTCGACGACCGCATTGAAGCGGAAATCGTCGATACCGGCCCCGCCGAACCGTTCGGGGGTGGGGAACAACAGCAGACCGGCCGCACCGGCCTCCTCGAAGAACCGGCGATCGACGCGCTTGTCGGCCTCCCACCGGTCGAAATCCGGCTCCACGACTCGACCGATGAATGCCGAAACCGTGTTTCGGAAGTCATCGTGGTCGGCGTCGAAGATTCGGTGGTCTGACGAGTGTGGGCGGGTGTGGGTGGTCATGAGTTGCCTTCTGCTCCCAAAAATCGAACAACATGTTCGCCTGATACCGAAACCGTACACCATGTTCGAATTGACCCGGCTCCCTCTGGCTCACAACGTCGCCCGATCAGCGGCTAGGGTTGACCAATGGCAGCACGAACACGCGAGCCGGCGCGCACCCCGGGACGCGAACGTCAGCGGGAGACCACGATCCGCCGTGCCACCGAAGCGGCCGAGACGCTACTTGCCGACGGTGTGCCGTTCGCCGAGATCAGTGTCGAACAAGTCATCTCACGAGCCGGGATTGCGCGCTCGACGTTCTACACACACTTCGACGATCTCGGCCACCTGCTGCGCGAACTCGGCGACGGTGTGGTCACCGAGCTGATCGTCGCCGCACGCAAATGGATGGATCTCGACGCCGACATCACCCACGATAAGCTGCGCGACGCGCTAGACGGCGTGGTCAAGGTCTACCGACACCGGCAAAAGCTCCTGGGGGCTCTGGCCGAGGCCTCCACCTCCGATCCGGCGGTGCGTGACGAGTTCCACCGGCTCCTGTCCGCCGGTCACGTCGAGCTGGCCAAACACATCACCAGGGGGCAGGACGCGGGTACCGTTCGCCGCGACATCGATGCGGAGCCGACCGCCGGGTGGATCGTGTGGATGGTCGAACGAGGTCTGTATCAACAGATTCGGGTCGCGAAACCACGAATGGTCACACGTCATGTCGACGCGCTGACCGAGATCATCTGGCGGGCGTTGTACGAGATCGGATGATGTCGGATGTCTGTGTGCACCGGGACGGACCAACGCCGGATGGTTGCGATCCCCCTACCCCACGTGCGCCAGAGGTCACGGCCGTGCCGACTGCTCGTAGATTCTCTCGATCAGTCCCTCGTACTTGCTTGCGACACCGCGTCGCTTGAGCTTCATCGTCGGGGTGAGTTCCTCGGAGTCGGGCAACCACTCGGCGTCGAGGAGACGGTAGGCCTTGATCTGTTCGACACGCGAGAGTCGCGCGTTCGCCTGCTCCACGGCCTCGGCGATGAGCTGCTTGAGCTCCGGATCGTCGACCAGGTCCGACAATGCGGCATCGGCACGGCCACGTTGGGTGGCGAAGGTCCGCGCCGAATCGGGGTCGAGCACCAGAAGCGCCACGTTGTAGGGGCGGCGGTCACCGATGACACAGGCCTGCCCGATCAGCGGGGACGCACTCTTCAGGGTCCCCTCGATGTTGGCCGGCGACATGTTCTTTCCCGCCGCGTTGATGATGAGTTCCTTCTTGCGGTCGACGATGCTCACCCATCCGTCGTCATCGATGACGGCGATGTCGCCGGTGTGCAGCCAGCCGTGCGCGTCGATGGCCTCGGCGGTCTTCTCGGGAGTCTTGCGGTAGCCCTTCATGACATGGGGTCCGCGGAGCAACAGTTCGCCGTCGTCGGCGAGTTTCGCCTCGGTTCCCGGCTGCGCGATACCGACTTTCCCGATCCGGATGTCGGTGGGCAGGTTGGTGAAGCCCAGAGCGCCGGTCTCCGACATGCCGAAGCCCTCTTGGAGCGGAAGACCGAGTGCGAGAAAGAATTCGTGCACCGCGGGCGCAATCGGCGCCGCACCGGTCATGAGGAGCGCGACGCGATCGAAACCCAGCTGGGTCCGCAACGGTGCGAGGATCTCGGCATCGGCCTCGGCAACCCGGTCGGCGAGATCACCCGGCACCTCCTCGTGTCGCTGCTCGATCCGAACCTTCTCGATGGCGGCGTCCACCGCGGCGAGGGTGGTCGCCCGTGAACCATCCGGCAGGGCATCGAATTTCGCGAGGAGCGAGGCGCGCAGCTTCTCCCAGATCCGGGGGACGCCGAGAAACCACGACGGATGGGTCTCGGCGACCGCGGCGAACACCGACGACGCGTTCGCGACTGTCGTGATCGGCCATCCGGTAGCCGTTGCCAGGTAGTGCGAGAACACCCGGTCTGCTGCGTGTGCGGTCGGCAGGTAGGAGATCGCTGCACCCTCGACGGCGAAGGGGAAACGCAGATTACAGGTGTGCATGACGAACATGAGATTGGCGTGCGTGAGCTCCACGCCCTTGGGGTCGCCGGTCGTCCCCGAGGTGTAGATGAGCGTGGCGACATCGTCGGACCGGACTGCGCCCCACGTTGATTCGAAATCGAATCCGTCCGGCCGGCGGCTCCGGAGCTCGTCAAGGGTGCTCACCCGGGCCGCGCCCACCGCATCGTTGCCGTCGACGGAATCGACGACGACCACATGCGCCAGTCGCGGAGCCGCCGCCGCTCCGATCGCCGAGAGGAAGCGGGATTCGGTCACCAGCACCGTGTTCTCGGCGTTGCCGAACAGATAACTGATCTGCTCGGGCGCCGAGGTCAGGTAGATCGAGAACGGCGTCGCACCCAGATGCAGGGTCGCCATGTCGATGATGTGGAACTCCGGACAGTTGGGCAGCATGATCGCCACGGTGTCGCCCCGCCCGACGCCGAGATCGGCCAACCCGGCGGCCACCTCTGCCACGATCCTCGCGTAGTCGTTCCACGACAACGACTTCTCGGTGCCGAAGTCATACAGTGCGAGCCGGTCGCCGCGGTCGGCGACGGTGGCCTGGAATGCCGCCGGGATCGTGGCGGCGGCAACTCCGGGTGCGGCCTGTGGAGTACGGGTGTCGGTGCTCTGGGACATGGGGACGTGACCTCGCTGCTCGTGGTGGCGATGGATCTTCGGTGGGATCGAGATGTGGGGGTGGGGTGGGGCATGCCCTACCGGGACATTCCCTATTGGGGCGAGGTGACCGTTGTCGATTCGGTGGCATGCTCTGCCGCCGATCCGTTGCGGGGGGTGACGATGAAATCCGATGGCTCCGGTTCGTGGACGCGATCCCAGTAGTCGACGTAGCGCCACGGGCTGTTCGTCACGATCCGCCCGCGGGCATTGCGGTAATAGGTGGTGGTACCGCCGAAGTCCCACACCGTGTGCGCGAGTGCGTCGTCGAGCTCCTCGTTGTAGGAGTCGTGGGATTCCTGGCGCACCTCGATGGTGGCGAGGTCGTCATCGATCATCGAGCTGATCAACGCGGTGACGTGTTGTACCTGCATCTCGGTGCCCGCGATCACTGTGCCGCCGTGCCCGGTGTTGGTGTTCGGGCCGTACAGGCAGAAGAAGTTGGGGAACCCGGGAACCGAGATGCCCAGAAAGGCGCGGCCGTCGCCCTCGCCCCACACCTCTCGGAGTGTGTGCCCGCCTCGGCCTCGCACGGTGAGTGACGCGAGGACGTCGACCGCCTTGAAACCTGTTGCCAGCACCAGGATGTCGGCCTCGTGATCGGTGCCGTCGACCGTTCGGACGCCGGTCTCGGTGATCTTCTCGATGCCGTCGGTGACGAGTACGACGTCGTCGCGGGTCAGTGATCGGAACCAGCCGGCATCGATCAGCAGGCGTTTTCCGTACGGCGGATAGTCGGGCACGCTGCGGGCCAGCACGTCCGGGTGCTCGGCGAGCTCGTGCTCGATGTAGGCGGTGAGTTGCGCGCGAAGCCGGTCGTTTCCCTTGTTGATGGCCCGACCGAGATGCGGGAACTCGGGATCCACCTGCAGTAGACCCCACACCTTGTCACCCATGCGCCAGAACAGCCGGGCGCGATACCAGGCCAGGTAGTAGGGCACGTGCTCATTGAGGAAGTGCACGGCGGCCGACACATCGGCACCCTTGAGAGGATGTGGAATCGCCCACTGCGCGGTCCGTTGGAAGACGCGGACCTCCTGCGCCACCTCCGCGCTTGCGGGCACGAATTGCATGGCGCTTGCGCCGGTTCCGATGACGGCGACCCGTTTGCCCGCGAGATCGATCGAGCGATCCCAACGGGCGGTGTGCAGGGTCGGACCGCCGAAATCGGAGAGTCCGGGTAGATCGGGGATGCTCGGCTGGTTGAGGAGCCCGACGGCGCTGATGACGACGTCGGCGACGAGTGTCTCCGTCGCCTCATCGACGTCGGCCGGTCCGATGCTGACCTCCCACTTCGAGGTGGCCTCGTCGAACTGCGCCTCGTGGACGAGCGTGCTCAGCCGAGTGTTGGCCAGGACGCCGTGACGCTGCGCCAGGGTGCGCCAGTAGTCGGCGAGCTCGCTTTGCGGTGCGAAGTAACTCGACCAGTCCGGCTTGGGATCGAACGACAGGGCATAGAGGTAGCTCGGGGTGTCGACCCCGCACCCCGGATAGAAGTTCTCGTGCCACGTGCCGCCGACGTCGGGGTTCTTGTCGACGACGGTGTAGGCGATACCGGCCTGCGCCAGACGCACTGCCATCGCCAACCCCGAGATGCCGGCGCCGATGATCAGGACCCGGAAGCCCGACCGAGGCGTCGACTGCGGTTCGCTGTGACGGGCATAGATTCCCATCTCCTCACCGAGCAGACGACCGTAATCCGCGGGGATCGAATCGTGCAGCATCACCGACAGGGCGGCCGAAAGTCGCTCGGGTTCCGGCAGATCGGCCGGCGGTTGCAACGTTCCGTCCCGCCAGGCGATGAGCACCTCGGCCGCTTCCGTGCGTATCCGCGCTGCGCACTCGTCGTCGAACCCGCCCGAATCGTGATCGCCGAGGTCCCTCGGGGCGGTGGGGAGATACGGCTCCGAGATCCAGCGGTCGTCGTCGGTGAGCAGGGCGAGCGAGCCGAGCAGGATCGGCAGATTCGCCTCGGCGAGGGCATCGGTCAGTTCCGCGTCGGTGAAATCGGGCGTCGGGGTGAACGCGCCCGACGGCTGATGTCCGGAGCGGAGTTTCTTCGATTGGGGTCTGGACTGCACCATACGTGCGACCATACAATCTGTTCAGACGTGGTGTCAATCACAGTCCACTCCGAATGTGGAGGACGGATGCCGCCGGTGAAGAGGAGAACCCATGGGGCAGACCCGCCCGACAACCATGCTTTCCCGACGACGGACCGCGGTGCGCGAGCGTCGGCTCGTCGTCGGTTCGCATCGCACGAGGGTGTTGGAGTCCGACGGCGACGGACCGCTGTTGCTGTTGTTGCACGGCTTCGCCGACAGTGCCGACACCTGGCGAGATCTGTTGGAAGTATTGGGCTCTCGCGGAATCCGTGCGGCCGCGGTGGACCTTCCGGGATTCGGTCGGGCCTCGGGGATCTCCCGGGACGGACGTCTGCTGGAGATCTACGACGACTTCGTCGCCGCGGTGCTCGCCGCTCTGCGCGGTCCCGACGACCCACCGGCGATCGTCGTCGGCAACTCGATGGGCGCCACCGTCGCGGTGCGCGCGGCCACGGCGCGCGACGACGTCGCCGCCGCGGTGGCGCTCGCGCCCGCCGGGCTCGGGTTCCGGCCCGCGCTGCACCACGCCAGTGACGCGATCGACCATCTGCTGCCGATGCTTCGGGTCGCCTATCGGGTTCCCTATCCCGCGGTGGCCGTCCAGGGGGCGATCGCCGTCTACTACCGTGTCCGCCTTGCGCACGGCGCGCGCAATGCGTGGCGCTTCGGCTCACACTTCCGCGGCATGGGGGAGTTCCGTCGCGTCGGCGTACTGGGCCGGCGACTCATGGCCGAGATACAGCAGGGAGTGTGGTCCGTCGACGATTTCCGGCGGCCGATCACGCTCGTCTGGGGGTCGGCCGACCCGGTGTGCGACGTCCGTGGCGCGGACGCCTTCATCGAGGCCGTCCCCGGTACCCGGCTGGTGATGATTCCCGGTGCCGGCCACCTACCCCAGATCGACGCGCCGGAACGCGTCGCCGACATTCTCGCCGAGGTCGCAGCAGCGTCCGACCTCGCCGCTCCTGGCTCGCAACCGATGGATCGAAAGGGCAACCGACGGTGACGAACAACGATGTGACGAACAACAACACGGCGAAGAACGACACGGCGAGCACCGACGCGGCGGACTCCCCGACGGACGACGGTCTGGGCAGCCGCATCTCGCAGGCCGTCCACACGGTCGCCAACGTGGTGGAATACCTGCGTTTCGGCGGCCTCGACACCGGCGAGGAGCCCTCGCCCTACGACGTCATGCTGCGCACGCCGCTGGTGACGTTGCGTCGCTGTTTCACCGCCGAGACCCGCAAGTCGCCCGACCGTGATCCGGTGCTGCTCGTTCCGCCGCTGATGCTCAGTGCCGATGTATGGGATGTGTCACCGTCCACCAGTGCCGTTGCGCACCTGCATAATTCCGGTATGGACCCGTGGGTCGTCGACTTCGGCGACCCGGCAGCGGAGCCTAACGGATTGCAGCGCAACGTCACCGACCACGTCCTCGCGGTGTCCGACGCCATCGATGCCGTACGTCGAACCACCGGACGCGACGTGCACATCGGCGGCTACTCCCAGGGAGGACTCTTCTGCTACCAGGCAGCGGCGTTGCGCCGCACCGAATCGATCGCGAGTATCTTCGCGCTCGGCAGTCCGATGGAGCCGCTTTCGCTACCGGGACTCGACCTCCCGGAGGAGGTCTTCTCGGCGATCAGCACACTCGGCATCGGGGTGCTCTCGCGCACCGGCCTGCCCGGCTGGGCATCGGCGAATCTGTTCAGCTGGACCTCTCCGATCGCCACGGCCAAGCAACGCCTGCAGTACCTGATGGCACTCGGCGACCGCGACGCGTTGCTCCCACGAGAGCGTCAACGTCGCTTCCTCTCGAACGAGGGCTGGATCGCCTTCCCGGGGCCTGCCATCGCCGAGGTCATGGAGTCGATGACCAACGACCGGTTCGTGCGGGGCGGCCTGGTCTTCGACGGCCGCGCGGTCACCATGGCCGACATCACCTGCCCGGTCCTGATCTTCACTGGCCAGTACGATGCCTTCGCGCCGCCGCGCGCGGTCCGCGACGTCGTCAAGGGTTTGCCACACACCGAGGTCTGGGAATGCACCATGCCCACCGGGCACTTCGGCCTCGGAGTGGGATCCCGGGCCAATCGGGAGACCTGGCCGACCGTCGCACGGTGGGTGGGATGGATCGGTGGCCGCAACGAGCGGCCGGAGAACCTGGCGGACGCGCGGGAAGTGGGCCTCGACGAACGCGAACCCGAGGGCGGCGGCACGGTACGGCAGCTACTGAACGCGGGCACCGAGGGCATGCTCGCGGCGCCCGGCCTGGCACGAGATGTGCTGGGACGCGCCACCGGGACGCTCGCCGAGGTCACCACCGAAGCGGTCAATCAGGTGCCCAGATTGTTGCGGTTGGAACGGGTCCGCGGATCGACGACGGTGTCCTACGGTGCGCTGCTCGCCGAGGCGTACGAGCGCGACCCCACCGCGGTCTGCCTGCTCTACCGCGGCCGTGCCCACACCCGCGCCGACGTCGCACGCGAGGTCGACGACCTGGTCCTGCGGCTGTTGTGGGTCGGCGTCCGTCGGGGCGAGTACGTCGGGGTGCTCGTTGATTCGGGGGCCGTGCTGCTCTGGACCGCAGCAGCTCTGAGTCGCATCGGTGCGGTGGCCGTGCTCCTGCGACCGGGCAGCGACATCGCCGCCGAACTGCGCATCGGGCGCGCGCGCCGCGTGCTCGTCGACGCGAGTCATCTCGACGAGGTGCGCAAGGCCGGCGTACGGACACACGTGATCGGTGGTTCCGGCAGCTCAGAGAAGTCCGGCACCGCCGAGAAGCCCAGCACCGCCGAGAAGCCCAGCACCGCCGAGAAGTCGAGTACAGCAGAGGATCTCGACAGCATCGACACCTCCGCCGTGCGGACCCCGGACTGGTATCGGCCGAACCCGGGACGTGGTCGGGACCTGGGCTTCGTGCTCTTCGGTGACGGGCCCGACGGAATCCGGTCGATCCCGGTGACCAACCGGCGCTGGGCGCTGTCGGCGTATGGTGCCGCCTCGGCGGCCGCCCTCACCGAGTCCGACACGGTGTATTCGGCGAATGCGCTGTACCACCCATCGGGACTGCTGTTGGCCACGGCGGCGCCGGTCGCTGTGGGCGCGCGGGTGGCGCTGACCGATTCCTTTGACCCGCAGACCTTCTGGTCGGATGTGCGCCATTACGGTGCAACGGTCGTTCCGTACACGTGGAGCATGCTCCGGCTGTTGCTCGATCAACCGCCCGGTCCGGACGAGGCCTATCACCCGGTGCGGCTGTTCATCGGTTCCGGTATACCGACGACGGTCTGGCGCGACGCTCTCGAGCGATTCGCGCCCGCACAGATCCTCGAGATGTTCGTCCCGGTGCGCACCGACGCGATTCTGGCGAACATCTCCGGGCGCAAGATCGGCTCCATCGGTCGGCCACTGCCCGGCACCGCCCGGGTCGAGCTGGCAGCCATCGACCCCGATACCGGTGAATTGCGCTGTGATGGTGAGGGATACGTGCGCAAGGCCAAGCGAGGTGACCGAGGCAGGTTGCTCGTCGAGGTGGATCGCGGGCATCCGCACGCCGACGACGTGCCCATGCGCGGAGTCTTCGATGCCCATGACGCCTGGGTCGACACCGGTGAGGATTTCACCGTCGACGCCGAGGGTGACTTCTGGCCCGCGGGACGATCGTCGGACACGATCACCACCCCGGCCGGACCGTTGCGGCCCCGCGAGGTGGAGGACGCGCTGGCACGAGTGCCCGGCGTCGCAGCGGTCGCGGTGATCACGGAGCGGCGAAAAGTGCTGGCCGCCATCGCCACCAAGGCCGGCGAGGTCTTCGATTCAGGGAGAGCGCGGCTGGTGCTCGAGGGGGTCTCGGATGCTGCGGGGCGCGTCGAGATCGTCGAGGTCGAGGCGATACCACTGACCCGGTGGTATCGACCGGATGTGCCTGCACTCAGACGCCTCGTCACGCGCGCTGAACAGACTGTATAGATAGGATGTATGTTTCACTCATGACGAACGACACACGATCCCCGGTACGCCGGGTCTACGAGACAGAGCACGAGGATTTCCGCGCCAGCTTCCGCCGATTCCTGGACACGCGGGTGGTACCCGACTATGCGAAATGGGAAGCCGAAGGGCTGTTTCCCCGAGAAGTGTTCGCCGAGGCCGGATCTCACGGATTCCTGGGAATGGCTATCGATGAGGAATACGGCGGAGGAGGAGTCGACGACTTCCGGTTCAACGCGGTGATGGCCGAGGAGGTCGCCGACGCCGGGGTGATGTCGTTCGGTATCAACCTGCACAACGACATCTGCGTTCCGTATTTCCTGCGGTACTGCACCCCAGAACAGCGGGCGCGTTGGCTGCCCGGTCTGGCCTCCGGTGAACTGATCGCTGCCATCGCGATGACCGAGCCGGGTACCGGCTCGGATCTCGCAGGCATCACCGCGGTCGCGGTGCGCGAGGGTGATCATTACGTTCTCAACGGCTCGAAGACATTCATCTCCAACGGGATCAACGCCGATGTGGTCATCGTGGCAGCCCGCACCGAGACCGGCGACCGGCACAACGGACTGTCGTTGATGGTCGTCGAGCGTGGGATGGCCGGATTCGAGCGAGGCCGCAATCTCGACAAGATCGGGATGCACGCCCAGGACACCGCGGAATTGTCGTTCACAAATGTCCGGGTCCCGGTGGACAACGTGCTCGGGGAGCCGGGCAGCGGGTTCCGGCAGCTGGTGTCGAATCTGCCTCAGGAGCGGATGACGATCGCGGTGGCGAGCACCGCCGCCGCCAACCGGGCGGTGGAATTGGCCCGCGATCACATCATGACGCGCACCGCGTTCGGTAAGCCGTTGGCCGCCAACCAGAATTCGCGGTTCACCCTGGCCGATGCCCATGTGCAGGTCCAGGTCGTTCGTGCGTTCGTCGACGAATGCCTACGGGATCACGCCACCGGTGAGCTCGGCGCGGATCGGGCCGCCATGGCGAAACTCGCGGCGACCGAGGTGCAGGGACGCGTCGTCGATGCATGCCTGCAGATGTTCGGCGGATACGGCTACATGGCCGAGTACCCGATCGCACGTGCCTATGTCGATGCGCGGGTCCAGCGCATCTACGGCGGGACGAGCGAGATCATGAAGGAGATCGTGGGCAAGTCGATGGGACTGACCGCATGAAGCGCACCATATTCGAGCCCGAACACGACCAGTTCCGCGACAGTGTGCGGGCATTCCTGACCAAAGAGGCGGTGCCACACACCGAGAAGTGGGAGGCCCAGGGGCTCGTCGACCGCGAATTCTGGTCGCTGGCCGCCGCCCAGGGATTCGTCGGCTTCTCCGCGCCGGAGGAATTCGGGGGAGCCGGGCAGCGCGACTTCCGGTTCAACGCGATCCTCGATGAAGAGGTCGTCCGCACCGGAACAGTCGGCGATGGCTTCTCGCTGACCAACGACATCGTCCTGCCCTACTTCCTCGACATCGCCTCCGCCGAACAGCAGGCGCGGTGGTTGCCCGGCATCGTCAACGGCGACACCGCGATCGCTGTGTCGATGTCGGAACCCGGTACCGGATCGGATCTGCGTGCCATCACCTCGACAGCGGTGCGTGAGCCGGGTGGTTGGCGCCTGAGCGGGTCCAAGACCTTTGTGACACGAGGGATTCAGGCCGACCTCGTCATCGTGGCCGCGCGTATCGGTGAATCCGACGGTGGGGGATTCGGGTTGTTCGTCGTACCCGACGGCGCAACGGGTTTCACCCGCGGACGCAAACTCGACAAGATCGGACGACGGGCGCAGGACACCGCCGAACTGTTCTTCGCCGATGTACGCATCCCCGACACCGACGTCCTCGGTGAGCCGGGGAAGGGTCTGCACTACCTGATGGGCAATCTCGCTCAAGAGCGGTTGTCGATGGCGGTGGTGGCGGTGGCCAGCGCCGAGTACGCCGTCCGGCTGGCCGTCGACTATGCCGGCGAGCGCAAGGCCTTCGGACAGTCCATCGGCAGCTTCCAGGCCAATCGTTTTCGGCTGGCCGAGCTGCACACGCGAGTTGCCATGGCCCGCACACATGTCGACCGGTGTATCGAGGCGCAGAACACCGGGGAGTTGACCGCGGCGGAGGCGGCAGGGGCGAAGTTCCTCACCACCGAACTCGAATTCGAGGCACTCGACACATGTCTGCAGATGCACGGCGGATACGGATACATGGAGGAGTACGAGGTTGCCCGCCGCTGGCGGGATGCGCGCGTCCAGCGGATCTACGGCGGCACCAACGAGATCATGCGAGAGATCGTCGGGCGTTCACTCGGATTGTGAACCCGCAGACACGAGTCCGTGGGCCCGACCGAGAACGGTCGGGCCCACGGCCTACGTGTGGGTACGGTCAGTTCGCAGAAGCCACGACGCCCGACTGGCACAGCCGGCCGATCTCGGAATCGCTGAAACCGACTTCGGCCAGGACATCGTCGGAATCCGCCCCGGGAGAACGGCAACTGCGCGGCTGCGTCGGCGCAACACCGTCGAAGCGTGGTGCGGGGGCGGGTTGCACGACGCCGTCGTTCGCGACGAATGTCCCACGCTCGACGTGATGTGGATGAACCGCCGTCTCGGACAACGCGAGAACCGGTGTTTAACAGGTGTTTCGGCCCGCGAACAGGCGGTCCAACTCGTCCCGGCTGTGCTCGGCGATCGATCGGTGAGTACCTTGCGATACTCGTCGAAGCGCTCGGGATCACGATGACCGGTGCGCATCGACTCGGGAAGGTCGAGGACGTCGCACAGTTCGATCCAGAACTGGTCCTCGATGGCCCCGATACTGACCCACTTCCCGTCGCGTGTCGGGTACACGTCGGAGAAGAACGAGCCGGTGTCGAGCAGGTTGGTTCCACGCTCTTCGGTGTAGTCGCCCTCGGCGCGATAGGAATGGAACATCGACATCAGCGCGGAGGCGCCGTCGATCATGGCGGCGTCGACGACGCGCCCTCCGCCGCCGGCCCGGGCGGACACGATACCGGCAAGCATGCCGAGCGCGAGAAACGTTCCGCCACCACCGAAATCGCCCACGAGATTCAACGGGGCGACCGGCGCCTGGCCGGCCTGCCGATGGCGTGTAGCGCGCCGGTCAGGGCGATGTAGTTGATGTCGTGACCCGGCGCCGACGCCAGCGGCCCGGTCTGCCCCCAACCGGTCATCCGCCCGTACACCAGATCGCTGTTGACGGCGAGGCAGTCCTGTGGACCCACCCCGAGGCGCTCGGCGGCGCCGGGACGAAACGTCTCGAACAGTCCGTCCGCCCCGACGCACAACCGGCGAACCACCTCGGCGCCCTCGGTCTCTTCAGATCGACGGCGACGTGGCGTCGACTGCGAAACAGGATGTCGTGGCCCGCCACCGCCCACGGATTACCGCCGGGACGGTCGACGGTGATGACCTCGGCACCCATGTCGGCGAGCAACATCCCCGCGAACGGGCCCGGACCGATACACGCGAGCTCGATCACCCGCACACCGTCGAGCGGTGCCGCAGCAGCGGTCACGCGTGCGACACGGTCGGCATACCGCCCTTGTTGGCGACGATGTCGGCGTGCACCTCGTCGGGGTTGGCCACGGCCATCTCCTTGTTGGAGCCGTCGGGGAGTTCGATCGCGTCGTTGAACTGACGCAGCATCGTGAACGCGGCGCGCTCGTCGTCATGCGGAAGGAGTCGACCGACGCGGCTGGCCAGGGCGACCGCGGGACGGATGGTCGGCAGGATGTGGCGCCACGGCGTCTTCTCCGCTTCGAGACCTTCCATGACGTCGGCCGGAATCCACGAATGCAGAAGTCCGTAAGCGAGTTTCAGGCGGCGCTCGTTGGTCATGAACTTGGCGACCGGGCCGGGCAACACCTCGACGTCCCCGGGCGGGTTCTCCACGCTGTACTCGACGATCGAGTGCACGACGTCGCGGCAGAGCTCGTCCGGCGGCAGTTCGATCAGGGTGTGCAACTCGGTCTTGCGTCGCGCGTCCTCGTAGCCGGTGTGCAAGATCTCCTCGGGGACACCGATGACGTATCCCACGTAGCGGCTCAGTGCGAAGATGTCCTCGAGTTCACGGTCGCTGTAGCGGATTCCGGAGCTCTGAACCGCATCGATGAACTTGACACCGAACTGTCCGGCCTGGGTGACCATGCCGTCGAGGTTGTTGATCGGGATGCCCCAGTTGGCCCAGTCCCACGCGTCGGAACTGCCGAGGCTGTGGCGGACCGCAGCATGGATCATCCGAACCTTGGCGGTCAGCCGAAAGCCGTCTTCGTAGCGATGCATGCCCCCGGGCGTGTAGGCGGCCACCACATATCGGAAACTCTCGATGAGACGGGTACCGACCTGATCCATCTTCCGCAGACGTCCGCTGAACAGAACCGGCCGGGTGGCGCTGTACATGGAGAACCCACCGGCGATCGCGCCCCACGCCAGCACGGGCGGCACGATGGGGCCGGCACGCCAGAAGGCCACCGCCCCGCGATAGAGCTGGTCGAAATCGACCCACTCCGGTACCCGATCGAGCTGCTCGAAGATGGCCACCAGGCCCGGAGTGGGGTCGTCGATGGAATCGATGCCGTGCTCGAGGGCACGGTCGAAGGTGCGCCAGCTGGTGGTGTTGCTCTTGTCCTTGAAGTCGAGCATCGCCTGGTAGGCGTAGTCGTCGGCGAGGAGCGCGTGATCGGTCAATGTCTCGACCATCTCGCGTCCGTACATTGCGATCGCCTTGTCCTTGTTGGCGATTCGCCCCAGGTCGATACCCTTCGGCAGACCCGGCGGTACATCGAGGTCTCCTCGAAAGGTCATCTCCCGAGTGGTCTTCGGCTCAGTGGTGGTCATGTCGCCTCCTGTGGATCGCGGTGTGTTGGGCGGTTCCCCTGTGATGGCCGTTACAACTCAGGGTAGACCGTGGTGAACACTATGTCTACACTCACTGTATGGCCGCATGTATGAAGAGTGTGGCCGCCCGCACCGTTTCCCGCGTGCGGTGGGGAGATCTCGGACGACGAGGTCCGACAGAAGAAAGGTGCCGTCATGACCGCCGACCCCGTGGGCGTCGCCGCCGCGTCCGACATATCCGCCGATGAGGTGGCCACCGACGCGCTCGGCAGGTTGTTGTCGACCCGGTGGAGCTGTCGCGCCTTTCTGCCGCAACCGATTCCGCGCGAAGAGCTCGACCGGGTCCTCGACATCGCCCGCCGCACACCGTCGTGGTGCAATACCCAGCCCTGGCACATCGACATCACCACCGGGTCGGCCACCGACGCTCTGCGCGATGCGTTGCACGACGCCATCTCGCAAGGCTCGCAGGAGAATCCGGACATCGAGTTCCCGACCGCGTATGAGGGGGTCTACCGGGATCGGCGGCGGACCAGTGGATGGCAGCTCTATGAGAGCCTGGGAATCGCCAAGGGTGATCGCGCAGCATCGGCACGACAAACCCTGCGCAACTTCGACTTCTTCGACGCACCCCATGTCGCGGTCGTGACGACCGAGCGGGCGCTGGGAACGTACGGGGCCGTCGACTGTGGTCTCTTCGTCAACAATTTCCTGCTCGCGGCGCACAGTCGCGGCATCGGCACGATTCCGCAGGCGGCGCTGGCGACCCAGGCGCCGGTGCTGCGCGACTACTTCGGTTACCCGGATAATCGTCTGGTGCTACTGGGTATCTCGTTGGGATACCCCGACCTCGACGATCCGGTGAACGTCTATCGCACCGAACGGCAGGAGGTCGGCGACATCGCGACATTCCACGACGGTCCCGGTGCGGTCGGCCCGACGGGGGCGCGGTCATGAGCGGGCGGCTCGTGGAAACCCGCGACGGCACGCGGATCAACGTCCGCGAGGTGGGGCAGGGGCCGACGGTCCTGTTCATCCACGGGTGGAGTCTCAGCGGAGAGGTGTGGGATCGACAACTCGGCGCTGTGGCCGCCGCCGGCTATCGGGCGCTGGCAATGGACCAACGCGGACACGGCGATTCCGATGCGCCACAGCAGGGATATGAGATCGAGGGCCTCGTCGCCGATGCCGTCGACGTGCTCGGCGCACTCGGTGTCGACCATGCGGTCGTGGTCGGTTGGTCGCTGGGCGGGATGGTCGGGCTGCGTCTGGCCCACGACCACCCCGACCTCGTCGACGCGCTGGTGATGGTGGCATCCAATGGGGTGTCGGCCTCGCGTACCGACGCCTTCGCCTTCGGCGTGCCCGCCGACAAGCCACTCGCCGCGATCCTCGGCGCCGAGCATGCCGATCGAATTGCGTTGCGGCGCAGCGCGGTGGGCGACCCGTTCAAGGGCGACCCCGATCCGCAGACGCTCGACTGGCTCCATCGCGTGTCGCTGCAGACGCCGACCTGGGCCGCGCAGGCGGCGATGCGGACGCTGATGTGCACCGATCAGACCCATGTCCTCGACGAGCTCTCGGTACCGGTGACCCAGATCGTCGGCGCCGCGGATCCGGCGTTGTCCATGCGCGGCGCGCGATGGGTGCGTGATCGCCTCGCCTCGACGCTGGTGGAACTCGATTGTGGGCACTATCCGATGCTCGAATGCCCCGACGAGTTCGACGCCGCGCTTCTCGGCGGAATCGGTAAGCGTCGGGAAGTGCCCAAGGCGGAAGAATACGGCGCAGAAGCGTCAATACTACGTGTCCGGACATAATGTAAAGTCATGGTCATGACCCAGGGCTCTTTCGTGCGGCGCCGACCTCGCGAGTTCGACGGCACCTCGTCCGCCGAACTGGCCGTGTTCGCCGCGACGGAAGAGCTGCTGCGCGACACGTCGCTCCAGAAACTCACTGTGGCGCAGATCTTGCGTGCCGCCGGACTGTCCCGGGCGAATTTCTACCACTATTTCGCCAACAAGTATGACGTCCTCGTGGCATTGCTCGGGCGGGTCTTCGACGATTCGTACGGCCAGGACGCGCCGTGGTCCACGACTCCCGGTAAGGCCCGCGCGCAACGGATGGGCACCAGCCTGGAGAGCACGCTCGAGATGTGGTCGGCGCACGGCGCGGTCATCTGCTCGGTGATCGAGCACATGCACAGCGAGCCGGCGGTGGCCGCGGCGTGGCAGCGCATGTACGGGCGTTTTGTCGACGCGATCACCGAACAGGTTGTCTACGAGCGGAATTCGGGTCAGGCCCCGGCGGGCTCGCCGCCGGACATGATCGCCACCATGCTCGTCGGTGCGGCCGAGCGCGTGTTCTACGTCAGCTCGCGGGGGCTCGATCCGCGGCTGGCCACGGTCGACGACGTCGTGGAACCGTTGCGTGCGGTCAACGAGGCGGCGATCTTCGGTGGACGTCATGACGCGGAATCGGACAAGAGTTCTTCTGCAGCAACCGATCTCGAACGATCACCGATGCCGGAGATCACCGCACCCGTCGTCGAGGGAGAAACCGCGACGGCGATTCTGCAGGCGATGCGCGAGCTGCTCGTCGAAGAAAGCCTGGCCGATGTCAGCGTGGCCAAGATCCTGGAGAAGTCCGGTATCTCGCGCGCATCGTTCTACTTCTACTTCCGCAGCAAGGAGGACGCCTTCGTGGTGTTGTTCCGCGAGGCGGCGGCCGACATCGTGGCGGGCCTACGCGGGCTGGCCGACATCGATCGCGACGAGCCGGAGAGGCTGTTGGCCCAGGTCGGTGAGTGGCTCGATCTGGAGGGTTTCGCCGGTCCGGTGATCCGCAACGCGGTCCACGCGTGGCCGCGACTGCCGGAACTGCGCGCGGAGTACCTCGCGGCGATGAACGCCATGGAAACGACCCTGGAGTCGATCATCGACTCCGATCGTGCTGCCGGACTCGCGCCTGCGGGGCCGCCCGTGCCGGCGTATGCGGCGGTCATCTTGTGGACGATCGAACGAGCCGTGGCCGGTGCCCTGGCCGGCGAGGAGCACCTCGCCGATCTGGATGCGGTCACCGAGATGGTCGGTCGATTCCTGTACGCAGCCGTCTACGGACGCCGCTGACACCACCCGCCCCCACACGTGCGGGTCTGCGCCGAATTCTGTTCAGCGACCGGTGAAGTGCGGTGTACGCCGATTCATGAAGGCATCCACGCCGGTGCGGAAGTCCGTGGAGTCGACCAGCTCGGTCTGCCCGGCGATCTCGGTTTCGAAGGCCTCGTCGAGATGGGGGAGCAGCGCGGCGTTGAGGCTGCGTTTGGTGGCGGCGTAGGAGCGGGTGGGCCCGGCGGCGAAATGCTCGGCGACCTCATCGACCCGAGCGGCAAGCGCGTCGTCGGCGACCACGGCGTCGATCATCCCCCACGACAGCGCGGTGTCGGCGTCCACCGGCTCGGCCAACATGGCCATCCGGGTGGCACGGCCGAATCCGACACGCGCACCGAGCAACGCCGAGGCGCCCGCGTCGAGGGTCAGACCCACCCGGGAGAAGGCCAGGACAAAGCTCGCCGACCGGACCGCCACCACGTGATCACAGGCAAGAGCGAGCGCACACCCCACCCCCGCGGCGGTGCCGTTGACCGCGGCGATCACCGGCTTGGGCATGGTGCGGATCGCACGGATCGTCGGGTTGTAGCGCATCCGCAGCTCCTCCTCGGTACGCGGAGCCAGCCGGGTCTGCGGACCGAGGTCGTCGAGCGTCAGATCGGCTCCCGAGGAGAAGGCGCGGCCCGCCCCGGTGAGGACCACGCAGCGCACGGAATCATCGGCCGTGAGCTCGTCGAGTGTGTTCCGGAGTTCGGACTGCAGCGAGGTGTCAAAGGCGTTGAGAGCCTGCGGTCGCGCAAGCGTCACGCGCGTCGCCGATCGTCTTCGATGGACCTCGATTACCTGCGAACTGCGGATCTTCTCCCAATCGGTCACCTGTGCACAGTAGCGAGGACTTGCTGTCCAGACAAGGTGTTCACAAGCGGCGGACCTGCAGCAGAGTGAAAACTTAGCTGATGACACTTGACACGAAACGTCTCGTGTCTGTTAACGTCATGTCGTTCGTTTCGTGTTCCACATCACAATGCCACAGCCCCGCTCGTGGTGGGAGACGGCAGTGTCGGGTGCACGACAGCACCATTGCCAAGTGATTGACGTCACGTCTGAACACATTGTATGCTCGCGCTGTCCAAACAAAGCACGACCCGGTGTGGCCGTCCGTTGAAGCCCACCGCTCGATCCGTCTGGGGTGAGATCAGATGAGCGTTACCGAGTTGCGGGGGACGACCCGTCCCGCCGATGTGGCCGACGAGGTGGACCGCGCGCGGTCGGCCTTCGACACCGGCCGCACCCGCTCGTATTCGTGGCGGGTGGCGCAACTCGAGGGTTTGCTGCGCTTCATCGACGAATGCGAGGACGACATCGCCGACGCGATCAGCGCCGACCTCGGCCGCGGGGCCATGGCCTCGTTCATGGCCGACATCGGCCCGGTGCGCCACGAGATCCGGCACACCCTCACGAAATTGGCGACCTGGATGAAGCCGTCGCGGGTCCGCGTGAGTGCTGCGACCGCCCCCGGGAACGCTCGCATCGTCGCCGAACCCAAGGGCGTCGTACTCATCCTCGGCACGTGGAATTTCCCGCTGCTGTTGACGATTCAGCCACTGGTCAGTGCCCTGGCGGCCGGCAATGCTGCCGTGGTCAAGCCCTCCGACGTCGCCGGTGCCACCGCGCGGATGATCGCCGAGAAGTTGCCGAAGTACGTCGACCCGGACGCGGTGCGCGTCGTGCTGGGTGACGGCAAGATCAACCGCGCGCTGCTTGAATTGCGGTTCGACCACACCTTTTTCACCGGGTCCACCACTGTGGGCAAGGCGGTGATGGAGGCCAGTGCACGCCATCTCACCCCGGTGACCCTCGAGCTCGGTGGCAAGAGCCCGGTCATCGTGACCGCAGATGCCGACATCGAGGTCGCCGCGCGACGTATCGCCTGGGCGAAGTCGATCAACGCGGGCCAGACCTGCATCGCCCCCGACTACGTACTCGTCGAGGACTCTGTTCGGCCCGCGCTCGTCGAACGACTCCTCGCCGAGTTGCCCGCCCAGGCCGCCAACGATTCGACGCACATCGTGAACCGCCGTCAATTCGATCGGCTCTCGGAGGTGCTGGGCTCGCACGGCGGCGAGCAGTACGGCGGCGACACCGACATCGATCGGCTGACGATCACGCCGGCGCTGATCACCGATCCCGACCCGACCTCGGAGCTGATGACCGAGGAGATCTTCGGCCCCATCCTGCCACTGATCTCGGTGCCCAGCGTCGCCGACGCGGTCGAGTTCATCAATGCGCGGCCGAAACCCTTGGCGCTCTACCTCTTCACCAATTCTCGACGCACCGAGGACCTCGTCGTCGGTAAGACCTCGTCCGGCGCGGTCGGCATCAATCACCTGCTCTACCAGCTCCTTGTTCCCGAATTGCCGTTCGGTGGCGTCGGAGAATCGGGGCTCGGTCGATACCACGGAAAGTTCGGTTTCGACACGTTCAGCCATCACAAAGCGGTGCTGCGCAAGCCGGCTCGACCGGATCCGTCATTCGCCTATCCGCCCTACAGCCCGGGGATGAGGCGAATCCTGCGGCGCGTCATGGGTTAGCCCACATCACCCCGCCGTCGGCGGGTAGCCCGGTGCCCCGTGCGGTCATGTCCCGATCGCACGCGGTGAATCCTGAAGTGAAAGAGGTGGAGATGAGCGTCAGCGCGCTCGACAGACGCCGGCCCGCAGTGGCCGTCGGCGCGGGAGTCCGGAAGGTCATCGATTCGATCGTGGACCGCATGGTCCGCAGCATCAACACGATCGGCCGTTCGGCCCGGCTCGCAATGGAGGTCGTCCGGTTCTCCGTCACCGACACCCTCACCTTGCGACTCGCGCTGGGCGAGGTCATCGAACAGATGTGGAAACTGTTCAAGGTCACCGCATTACCGGCCCTGCTCATGGCCGTGCCCATCGGGGCCGAGGTGTCGGTCCAGGTCGGTGGGGTCATGGACCAGGTGGGCGCGAACTCCCTGGCCGGCGCCGCCAGCGGCCTCGGCGTCGTCAGCCAGGGCGCACCCATGGCGGCGGGGCTGCTGATGAGCGGTGCCGCGGCGTCGGCCATCGCCTCCGACCTCGGGGCGCGGTCGATCCGCGAAGAGATCGAGGCGATGCGTGTCATGGGCGTCAATCCCGTTCAGCGACTGATCGTCCCGCGATTCATCGCCATGGTGGCCATCTCGCCGGCGTTGTGCATCATCATCATCGCCTCGGGCGTCGCGGCCGGCCTGGCCATCTCGGCGAACGTCAACGACGTGGTGCCGGCCAGCTTCTGGCAGTCGTTCGGTGCTTTCGCCACCCCGGTCGACCTCATCTTCTCGGTGGTCAAGGCGCTGCTGTTCGCGGTGATCGTGGTGATCATCGCCAGTCTGCGCGGCCTGGAAGCCAAAGGCGGGCCCAAAGGTGTCGCCAACGCGGTCAACGCCTCGGTCGTCCTCAGCGTGTTCTGCATCTTCATGACCAATCTCGTCGTGAGTCAGCTGCAGACCATGTTCTTCCCGGCACAGTTGGCGTGATCCGATGACCGCCAACAGAATCGCAACGCGAGACAACTTCGCCGTGCGTGCATCCCGCGCCTGTGTCGACAAGATCCTGGGAGCCATCGCCCAGTTCGGTCAGATCGTGGTCTTCGTAGGAAAGACCTTCGCGCTACTACCGACCACGATCCGCCACTACCGCAAGCAGACCTTCAAGACGATGAACGACATGGCCTGGGGCAGTGGGTCGATCATCGTCGACGGTGGCGTCGTCAGCCTCATGTTCTTCCTCGGAATCGCCGTCGGCGCAGTGGTGGCGATCGAGGCCTTCATGGCGTTCGACCTCCTGGGTTTCGGGGCGCTGACCGGAATCATCGGTTCCTTCGGCAACATTCGCGTGGTGGCCCCGATCATCACCGGAATCGGCTTCGCCGCCCAGGCCGGATGCCGGATGACCGCCGAGATCGGCGCGATGCGGATCTCTGAGGAGATCGACGCGACCGAGGTGATGGGGCTGCGGGCCATCCCGTTCGTGGTGGGCACCCGTCTGATCGGCGGAATGCTCGTCGTCCTGCCGAGCTACCTGATGGCAGTGGTGGTCAGTTTCATCACCGGCGGCATCATCATCAAGACCTTCCACAGTCAGCCGTCGGGCACCTACGACCACTACTTCGCGCAATTCGTGACGTTGCCGGATCTCCTGGCATCCATCGCCAAAGCGCTCATCTTCTGCGCGGTGGTCACGCTGATCCATTGCTACTACGGCTATTTCGCGAGCGGTGGACCGGCCGGCGTGGGCGCGGCCTCCGGCCGGGCCATCCGCGCCAGCCTGGTCGCGATCGTTGTCCTGAACTTCTGTATGACAGTGGTGATCTGGGGACTCAACCCCGCATTGCCTTTTAGGGGTTGACGTGGCCGGATTCACCAGTCAAGACTTCCTGCGCGGTGGCACCCGTGGTCAGATGCGTACCCTCGTGATCGCTGGGCTCAGCTCGCTTGCCGTGGTCATCGTGTTGATCGCGGCGGTGGCCATCGTCTACCCGAAAGCCAAGGCGCCCAGCGGCACCACCATCCATTTCGTCGTGCCCGCCCTGGGCCCCGGCATCAAGTCGGGTTCCAAGGTCCTGCTGCGCGGAGCCGAGGTGGGTGAGGTCACCGACATCGTGGCGCCCAGCGCCGATTCGGTCGACCTCGCGGTGGTGCTCGACAACGAGGCGGCACAGACCCTGACCGATTCGCTCGGTGTCGACTTCCGTCCCGAGAACTACTTCGGGGTCACCGCGGTCAACCTGGTCGCCCAACGCGGCGGAAAGGCACTCACCGATGGTGAGACCCTCGACCGCACCACCGCACCGGATTTCACGATGTCGACGATGCTCGAGCGGGGATCGATCGTGGTGGACGGCTCACTGACCCGTGACATGATCGACAGCCTCGACAAGGTGATGCGCTATGCCAACGGACTGGCACCGCTGATCCAGACGGGCGTCATCGTGGCCAACAACGTGGCGCGCACCCAACAGCAGTTGCCGGCGACCCTGATCAATCGCGTGAACAATGTTCTCGACGTCTTCCCGGGATTCACCGAGCAGACGATGATCGGGCTGTACGCGATCACCGAAAGCCCGTACAACAAGCTGCCCGACGGTTCTCGCGGGGTCAACGAGGGCTTCCACACCCTGACCGACGATTCGCTGACCGTCGCCGCCAATGACCTGTTCGGAAAGGCGGGCGCGCTGTTGGCCTCGCACGGCACCGAACTGACCCCGCTGGTGACCATCATCAAATACCTCACCGATCCGCTGCCCGCGGCAATCGGCGGCGGTGCCACGGTGGCCAAGGCACGAGCAGCGCTGGCGGGCCTGGAATCGTCGTTCACCGGCACCGACCGGCAGAAGACGCTGCAGTTGCGCATCGTCCTGGACAGTATGCCGGCAATGGCGGGTCCGCTCGCCCGAATGACCGCCGCGACACAGGGAGGGACCCGATAATGTCACCGAATACGCGGATGCTCATCACCGGGGCCAAGGTGGCCGCCGTCGCGGTGATCACCGTGCTCCTGTTCATCCTGGTCGTAAACGCGATGCGCAACCCGGTCGACAACATCCGAACCGACACCTACACAGCCGATTTCACCGACGCATCGGGATTGCATGTCAACGGAGACGTCCGCACGCGAGGGATGCGGATCGGCAAGGTCACCGGCGTCGATCTACAGCAGGGCAGTGCCGACGGCCCGCCGGCGGTCCACGTGACCTTCACGATGGACGACCAGCACAAGCTGACCGACACCAGCAAGCTCGCGATCAAGTACCAGAACCTCACCGGTGTGCGGTACGTCGATGTCGAAGCCGGCGACACACCGGGCACGCCGGTGACGCATCTCGCCGCCAACAAGACGACTCCGTCGTTCGACATCACCCAACTGTTCAACGGCCTGCAACCGGTACTGGCGACCATGAACAGCGATCAGATCAACGCGTTCAGCGCCAATGCGATTGCGCTGCTACAGGGTGACGGCTCCGGACTGGGACCGATGCTCGACAGCACCCAGAAGCTGGCCGATTTCGCCAAGGACCGGCAGGCCGTCATCTCGACCCTCGCCCAGAACATGGGTCGGATCTCCGACTCGATGGGCGGACGGTCACAGTACGTGCTGGCGTTCATGCAGGCGGTGAACAAGCCGATCGACAATGCGATGAAGGTGCTCGGTGAGTTTCCGAAGACCGCGACCTACGGTCCGGCGCTACTCGAACCGATCGAGCAGATCCTCGCCTCGCTCGGGGTGAGCCCCGACCTCGACGTCGACGTATTGCTCACCCATGTCTTCCGCACGATGACCGACGCGCTGAACTCGTTCACACTCATGCCGAACACCCTGGCGGGACTCAAGACCACCCAGACACGCGGCGCGGTCAACACCCACTGCACCAACGGGCGCGCACAACTGCCCTCCGACGTGCAAGTGCTTCTCAGCGGTAGCGAGGTGGTCCTGTGCGCAAAGTGACACAACGGAGTTCGGCACGTCGGGGTTCGTGGCTGAGTCGCTTCAGCTCCAGCGACGCACTCCTCGGAATCGGCGTGGTGGTCCTGGCCATCGTGGTCCTCGGGGTATTCGGGATCATCTACATCCGGCCACCGGACCAGAAGACGATCTCGTTCGAGACCACCGACGCGTCGGCGATCGAGACCGGTGCCGACGTCCGCGTCGCCGGCGTGAGCGTCGGAAAGGTGTCCTCGATCAGCATCGGGCAGGACGCGGTCACCGTCGATGCGCGCATCGACAACAACACATGGGTCGGCGACCTGTCGCGGATCGAGGTCCGCATGCTGACCCCGGTCGGCGGTTACGCAGTCACGCTGATCCCCCTCGGCCGCTCCGAGACCGCCGCGACGATCCCGGCGAGCCGGGTTTCGGTTCCCTACTCGATCGGTGATGTCCTGCAGCAGGCACCCAAGGTCACCGACGATGTCAAAGCGTCGACCGTGAACGCCAACCTGGCCCAGGTTGCCCAAGCCCTGCAAGGCAATTCGACCTCGTTGCGCTCGATCGTCGACGGCATGAACTCGATCACCACCGTCTTCGACCAGCAGCGCACCCAGGTCCATCAGATCGCCGCTCTGGCCCAGGAGTATCTGCAGACCTTCAACGCCAATCGGGAGTTCGTGTTCGACCTGATCAACAAGATCGACACCGTGGTGACGACCTACAACAACAACTCCGCGGGCTTCAACTACACCTACAAGTTGCTCGGATCGATTCTGTCGCGGCTGATGCCCTTCGAGAAGTTCTATCTCGAGCACTCGGATCTGGTGCGACAGAACGTCTATGCGATCCGCGACGCGATCCTGGCCTGGCAGAAGCAGATGGGGCCGGCGATCGATGGTCTGCTCAGTCTGCGGGATCGGCTGGCGCAGTGGATCGGTCCCGACGGGATGCGTCAACTCGGCGGCGGCACGGTCGATCTGAACAACCTCTGCATCCCGGTACCGGGAAAGGACTGCTGATGATGTCTCGTCGAAGAGGGCTCGTCGGTCTCTCGATCGCCGCGGTGATCGCGGTCGCGGCCACCGTGCTCGCGGTCGGTGTCGGGTCGGCCAACTCCGGTGACACCGGCGGTTCCGCAGGTGGCGACGGCTTCTGCGCCGATCTCCCCGATGCCATCGGCCTCTACGTCGGAAACCCGGTGACCCAGATGGGATATCGGGTCGGCAAGGTCACCAAGATCGAGGCGCAGGGTGACCATGTCCGGGTGACGTTCTCGCTCGACGGCGGACGTTCCTACCCGGCGGATGTTCAGGCGGTCACGCGATCCAAGTCACTGTTGGCCGATCGCAGCGTGGAACTGGTCGGCAATTACCGCGGTGGCCCGGTGTTGACGGCGGGGCACTGCATCTCCAAGGAGAACTCTTTCACCCCCAAGAGCATCTCCGAGATCACCGGCTCGGCGTCGGACTTTCTCAAGTCGTTGTCGGACAACGGAAGCCCGGACCTGCAAGGGTCGCTCGACGGTATCGACAAGGCGCTCGCCGGTACCGGCAACACCGCGAACAGCATGTTCGAACACGCTTCGGCCGCGGCGAAGAGCCCCGACGACTTCGTCGCCAACATCGGCTCGGCGATCGCCAACATGGCTCCGCTGACGCAGAATGCACTGCAGGACTGGGGGTCCATCATGTCGATCCTCAACCAGATGCCGACGGTCGCGGCCAAGGGCACAACCCTGTTCGGTGACGTCTCCAAGTTCGACGTGGGCGTCGGGTGGACCGTGGCCACCGTCTACGACATCCAGCGCAACTACGGTTCCATCATCTGGCCGATCGTCCAAGGACCGGTCAAGGACCTCATCGCGCTGGCGGCAGCACGCGCACCGGATCTGCAGAAGTTGTATGCGATGGTGCCCTCCATCTCCGCTGCATTGAATCAACAGGAGTCAGCAGGTGGACTGTCGGTTCCGTATCGTGCGCCGGGAGTGGCACTTTCGGCTGCACAGTGCTCGGCACTGCGGGTCAGTTGCGACGCGGGACGGACGACCACGATGAACCTCTTCACACTTCTGCTCGACAAGGCGGGCCAGTGATGACCAGACGACACCTCACCACCGTGTTCGCCCTCGTGCTGGCGGTGACGATCATGGCCGCGGCGACAGGATGTTCGTCGCTGAGCCCCAACAAATTACCGTCGGTGCGGGCCGGAGTCAGCACCGATTACCACGTCACCCTGCAGTTCGCGAGTGTCCTGAACCTCCCGGCGGGCGCCG
Source organism: Gordonia polyisoprenivorans (assembly GCF_017654315.1). Lineage (NCBI taxonomy): Bacteria > Bacillati > Actinomycetota > Actinomycetes > Mycobacteriales > Gordoniaceae > Gordonia > Gordonia polyisoprenivorans. Next base: position 2,299,264 of record NZ_CP072203.1, read on the forward strand.
ACGTCATGATGAACGGCATTCGGATCGGCACCGTCGAGAGCACGTCGGAATCGGCCAACGGTGTCGACGTTAAGGTGGGCCTCAGCGACTCCACCCGGGTACCTGCCGACACCACGGCGATCATCCGGCAGAACACCTTGCTCGGTGACACCTACCTGGCGTTGACGCCACCGGCCGCCGGTCCCGACAGCAGCGGCTACCTGCAGGACGGGGGAGTGGTGCCGCTGGCCCGGACGACCTCCCCGCCCACGCTGGAGGACACGATCGCCGTGTTGGCCTACTTCGTCAACGGCGGCAGTATCCAGAAGGCGCAGGACACGATGGCCACGTTGAACAAGACGATGCCCTCGATTCCCGATGTGCGCCGCATGTCGACAACGGTGGCCAAGGACCTCGACAACCTGGCCGGTCAGACCGATGAGCTCGACCGCCTGATCGACGGCATGAACCAGACGTCGCTGATGTTCGGGCGGGTGGCACCGCAGATCGCGGGGGTGTTCGGGCCGGAGGCCGCCCACTACTGGGATCGCGTGGCGACATCGGTGGTGGCACACATCAGTACGCTCCTGCCGTCGGTCGGTTCGATCTTCATCGGTGGTGTGTGGCTGATCCCGATGCTGCGTTCGGTCGCCGCGACCACGATGGCCGGCCGCGGTATGTGGGACGAGGCGCCCGATGCGGGCGCCGAACTGACCGAGTTCCTGCAGAGCACGCTGCTGCCCTTCGCCCAGAATCCGTCGGTAAACGTGACGTCGGTGTCCGGCGGTAATGGTGGCCAACTCATCGGGGACGCAGAGAATCTGCTGCGCATGTTGGGAGCGATCCGATGATCACCAAGACACGTGTGTCGGTCCTGGCCATGCTGGTGCTGGCCGGATTGTCGATCGCCTACATCCTCAACGTGGGTCTGCACATCGCCTCGCCCGGTGCCCGGCATGCCTCGATGACCGTGCCCGACACGAACGGTCTCCTGGTGGGATCGCGAGTACTGTTGCGGGGCATCGAGATCGGGCACGTCACCGACATCAGTCAGTCCACGTCGGGTGCCGTGATCACCTGGGATTACCCCGATTCCGACCACATACCCCTCAACAGCACGTTCCGGGTGGACAATCTCTCGGCACTCGGCGAGGCCTATGTGGCGGTGCTCCCGAACAGCGCGGCGGGTCCGTACCTGCAGAACAACGCCCGGATCGATCCGCAGCAGGTCACCGTGCCCACCACCTTCAAAGAACTCTCGCAACGGCTGACCGACATCCTCAACCAGGTCGATCCGCAAGAGGTACAACGTGTTTTCGGTGAACTCAACACCGGACTTCCCGAAGGTCAGGAGGTGATCGGCAGTCTCAACCGCGCCGGCCGATTGTTCGCCGACGAGTTCACCCAGCAGTCCGATGCGATGGTGTCGCTGCTGAGTACCTTGCAGCCGTTGATCATGCGGACCGGACCCATCCCCGATCTGCTGCGGCAGACGACACCGCTGATGAACGGCTTCGGCGTGGGATTCGAGGGGCTGCTCGCCTCGGTGCGTGATGCCGTGGTCCTCGGTGGACCGCTCTACGACGGTGTCAAGTACGGTGCCAGTCCATTGTTCGGCGAACTCCAGAAGTTCCTCGACGTGAATTCGGCCAACCTCAATGTGATCGGCGTGAACCTGCTCCCGGCGGCGCGAGCGGGTGCGGCCTCGTTGCGCACGGTCGACCTCGGCCGCGTCCTCGACCAAATGCTCGCCTCGACGCAGCCGAACGGTGCCCTGACGATCCACGTCCCCGCCGGTGGGGGGCGATAGCACCCGATGACCCCACCGGCGCCGCGGCGCACGCACGATCACACACCTGACGAAGGAGACCCACCCATGACCTCAGCAACCAAGGACTCCGTGGACGGCATCGCCGACGAGAGCACCGACACCATCGATAGTGCGACGACCGGCACGGCCACGACGGACACGGCCACGACCGACAGCGACTCCACCGGCAGGACGACGAGCGACGCGAAAACCACTGAGAAGACCGAGGAGTCGAAGAAGGACGAGAAGCCGTCGAAGACCGGTCGTCTCGCTGCGCGATCGGTATCGATGCGCACCCTCGCGCTCGGTGTGCTGGCGGTGGTCGTGGTCGCCGTCATCGCAGTACTGAGCTGGCGGCTGGTCGCGGTCTCCGGGCAGGTCGACGACATGAAGTCGGCCACGGCGAACAGCGCTCGGGCCGAGAAGGTCGCCCTCGACTACGCCACCGGCGCAGCCCAGATGAACTACCAGAACCCCGACGACTGGCGTACGCGACTGACCCAGAACACCACTCCGGAACTCGCCGACCGTCTCCGCAAGGCCTCGCAGTCCATGGAGCAGCTCATCGTGCCGCTGCAGTGGTCCTCGACCGCCGAGCCGATCGCCGCCAAGGTCGTCTCGCAGGACAATGGCACCTACCAGGTGGTGGCGTTCGTCAACGTGACGACCAAGAACGCCCAGGCTCCCGACGGCATCGAATCGACGGCCACCTACAAGGTGACCATCGACCCGAATCAGAACTGGCAGATCAGCGAGATCAGCGGCATCGGAACCAATCTGGGGACCGGTGACGATGGCAATGCTTCGGGTGGCACCGCCCCGGGTGGCGCAGCGACGTCGGCTCCCGCATCCCCGGCCCCCGCTGCCCCCGCGCCTGCCGGCTCGGCTCCGGCGCCCGGCAACTGAGACGACGGGACGGAAATCCATCATGGGTGTCGAAGTGAGCGTCGCCAACCTCACCAAGTCGTTTGGTTCGCAGAATATTTGGCGTGATGTGACCCTGACCTTGCCGGAGGGTGAGGTGTCGGCGTTGTTGGGTCCGTCGGGTACCGGTAAGTCGGTGTTCTTGAAGACGTTGATCGGGTTGTTGCATCCGGAGCAGGGGTCGGTGATCATCGATGGCACCGATATCACCCAGTGTTCGGCGAAGGAACTCTATGAGATCCGCAAGTTGTTCGGTGTGTTGTTTCAGGACGGTGCGTTGTTCGGGTCGATGAGTTTGTATGACAACATCGCGTTCCCGCTTCGTGAGCACACGAAGAAGAAGGAGAACGAGGTCCGCGACATCGTGATGGAGAAGATCGACCTGGTCGGTCTGGCCGGTGCGGAGGACAAGCTGCCGGGTGAGATCTCTGGTGGTATGCGTAAGCGTGCCGGGTTGGCGCGGGCGTTGGTGTTGGATCCGCAGATCATCTTGTGTGATGAGCCGGACTCGGGTTTGGATCCGGTGCGTACCGCCTATATTTCGCAGTTGTTGATCGATATCAATGCGCAGATCGATGCGACGATTCTGATCGTGACGCACAACATCAACATCGCTCGGACGATTCCGGACAATATCGGGATGTTGTTCCGCAAAGAGTTGGTGATGTTCGGTCCGCGGGAACAGTTGCTGACTTCGGAGCAGCCGGTGGTCAAGCAGTTCCTGTCCGGTGATCGGTTCGGTCCGATCGGTATGTCGGAGGAGAAGGACGAGGCGGTCCAGAAGCAGGAAGAGGCGATGCAGGCCGCGGGTATCGGTGGTGGTGGTACCAAGGACGACTTCTCCGAGATCATTCCGCAGGTGCAGCCCAATCCGGGTATGCCCGAACGCAAGGCGGTTGCCCGTCACCGCGAACGCGTCCTCGAACTGCTGCCCTCGCTGCCGGAGAACGCCCAGCGCGCGATCCGTGAATCGATGGCGCAGGAGGACGAGATCCGCGCTCAGGCGCAGGCCCACGGCGCCGATGTCGCGGACACGGCGCCGATCCCCATCGGCGGCCGATAGTCGGGGTGACGACACGACGGGGCACGGCACGAGGGGTGTTGTACCCCGTCAGTCGTACCCCGCCGTCTGTAACCCGTCGTGTCGTGACCCCGGTCGTCGTGTAACCGGCTCTTCCTAATTCAGAGTGCATTCAGGCTTTCTGCGAGTTGGCCGGAGTGGATGAGTGACCGCAAGATGTAGTGCTTGAGGTTGCGGAACCCGAGTGCGATACCCCGGAGGTGCTCGAGGCGCCCGTTGATGGCTTCGACGGGGCCGTTGGAGGCGCCGGTGTCGAAGTAGGCGAGGATCTCGGCACGTCGGGCCCACAACGACCGTCCGAGTTGCGCTACCTCGGCGAGGCCGGCGGGTAGGCCGGTATGGATACGTTTGAGCAGCTTGTACATCGCGATCTTCCCGTCCCGCTTGTTGGACTGGTCGTAAGCGTCGATCAGATCCTGATAGATCGCGTAGGTGATGGCCACCGCCACGTGCTCCTCCCGGGCGTCCAGGCCCGTGCGTAGGCGGGTTTTCTGGTTATCGGTGAGCAGCCCGATCCGGGTCAGCAGGGTGCGGCGGATGCCGTAGAGCGGATCCCCGCTGCGGCCTCGATGTCCGCACGTATCCTGTTGCACGCGTTGACGACACAGGGTGAGTTTCTCTGCGGCGAGGTGTACGACGTGGAAGGGGTCCATCACTGCCCGTGCCTTGTCGAGGGATTCGGCGGTGGCGGTGCGGTAGCCGGTGAACCCGTCCATCGTGACCACCCGGATACGGTCGCGGAACGCCGGATCACGCGCGTCGAGCCAGTCCTTCAACGCGGCTTTGGAGCGCCCGGCGACCATATCCAACAACCGGGCCGGACCGGTACCGTCCACGATTGGGGTCAGGTCGACCAGTACCGTCACGAAACTCGGATCACCCTGGCCGCGAACATGTTTCCACTTGTGTTCATCCACGCCTAATACGCGGACGCCGGCCAGGCGTGCGGGTGCGGCGGCCAGCGTCTTCGCCGCCTCACACGCCAGGGTGTTGACGGTGTTCCAGCTCAACCCCACCGCGGCCGCCGCCGCGGTGACCGACATCTTGTCGCAGATCATCGACCGCATGATCCAGGTGGTGGTACGGCGGGTGACCTGCGCACGCGGGGCCACGATCGCGCCCAGGTCGGCCCGGAACACCGACGTCGCGCAGGCGTCGTTGCCGCACGTGTAGCGGGGCACCGTCAGGTGCAGCCGGGTCGGATGCCCGACGATCGGCAGATCGGCGACCTCACGGTCGACATGATCACGCAACTGCCCGGCCTGCCCGCAGGACGGGCACATGTTCTTCGGGTCCAGGAGCTGGCAGAACAGGTGGGTACGGTCCTGGCCGTCGACGGCGGCATCGGTGATCGTCACCCCCAACTCGATGGTGCGGCAAATCGTGTCGGCAATAGCGCTACGCTGCGTCATGGGTCCTGTGAGTGTTCGGATGAGTGTGTAGGAGCTTTCATCTTCACACCACAGGACCCGCCCACATCACGCGGCTCACACCCGCAAATCCGACCTACATCTTGTGGTCGATAGAACCTGTTTCACGCACCGTCAATCCTGAAGAGCCGTGTAACCCGCCGTGTCTCCACCGCCTACAAGGCGTGCAACACGGAGTTCAGCGCCACGGAGTTGTAGGTGATGGCGCCGTGGAACGCCGAGGTCCGAGGGTCGAGATCCTGGATCACGATGTTCGTCACGTTGGCCCCGGCGGCAACTGGGTTTCGTTCAGCGCCACGACACTGTCGTCGCGCGAGCTGATGGTGACGTAGGTGACGTTCGGTCGGGTCAGCCCGTGGCAGCTGATCTCCTGCATGTATGCAGAGCCCTTGGTGCCGTCGATGGCGGCGGGGAGAGCAGCTTGCAGCAGCTGGCGCGTCGCAGGCGTCCGCGACAGAAGTTCCAGTGCCCCATGAAAACTCATCCCACGCATCGGTGACGCCACCGCCACGAAGGTGTGTACCCGGGATGCACCGCCGAGCTCGTTGAGGTAGTAGAACGGCACGAATCCGCCCTCGGAATAGCCGACGAGATCGACCTGATCGGCACCGGTGTGACGGCGCACGCCATCGATGAAGTCCCCGATCTCGCGGGCGGACGAGCGGGCATCGTCCATCTGATGGAAGGGCCCCGGGATCGTGGTGCCGTAGTCGAGCCCATAGACGCAGTAACCAGCCGCGGCCAGCATGGGCGACAACCTCGCCCAGATGCCGTACTTGTTGACGATCGCGCCGTTGAGCAGAACCACCGGCCGCGGATGTGCCGCCGACGGCCGACAGTTCGGATCGTTCATACCGGGCGGCACCAGGTTGGCCTGCGCAATCGACAGCCGCAGTGCGGTGGTCCAGTCTGTTTGTGCGGGTCCGGTGGTGGCAAGCGGATCGGCGGCGGTCGCACTGGCTGCACCGACCAAAGCCAGTGCGGCCAGTGCCCCGGCGCCGACCATGGCCGCGCGTCTACGACCGGCGGCCACGAGCGGGCGTCTCCGACTGGCATTCATGAGGGGCGTCTGGCGACGCGGGATCGGGGGATCGGGTTGAGGTCGCCATGATTCGGTTCTCTTCGGATGGGGAGGGTGGACGTTCGTGCGCAGTCAACCTATGTCCATTAGGTAGCAGAGCATTGTCGAATAATCAGGAGGAGAAGCTGATGCTCAGCGGTTGTTGTATCCCGCGTCGACGGGAAGCGTGATCCCGGTGATGTAGCGCGCCTCGTCGGAGGCGAGGAAGACCATCGCATTGCTCACGTCGACCGCCTCGATGAGTTCGACCGGCATCGGATTCTTGTAGGCCTCGTCATTCGCCACCTCGGGGTGGGTGTTGACGAACTCGCCGTACTCGGCGTTGGCGACCATCGGGGTGTTGACGCCGGTCGGGTGCACGGTGTTCACCCGAATCGAGTCCTTGGCCAGCTGCTTGGAGTACAGGCGCATCAATCCGACGACGCCGTGCTTGGACGCCGTGTACCCGGCCTGTCCGGCAAAGGTGTTGAGGCCCATGCTGGTCAGCCCGGCCGCGGAGCTGGTGATGATGATCGACCCGCCCGTGCCCTGCTGCACCAGCCGGGGCACGGTCTCGTCGAGGACCTGCCACACGCCGGTCAGCATGACATCGACGGCGTCATGCCAGGCCTGCGGCTGGTCGCCGGGGCCGATGACGGGCATGATGCCCGCGTTGGCGATCACCGTGTCGAGCCGGCCGAACTGTTCGATACCGAGATCGAGTGCGCGCTCGATGTCTTCGCGCTTGCGCACGTCGCCGACGGTCGTGACGATCTCCGCGCCCGCCTCCTTCACCAGCCGCTCGGTCTCGGCGAGATCCTCGCGGGTCGCCATCGGATAGAACACGGTGGGGATCTGGTCACAGATGTCCATACCGATGATTCGAGCACCCTCCTGTGCCATCCGGACGGCATGGGAACGCCCTTGGCCGCGAGCGATTCCGGTGATGAAGACAACCTTGCCCTCGAGTCGTGTCATGATCTTTCCTCTCTTCCCCGAACGTCGTTCGGATCGGTGTGCGGGGCGGCACCCTGGTTTCGGGTGTCGGGGGTTTGTCGGTAACGGGAATCCCGGGGATCGGGTGTCAAAGGGTGTCGAGGAAGTCGAGCAGTCCTTCGCTGAGCACGTCGTTGTCGTCGCCGCCGACCATGTGGCCCGCACCCGACACGTCGAGGTGGGTGGATCCGGGAATCAGCTCGAGCAATTCGCGGACTCCGGCATCACTGACGACGTCGGACTGGGCACCCCGGATAAGTAGCGTCGGGACGTCGATCCGACGTGCCGCCTCGCGTGCGTGACCTTCTCTGGCGGCAGCTTGTTCAGGGCTGTTCTCGCGGTGGGTGAGAATGCGCGGATCCCAATGCCAGTACCACCGGCCATCGCGCTGCCGAAGGTTCTTGCGAAGTCCCTCGATGCGAGGTGGACGTCTGCGGTGGGGATTGTAGGCAGCGACCGCGTGCAGCGCGTCCTCGAGAGAATCGAAGCCGTCGAGCCCGCGCTGGATGAAGGAATGGATGCGCGCGAGCCCTTCCGGCTCGGCACGCGGTGTGATGTCGACGAGTACCAGCGCACGAGCCAGTCCGGGATTGGTGGCCTGCGCGATCAGCGAGGCCATCCCACCGAGCGATGCGCCGACGAGAACCAGTGGTTCCGAAAGGGATTCGGCAACATCGACGACATCGCGGGCATGTGCGGCAATGCTGTAGTCCCCGTCGTCGGCCCACTGGCTCTCCCCGTGGCCCCGGGCGTCGACGGCATAGGCGCTCCACCCGTGTTCAGCCAGCCGCCGACCGGTGCGCTGCCACGAATGCCGGGTCTGGCCACCCCCGTGGAGCAACAGCACACTCCCACGTGTGCCCGTCTGCTCCGGCAGCCACACATCCGCGCGCAGCGTGACGCCTTGTCCCGGAAGGCTCTGTGCCCTCACGCCGTCACCGTTTCTCCACCGACCGGCGCCGGCGGCTGGGGTTCCGGGGTGACGGCAACCGGGGTGGCCGACACCGGGGAGATGGGAACCGCGGACGCAGGCACGCTGGGGAAGCGTTGGCGCAACGTCGGTTTGGCGAGCTTTCCGGAGAAGGTGCGCGGAAGTGGCTCGTCCAATGCGACGGCGTGCTTGGGGCGCTTGAACTTTGCCAGATTCACCTCGGAGACCGCGGCGATGTCGGCGATCACCGCGGCGGGTTCCCGCTCGCTGTGGAAGACCACCATGGGCACCTCGCCCCAGGTCTCGTCCTTGACCCCGATCACCGCGCAGTCGACAAGACCGTCGATCGCGTGCAGCGTCTTCTCGATCTCGGCGGGATAGACGTTGATCCCACCGGAGATCAGCATGTCCTTGCTGCGGTCGACGATCTTGAGGAATCCCTGCTCGTCCTGGAGCCCGAGATCACCGGTCCGCAACCAGCCGTCGGTCAGGGTGGCCGCGGTCGCCTCGGGCTTCGCCCAGTACTCCCGCATCACGTGTTCGCCCCGGACGAGGATCTCGCCGACCTCGCCGGCCGGCGTCGTCGTACCGGGATCGCCGATCCGCACCTCGGTACCGACCAGCGCGAGACCGGCAAAACCGGAGCGCGTCAAGGCATCCTGGTAACTCAGTGTGGAGACCATCCCGGACGCCTCGGTCAGTCCGTACACCTGGATCAGTGGAATACCGTGTTCTCGATAGAACTCGAGAAGATCCGGGCTCACCGGTGCCCCGCCGGTTCCGGCGAAGGTGAACTCGGCCAGCGTGCGGCGTCCGAAGTCGGGGAGCGCGGCCATCCGCTCCCAGATGACCGGCACGGTGGTGGTGGCGGTGACCTGCTCCCGTTCGAAGATGTCCAGGGCGATCTCGGGATCGAATTCGCGCAACAGCACCATGGTCGCCCCCGGCACCAGGACCAGCTGGACGAAGATCGACAGCAGCGAGCCCGTGAACACCAGTGGAGCCGAACACATCACACGATCGGAGCTGGTGAAGCCGAAGCTGATGGTCTGTGAGATTCCCGGCGTCATCGCGCTGCGATGGGTGATCAGCGCACCCTTCTGCACGCCGGTGGTCCCCGAGGTGTAGCAGATGAACGCGGGATCGTCGGGCGAGATGTCGACGACGGGTGCGCGCCCGGAGTCGATCAACGTGTCATAGGGTCGGTGGCTCGTGCCGTCCACCGAGAACACCTCGAAGTCGGCATGGTCGGCCGCTACGTCGAGCAACCCGGCGAACCGCTCCTCGACGATGATGACGCGCGGCGCGCTGTCGGTGATCATCGGCGCCAGTTCGGGGCCGGTCAGCCGGAAGTTCAGCGGGACGCCGATTGCGCCGAGTTTGACGACGGCAAGGATCAGGTGCGCGAGTTCGGGGCGGTTGAGCATCAGCAGGCCGACCCGGTCGCCCGCGCCGACTCCCCGCGCGGCGAGCCCGCGGGCGAGGGCATCGGTGATGGCGTCGACCTCCGCCCAACTCTGGGTCCGTCCCTCGAAGACGATGGCGTCCTGGGTGGGTCGCGTCTTGCCCCAGTAGCGGGTGAGTTCTGCGAGGTTCATCGGGCTGACTCCTGCCTGGGTCCGGGCGGACCGCTGTGTGTGACGCCACTCACATGAGGTGGCTCAAAACTAACAGAGATAGGTTCTGGGCGGAATGGTTGCGCAGATTCGGATGCGAACCGCCCGGTCATCCGCGGTCGACGAGTTCGGCGAGGACCTCTGCGGTGTCGGCGCCGACCTCGGGAGGCAGTGCGGGCGCGAATTTCTCGCCGTGCACCCGCACCGGACTCCGGAGGAATTCGAGCTGCCCGGCGGTGGGATGGGAGACGGTGTAGGTGGTCTCGCGCGCCCGGAAGTGCGGGTCGTCGAGCAGATCGTGCACGCTGTTGACGGGGCCGCCGGCGATGCCGTGCTCGAGGAAGACCTCGATCCATTCGGCGCGCGTGCGGGTGGCAAAGATTTTGGTGAGTTCACGCCAGACGAGATCCGCGCGGTCGCCGGCGCCGTCGTCGACGTGGGTGAGATCGACGTCGATCAGGTCTTCGCGGTCCACCGCTAGCAAGAAATGGTGCCAGAACTTCTCGACATGTGAGCCGAAGAGAATGGCTTCGCCGTCGGCGGTGCGATAGGCCTCCAGGCGGGGCCAATCGGGCAGCCGCCCGTCGGGTAGCCACGTGGACCGTGCCGTCGATGCATCTCGATTCAGCTCGGCGTCAACGAGATCCGGCATCCACGCGGCGGCGATGTCGATTCCGGCGACCTCGACGTGACTGCCCTCGCCGGTCGCCGTGGCCTTGTGCAGAGCCGCCAACAGGGCCATCGCACCGTAGGCGCCCATGGCGTACATCGCGATGGGCGGGGTCCGCGAACCCGCCATCCCGTCGGTGGGTGGCTCATCGGTCGGGGTGTTGACCTCGCGCAGACCGGCGAACGCGTCGAATACAGGGCCGCCGGTGCCCAGGGTCCGGTAGGGACCGTCGGTGCCCATACCCGAGACGCTGCACAGGACGATGCGCGGATTGACCTTGCGGAGTTCGGGCAGCCCCAGGCCGAGCCAGTCCAGATAACCGCCGCGCATCCCCTCCACGACAGCGTCGCTGCGGGCGGCGAGATCGAGAAAGTCGCGCTTGCCCTGTTCGGAACGAAGATCGAGCTCTACGGACCTCTTGCCCCGATTCCACCGCAAATGCATGAAGGCGGGGCCGTCGTCGTCGCCGATGGTCCGACTGCCGCCGACGCGAACCGGATCGCCGAGCGGGCCCGTCTCGATCTTGATCACCTCGGCCCCCAGGTCGGCCAGGTGGCCGCCGAGCGAGGACGGAGCGAGTTGTGCGACCTCGAGGATGCGTACCCCGTTCAGGAGCGAATAACCGGTCATGAGTGAGCTTTCGGTTGTGGTGGACGGGGGACGATCCAGAGTCCGGTGGCCTCGGCGAGCAGGGTGGTGTCGTCGCGGATCTCCCCGCGCATCCAGCGTTTACGGCCGTCCTCGCCGACGAGTTCCGCGGTCACCGACAACTCCCGGTGCAGGGGTGCGGGAGCGAGGTAATCGACGGCAAGATGCGCGGTGCGCGCCCAGGGGCGCCCGCCCGCATTGGCCAGTCGTGACAGCGCCTCGTCGAAGATCATCGGGGTGACGCCGCCGTTGAGCGCATCGCAACCGGAATGGAAGCGACCGAGGGTGAACCGGGCACGGACCGTCTCGGCGGTGACCTCGTCGATATGCAGCGCCGGAGTGAGGATCTGCCCACGACCCGGGCGATCCCACAGCTTCCCGACGGGCTGGTCGTCCTCGGAGACCTCGTAATCGGCGAGCACGGCGGCGATCTCGCGGATGCGCGCGGCGAGCACGGCGACCACCTCCGGTGGTGGATCGCTGCGAGTGAACGATTCGGCAAGCAGTGCAACGGCTTCGGTGAGTTCGGCGAACTCATCGGCCCCCGGGGCGGTCGGCTGCAGCTGGTCCTGCCAAGAGGGTCGGAGCCGAGCCGCGGCCGACGATGAGGAGGGCGTCGGCGTCACGCGACCGGCTCTCCCACGGGGGCGGCCAGCGCGGCAACATCGCGCGCGACCATCGCGTGGAAGACCTGCCCGGGAAGTTCGTTGCGCCCGTAGATGAGTTCGTCGACCTGGCCGTTGGCGGCGTTGTCGGTGATGGTCTTGGTGACGAACCAGTCCTCGTCGTGCAGCGTCTCCATCAACAGATCCCAGTTCTTCTCGAGAATCCGCTCCTCTCGGGCGGTCTGCGGCTTCGTCGGCGAGAGCAGCCGGATGGTGCAGTACGAGACATTCGGGTCGTCGGGGTCGGGGACGATGGTCCAGACCTCGAAATGGTTCGGCTCGGTGACGAGCATGGTGCCGGGGTACACGGTGTAATTTGCCAACGAGTAATCACGGACGTCGTAGGTGTCGGGGTCGGCGTCGCGTACCTCGGTGATGGACTTGCGCGCCACGACCAGCCGCCACGACCGGTCGACCATGTCGAAGGCGGTGATGTTGCCCTCCAGGTAGTTGCACACCGTCTTGGTGTGCAACTGGCACAGGTGATACGAGTCCTGGACGCCGTCCACGGCGATCTTCCAGTTCATTCCGAGCCGCCAGGTCTCCTTGCGGACCTGATACGACGTGGTCATCCCGGTGTCGGCGACCTCGGCATCATGCTTGTGCCCCAGGGTGGCGGCGATGTCCAGGTCGGCACCCTGGGTCGGGACCACCCACACCAGCGAATGGCGTACCTCGCAAGGGAACTCGACGAGTCCGTACTCGGCGCGGTCCATCCCGTCGAAACCTTCGGCATGGGGCATCCCGCGCAGTGCGCCGTCCTTGCCGTAGGCCCAATTGTGGTAGGGGCAGCTGAACACCCGCTTGCACCCGGACTCGGCGAACTCGAGCTTCGAACCGCGGTGACGGCACACATTGGAGAATGCGCGGATGGTTCCGTCGGACTGCTTCACGAGGAGCAACGGCGTACCCATCAGGTCGGTCGTCACGAAGCTGCCGGTCTTCTCGAACTCGTCGACATGGGCCACGATGTGCGGGAATCGACGCACCACCGCGAGTTCCTTGCGCGCCAGTTCCGGATCGTCGAAGACGGAGAACGGAACCCGCAGGAGGTCGTCTGCGTAATCGGTCGAATCGTGGTCGACATGGGCGATCAGCCGCTTGGTCAGCTGGATCTTCTCTTCCCGTTCCATGGCGGCCACAATGCCACATGCAACAAATGATGTCTACTGTCTCGTCTAATGTCGTTAGTTTGATCGTGGGTCGCCGAAATGCGCCAGGCGCGAAAAGTGGTCATGTACAGCCGAAATGACGTTCATGAGCGCCCCGCGATTCCCGTGACACTTCTCGTCGGCGATGTGGTTCAGCACATACATGGAGCCAGGCGATCGCGGCCTGGCGCGGTTGACGCAGTAAAACTAACTCCGTAAGGTTTAATGCCAGAAGATGGTGCCGGCGTCCACGCCGGCGGTGAGGAGTGATGCGGTGTCCGAGATCGATGACTTCCGGCAACTGTACGAACGCCACGTCGGCCATGTGGTGGCCGGCGACATGGCGGCCGCGGTGGCCGACATCGCGCCGGCGACCCTGGGCACGATCTTCGAGGGTGTCCTGGTTCCGCGTCGAGAGGTCGAGAGCTTCGAGATCGTCGACGTCCGGTCCGAAGGTGATCGGATGGTGGGCGAGGCCGTTTACCGTGGAGTCGACGGCATCATCGGATTGCGATCGGTCTGGGAGCGCCGTGACGATTCCTGGCAGGCGGTGGCCCTGGCCAACTTCACCCTGGCCAACTTCACTGCGGACAACTTCACGGCGGCCGACGCCGAGTCGCCGACGATCGGCAGCGTCGAGGGGGGTTCGCGATGACGACGGCAGCGCCCCCGTGGGGGCCGGCCGCCGACGGCCACGACTTCCAGTACTGGGACGGTCTGCTCGCCGGTGAGCTACGTCTGCAACGCTGTCACGACTGTCGCACGTGGATCTGGGGACCCCAGTCGGTGTGCAGTGCGTGTTACGGATTCGATCTGCGATTCGAATCCGTCGAGCCGAGCGGCACCGTCTACAGCTGGAGCCGTAGCTGGTACCCCTACATCGACGAACTGCGCGATCGGTTGCCCTACATCAGTGTGCTCGTCGAACTTCCCCATGCCGGCGGCCGACGAGTGCTCGGATTGCTCGTCGACGACCTCGACCGGGCACCCCGGATCGGTGAGCCGGTACACGGCTTCTTCGAGCGCGACGAGACCCAACCGTGGCCGCTACTGCGCTGGCGACGCGACGAGACCGAGGGAGGTGGCCGGCGATGAGTGTGTCGATGCGAGGTGCCGCCGCGGTGGTCGGTGTCGCCGAAATGCATTACAAGCGCGGAGAATCGCCGTATACCGAGCAGCAGATGACGATTCGCGCGATTCTCGATGCGTGCTCGGACGCGGGGGTCTCCCCGCGCGAGATCGACGGCTTCGTCTCCTACGCGGGGGGGGCGAACGACGGACCGATCCTCGGTGCGGCGCTCATGATCGACGAGTTGCGCTGGTCCAACATGATGTGGGGAGGTGGCGGCGGTAGTGTCGCGGCCGCTCTCATCAATGCTGCGACTGCCATCGCCACCGGTCAGGCCCAGTGCGTGGTGGTCTACCGGGCGATGTCGCAAGCCGACACCGGTCGGCTCGGATACGCGAAGTACCACTACGGCTCCCACTTCCTCGCCCACGGGGTCGGTTCGCCCGCCCAGATCTGCGCCATGCGGACGCAACGCATGCTCGAACACGACGGCGTGCCGCGAGAGGCCATGAGATCCCTGGTGCTCGCGGCATATCAGCACGCACAACAGAATCCGACCGCGCAGGGGTACGGTCGGCCACTCGACGCCGACACCTACGACGGATCACGGTTGATCGCCGAGCCGTTTCATCTCTACGACTGCTCCCGCGAAAGCGACGGCGCCGTCGCGCTGGTCCTCGTCGCCGACGAGCGGGCACGAGAGCTCCGCTCGGAGCCCGCCTATCTGCTCGCCGGAGCGCAGGGCGCCCCCGGTGGATACTGCGAGCGCATCGACAACGACGCCCAGTACTCCACCGCCGGGTTCGGTCCCGCCAACAACGGGAAATCCGGTGTCGCCGAGCGCCTGTGGACCGCAGCTGGTCTCGGTCCCGATGACGTCGACGTGGTGCAGGTGTACGAGAACTTCAGTGGTCCGGCCGTCGCTGCGCTGATCGACCATCGGCTCTGCCCGCCCGGCGAGGCGGCCGGCAGCGTGATGACCGTGGAGAACCTGACGGCGCCACAGGGCAAGTTGCCCGTCAACACCAGTGGCGGCAACCTGGCCGATGCCTTCGTCAACGGTCTGAACCTGGCCGTGGAGGCGGTCCGCCAAATTCGCGGTACCTCGACCAATCAGGTCGATGGAGCGCGGACGTCGTTGTTCATCGGTGGACCGATGGCCCCGCTGGTCAGTTCGGTTCTGTTCGCCCACGAGGACGTGCTGTGAGCATCACCGATCGGGAGTCGGAGCCCGTGCTCGACCGCAGGAGACTGTTCATCGGTGGGCGATGGGTCGAGCCGTCGTCGGGCTCGGCGGTCACCGACGTCATCGAGGCGGCGACCGAGAAGTCCGTGGGCTCTGCGGTGTTGGGTTCCCCTGCCGACATCGACGCCGCGGTGGCCGCGGCGCGCGCGGCGTCGGCGGGCCCCTGGTCGGCCATGCCCGGCGGTGAGCGGGCCGAACTGCTGGAGCGATTCGCCTCAGCGCTGCAATCCCGCGCCCGTGACACCGCTCGTCTGGTCAGCCGTGAGAACGGCATGCCGATCGCACTCTCGAAGTCGGTCAACGGGTTCGGGCCCGCGGCCATGGTGCGCTACTACGCGAACCTGGTCCGTGCCGAGGAGGCCGCCGACGTGCGCCCGAGCTCCTTCGGCGGGCGAACCGTGGTTCGACACGAGCCCGTCGGGGTGGTCGCCGCGATCACCCCGTGGAACTACCCGCAACCCCTCGCGGCGATGAAGATCGCCCCGGCGCTTGCGGTCGGGTGCACCGTCATCCTCAAACCCGCGCCGGAGACGGCGCTGGACGCCTACGTGTTCGCCGATGCCGCACACGACGCCGGAATACCCGACGGAGTTCTCAACATCGTTCCCGCAGAACGTGACACCGCCGCATACCTGGTCGCGCACCCCGGTGTGGACAAGGTGGCCTTCACCGGGTCGACGGCGGCCGGTCGGGAGATCGGTCGCACCTGCGGTGCGCTGCTGCGACCGGTGACGCTCGAACTCGGTGGCAAGTCGGCGGCCATCGTCGCCGACGACGCCGACCTCGATCTGTTCGCCGCGCATCTGCTGGAGGTGTCGCTGGTGAACAACGGTCAGACCTGTCACGCGAGCACCCGAATCCTCGCACCGCGTTCGCGGTACTCCGAGGTCGTCGACGCCGTGACCGACACGGTGCGTGCGCTGCCGGTCGGCGACCCGCTCGACAAGGCCACCGCGATCGGTCCGTTGGTCAGTGCGCGGCAACGGGATCGGGTGCTCGGCTATATCGACGCCGGACGCGCTGCCGGATATCGCATCACCACCGGTGGCGGGGCTCCCGCCGACCAGCCGCTCGGTTGGTTTGTCGAGCCCACGGTGTTCGAGGGCGTCGACAACTCGGCGACGATCGCACAGGAGGAGATCTTCGGCCCGGTGCTGACGATCACCCCGTATGACGGCGACGACGACGCGGTGGCCATCGCCAACGACTCCGAGTACGGACTCGGGGGTACCGTCTGGACCGCTGACGAGGACCACGGGCTGGCGTTGGCCGCGCGGATTCAGACCGGCACCGTCGGGGTCAATCACTACGCCCTCGACCTCGCGGCGCCGTTCGGGGGAGTCAAGGCGTCGGGACTGGGTCGAGAACTCGGCCCGGAAGGTCTCGCGCCGTATCGGTCCACCAAGTCCGTGTACTTCTCGACATAGCGGCTCTCGCCTCATTGCTCGGGTGACCACTCGACAGGAAATGGAATTCTCGTTGCAGCACACCAATTCTCACGAGCACCATGCGATGGTGGTGGCCGCCAAGGACGTCGTGGCCACCGATGTGGTCTCGTTGACCCTGGCGGCGGCCAACCCCACACGGGCTCCGGGTGATACGACAGACGGCCACTCGGCAGACAGCAATGGAGCAGACGGCGCGACGAGGGTCCCCGAATGGGATCCCGGCTCGCACATCGACCTGATCCTCGGCGCTGACCTGATCCGTCAGTACTCACTGTGCGGATCGGTCGCCGATGGTGACCACCTGCGCATCGCCGTGCTGCGTGAACCGTCGGGCCGCGGAGGTTCCGAGCGTGTCCATGACGTGCTCGCGGTGGGCGACACCGTCGAGATCAAGGGCCCGCGTAATCATTTCCCACTGGTGGACGCGGCGTCGTATCTGTTCGTCGCCGGCGGTATCGGGATCACACCGCTGATCCCGATGATCGCCCAGGCCGACGA
The DNA here is from genome assembly GCF_017654315.1 of Gordonia polyisoprenivorans. Taxonomy (NCBI): domain Bacteria; kingdom Bacillati; phylum Actinomycetota; class Actinomycetes; order Mycobacteriales; family Gordoniaceae; genus Gordonia; species Gordonia polyisoprenivorans. The sequence goes on from NZ_CP072203.1 coordinate 2,316,486, forward strand.
GGCGGGCGCGGAGTGGTCGCTGCTCTACGGTGGGCGTACGCGCAGCGGGATGGCCTTCGCCGACGACCTCGTCGAGAAGTACGGCGCCCGGGTGACAGTGCGGCCCGAGGACGAGTACGGACTGCTGCCGCTCGCCGACGCGCTCGATGACCAACGCGTGGGTACGACCGTCTATTGCTGTGGTCCCGAACCGTTGCTCACTGCGATCGAGAAGCTCTGTGACACAAGGCCGGACGTGGAACTCCACGTCGAACGATTCGCGCCCAAGGCCCAGACCGTCGACGGTACCGACGGTGCGTCCTTCGAGGTCGAGCTCGCGCAAAGTGGTCGGGAGATCCGGGTCGGCGAAGGCGAAACCGTCCTCGATGCATTGTTGCGGGAGGGTATCGACCACGACTTCTCCTGCCGCGAGGGCACCTGCGGCACATGCGAAACCGCGGTACTCGACGGTGTTCCGGACCACCGCGACTCGGTGCTCAGCGACGAGGAGAAGGCCGAGAACGACTGCATGATGGTCTGTGTCTCGCGCAGTTGCTCGCCGCGGCTCGTCCTCGATCTCTGACGACGCGGACCAGCGAGGTCACCCGTCTCTCCCAGCGCACGGCCTCGTCACGTGACGTCACGCCGACCTGGCCTCGTCCGGACGCTCGAGATCATGATCGCGGATGATGCCGTGCAGGAAGCTGCGCACCATGGCCTCGAACAACTGCTTCTGCGTCAGATCATTGGCGGCGAGTGCCTCGGCAAGCAGCGGCTGAGAGTTCTTGTCCACGTTGGGAAAGATCGTGGACTTGGTGTTGGGCCGGCGCATCGCCTCCATCAGGACCGCGCCGATCGCCAGGGTCTCCATCCCGTCGAGGATGCGTACGTGCAATTCCACGGGGACACCCGAATCGCGGAGGAACTGCGCGGTGTCCTCGTAGGTGGAGACGAACAGATCACGCGGCAGGTGCTGCAACAGCACCGGGGCGGCGTTGCGGTGCCGCAGGATCGACTGCCGGAAGTTCAGGGCCAGTGAGACGAAGAACTCCGGCCAGTCGGGCCCGGGACGCATACGCGGCCGCTTCACCGACGTACCGGCGATGTAGCGGGCGACCTCGGTGAGGATTTCGTTCTTGTCGGAGAAGTGGTGATACAGCGACGGGGCGCGCACTCCGAGATGCTTCGCCAGGCGGGGAAGGCTGAATGCATCGAGTCCCTCCGAGTCGATGATCTCGATCGATGCCGCAACTGCGGCAGAACGGCTGATCAGCGGATTGGACGGGCGCGCCATCGAATTCCTTTCCGAACGTCCGGGGCGGGTGATCTGCCCGGAGTAGGTTTCCGAGTAGTCCCCCTCGAGCCTAGATTCCCCTGGTGGGCTGACCAAACCCAACACCGTCGATACGCTGACCTTCGACTCATCGGAAGCGGCCTGTCGCCAGTCGATACCTCAAGAGCGCAATGGCACCTCAGAACAGGTCCCGAGCGGGGCGGGGGTCGGCGGCGAGCAGACGGTTCTCCGCGTCGTAGCGCTCTCGCAGCGCGCACGTGCGGTGTTCGCGCATCAGGCGTTTCGCGTCGCGAACACCCGCGCCGGGAAGTGCGGCGACCTGCTCGGCGAGCGCCACCGAGATGGCGAGGATCTCGTCGTCGGCGACTTGGCGGGAGAACAGACCCATCCGGTGCGCTTCGGTCCCGTCGAGGACGCGGCCGGTGAACAGGACGTCGGTAGCGTGTGTGTGCCCGATGATATCGGGCAAAAGCCATGTGAGACTGGCATATCCGTACGACGTGCCGGTGATCCGGAATCGCGTGCCCGGTCCGCCGACTCGCAGATCCGAACACACCGCGAGATAGGCACCCAGCCCGTAGGCGACCCCGCGCATCGCGGCCACGGTCGGCAGTGGGGTGGTAAACCATCGCCACAACCACTCCTCGCGCTCGTGTAGTAGCGCCGTCTCGGTCTCCGGAGGCAGCATCGCGAGCTCCTTGAGATCCCATCCTGCCGACAGCGCCCGTTCGCCCGCCCCGGTCAACACCAGGCAGCGCACCGACTCGTCGGCCTCGGCGGCCGCCAGCGCCTCGTCGAATTCGCGCTGTGCGTTCCGATCGAGGGCATTGTGGACGCGCGGCCGGTTCAACTTGATGACTCCGACACCGCCGGCGCTGCGCAAGACGACAGAGCGGGACTCCTGATCATCCGGCTCCTGATCATCCATCGTCACGCAGTCCTCCTCGGTTCGATGCCGCACTGGCGCCCGGCATGGCCTCTGAGCTGCAATCAAGCGCGATACAAATAACGAATAGTGTCAGCTGTTGACCTAACGCCTTTCGGTTATTACTCTACATGTGTGACCCGCTTCACAGGCCGAATCCACCTCGCCGTGACAGCCGGTCGCCGGTGGCCGGACACCGTTCACCGCGCCACCTCGCACCGATCTCTTTCGAGGAGCAGCCACACATGACAACCGCAGAACTCCCCGCCGATCAGCTCGCGACCATCGAGGACCGCGAGCAGGTCTTCATCGGCGGACGGTGGGTCGATTCGTCCGGCGACGAATGGATCGACGTCGTCGATTCCTGGTCCGAACGCACTGCCGCCCGGGTACGCGCCGCGACTGCCGACGACATGGCGCGCGCCGTGGATGCCGCGCGGGCCTCCTTCGACGACGGGACGTGGGCGGGCACCCCGATCACCGAGCGCGCCGACGTCATCGATGAGATCGCCACCCGGCTCGAGGCACGTACCGAGGAGCTCACCACCCTCGGAATCGTCGAGGTCGGGGTGACCCTTCCGGTCAGTGCGATGACCCAGCAGATGACGATCGGCCTGTTCCGCGCGGTGGCCGCCGAAGCGCGCAAGGTGGCGCTCGTCGAGGAGCGCACCCGCGCCGACGGTGGCATCTCCCGAATCCTCAAGGAACCCACCGGCGTTGTGGGCGTGATCATTCCGTGGAACGGCCCGATCGGCACCATCGCCTTCAAGGTGATTCCCGCACTCGCGGCGGGATGCTCGGTGGTGCTCAAGACCTCGCCGGAAGCATGCCTGTCGCCATCGGTGTTCGCCGACGTCATCGGCGAGCTGGTCGCCGAGGGCAAGATCCCCGAAGGCGTGGTGAGCGTTCTCGTCGCCGACCGCGAGGTGTCCGAACAACTGGTCACCAATCCCGAGGTCGATCACATCACCTTCACCGGCAGCACGGCCGTCGGTCGTCGGATCATGAGTCTGGCCGGTGACCGGGTGGCCAAGGTGTCGCTCGAACTCGGCGGCAAGTCTGCGGCGATCATCCTCGACGACGCGGATCTGCAGACGGTGATGGCCAACGTGCCGATGGGCGGGTGCATGCAATCGGGTCAGGCCTGTATCGCGCTGACGCGAGTCCTGGTCTCCCGGGCCCGGCACGACGAGGTGGTGGCCGCGTACAAGGCGGCGCTGGGCATGATCCCGATGGGTAATCCGTGGGAGCAGACCAACTTCCTCGGTCCGCTGACCTCTCGGCGTCAGCGCGATCGCGTGGAGAGTTACATCGAGACCGCGAAAGCCGAGGGTGGCGAGGTCGTCCACGGCGGCGGCCGCCGCTTCGATCACGGGTATTTCGTGGAGCCGACGATCATCGACAATGTGCGCAACGACATGCGCATCGCGCAGGAGGAGGTCTTCGGTCCGGTGATCTCGATCATCACCTACGAGGACGAGGATGATGCGGTCGCGATCGCCAACGACTCGATCTACGGCTTGTCCGGCGCGGTGTTCACCGCCGAGGTCGAGCACGGATTCGAGGTCGCCAAGCGCATCCGGACCGGTACCGTCAACGTCAACACCTCGGTCATCGACTTCACCCTGCCGTTCGGCGGTTACAAGCAGTCCGGCGTAGGGCGTGAGGGTGGACCCGAGGGCCTCGACGAGTTCTTCGAGACCAAGACCGTGCACCTGCCGGCTCCTGTGCCCGCCCAGTGACCGAACACGTCGGGTGACCGAACACCTCCACTAACCGAATACGCGTACCCGACGCACCGTAACGATACGGCTGCGCAATCCTCTGACCCGGTCGGCTGTGACAGCACGTCCCCTGTCACGGCCGGCCGTTTCCATTTATGCACGTTCGGGGTTGGTCCTCGGCGAAACATCCATCCACGCAACGTCATACACGTTTCCAAGCTGCTGACAAATGTCGCTTGACGTCTCATGTAAAACCGCCTACATTCGAACGCAGGGTGGCGCGCGTCACAGCCGATATCGCGGACGTCACTGCTCTACCCGACTCGTCCGTTCTCGAAACAAAGGATTCCCACGATGAAACTCGAAGGAAAAGTCGCGCTGATCACCGGTGCCGGCTCGGGGCTGGGACGCCAGTCCTCCCAGCTCTTCTCGTCCGAGGGGGCTCGGATCGCCGTCGTCGACATCGACGGTGACCGTGCCGAACAGACCGCCAAGCTGGTCGAGCAGCAGGGTGGCGAAGCCATCGCGATCACCGCGGATGTGGCCCAGAAGGATCAGATCGTGGCCGCCGTCAACGAGACCGTGGAGAAGTTCGGCAAGCTCGACATCGCCTGGGCCAACGCCGGAATCGTCTCGCGCGGAGGCGTCCCGACGGTCGCCGGTGGCGAGAGCGTGCTCTTCGAGGATCTGACCGAACAGGACTGGCAGAACGTCCTCGGGGTCAACCTCACCGGCGTCATCTACACCGCGCAGGCGGCCGTGCCGGCGCTCAAGGCCAATGGTGGCGGCACCATCCTGGCCACCTCGTCGGCGGCATCGCTGGTGGCCTACCACGACATCGCGCTCTACAGCGCCACCAAGGCCGGCGTCAACGGCTTCGTCCGCGGCCTGAGTTTGGACCTCGGCCCGTACGGAATCCGGGTGAACGCCTTGGCGCCCACCCACGGCATGTCACCCAACTTCCTGATGCCGCCCGGATCGCCCGTCGTGGGTCAGTCCTACGAGGAGGTCGCCGGTCCGTGGGATCCCTACGTGTCCCCGATCCCGTTGAAGCTCAACCGTCCTCCGTCACTGCTGGACAATGCGAAGGTTGCATTGTTCCTCGCCTCCGATGATTCGGCCTACATCTCGGGCGCGACGATCGGCTCCACCGACGGTGGAACACTCAACCGCGTGGGCATGTGGTTCGAAGAAGACCTGAACCAGAAGAACCCGAACGCCTGAGATGGCCGTGACAGCCACGCATTCGCCGATCCTGGTGGTCGATCGCAGTGCCTGCGCCGGCCACGGACTGTGTTACGGCGCCGCGCCCGAACTGATCGATTGTGACGACCAGGGCGACCCGATCGTCCCGGATCGCGCGCTCACCGAGGCAGAAGTGGTCCAGGCCGCCGAAGCGGTCGGACTGTGCCCGGAGCGTGCGCTGACCCTGACCGACGGCGTGAACCCCACCGACAACAGCCCCGAGGAGCAGTCATGACGACAGCGCAACGATCGCGAGAGGACGTGACCGTCGACTTCGACGTCTACGCACCCGATCTCGCCACACCCGTGGACGTCTTCCAGGAAAAGGCGGCAGAGTTGGCCGCCAAGGGCCCCGTGGTCTACTCGACCGCATACGGGGGCCACTGGATCGTCACGCGGTACCAGGAGATCCACGAGGTGCTCCGCGACGCGGAGACGTTCTCCAGCTATCCCAACAACCTGGTCACAAATGAGGCGTTCGGGAAGTTCATCCCGATCGAACTCGATCCGCCGGAGCACACCGGCTATCGCAAGGCTCTCCAGCCCCTGTTCGGTCCCGCTCGCATGAAGAAACTGTCCGACGACATCCGTCAGGTCGTCAACGACCTGCTCGACGGATTCGCCGACAAGGGGGAGACCGAGTACATCGAGTCGTTCGCCCACGAGTTGCCGGCCCGGATCTTCCTGGCCCTCATGGACTGGCCGGTGTCGGACGCACCACTGTTCACTGATGCCACCAACGTGGTGCTGTTCGGCAAACCCGGTGGCACCGAACAGGAATCGCTGGAGGCGCGAGCGATCGCCGGAATGCAGATGCTCGGCTACTTCCAGAAGATGGTCGACGAGCGTCGCGCCGACCCCGGCGACGACATCACCTCGCAGCTCATCCACACCGAGGTCGAGATGGAAGACGGGCTGCGCCTGCTCACCGACGAAGAACTGAATCGTATGTTCTTCCTGTTGCTCGTCGCCGGCCTCCACACCGTCCAGGGATCGTTGGCCTGGGCGATCGTGTACCTGGTCAACAATCCCGAACAGCGGCGCGAGATCATCGAGGACCCGGCGATGATCCCGACCGCGGTCGAAGAGATCCTGCGGATCGAGGCCGCGGTCGTCCCCGGGCGCTGCGCGACGCGGGACACCACCTTGGGCGGCATGGAGATCAAGGAAGGCGAACAGCTGATCCTGATGCTGTGCTCGGCGAATCGGGATTCCTCAGAGTTCGATGACCCCGACGATCTCGACATCGCCCGTCGTCCCAATCGGCATCTGTCCTTCGGTGGCGGCCCGCACCGCTGCCTCGGATCGCATCTCGCGCGAATCGAGCTGACGATCGCGCTCGAGGAGATCCATCGTCGGATTCCCGATTACGAACTGGTGGAATCCGATCCGCCGATCTTCCACTCCAGTCAGGTGCGTGGCTGCGTGCGGATGCCGATCCGGTTCACCCCGCAGAGCTGACCGGTATCGGATGACGGGTCGCCGGTCGTATCACCCGGGCTTTCGTATCGCTGCGGGTCGGTATCACCCAGCGCGCGCACGCCCTACGGCCGGCGACCCCGCCATCAGGCACCATCCTTGCCCCATAAACCTTCTTGTTGTAGGTTTAGGTGACTGCGGGGCGACCTCGTTCCCCCGTCCCGTCCGGCCTACGACAGCCCTTTCGGAGGACCTGCCATGACTACTTCGCTTCCGCGCCAGGACCGCATCCGGCGAGCGCTCGAGTTGCTACGCAACGAGACGACGGACAAATTCGAGGAGATCATCGCGTTCGAACCCGATGAGTTCACCGACCCCGTCCTGGCCAAGGAGGAACGCGACTACATCTTCGGCCGGGTGCCCTCGATCGTGGCGCACAGTTCGGAGCTGGCCAAGGCACACGACTTCATGACCGTGCAGATGCCGCGCAACAACCTCATCGTCGTGCGGCAGAATGACGGCAGCGTGCGCTCGTTCGTCAACCTGTGCCGCCATCGTGGTGCGATGCTCGAGGAGCGCGAGAAGGGCCGGTGCCGGATCTTCTCCTGCGGGTATCACCGGTGGTCCTACGATCCCGACGGCACGCTCCGCACGATCACCCGCGATTCGACCTTCGGCGACATCGACCGCAGTGAGCACGGACTCATCGAGATCCCCACCGAGGAACGCCACGGATTCATCTGGGTCGTCGACAACGCCAAGGCGCAGATCGACGTCGCCGACTGGCTCGGTCCGGAGATCGACGGCATCCTCTCGGAGTATCGCCTCGAGGATTCGGTGTGCTTCCGCGCGGCGGGATTCGACGAGCCGACCAACTGGAAGATCATGCAGGACGCCTTCCTGGACGGCTATCACATCCAGTACGCGCACCCGAACACCGCCGGAAAGATCATCCACACCAACGTCATGGCGTTCGAGGATTTCGGCCGCCACTGCCGGTTCATCGCGCCGCGCAAGTCGATCGACAGGTTCCTCGAAGAGGATCCGGGTGATGCCAACCTCGACAAATACGTCACCGAGACGCACTTCCTGCTCCCCAACAGCACGCTGTTGCGACAGCCGGATCACTTCCAGCTGTTGACCTTCCGGCCACATCCGAGCGATCCGACGAAGTCCCGGATGGAGCAGCGACTGATCGTCCCGACGGTCGAGGACAGTGGTATGCCGCCGGAGAGGTGGGATCGGTTGTGGAACAAGAACTGGGAGATCCTGCTCGCGGTACTGCACAACGAGGACTTCCCACTGCTGCGTCATTCGCAGGTCGGAATGGGCAGCGCCGATGCAGGAGATATGTTGCTGGGCCGCAACGAGATCGCCAATCAGGTCTTTCGCCGTGAAACGAAGAAGCTGGTCGCGCAGGGTCGCGCCGACAACGCATAGCCGGTCGGTACGACGATGATCAAGTACGAATGGCGTGACGGTTTCGACGAGTCGGAGGCCGCCGAACTCCGTGGGCTCCTCGAGCGGGCCGCCGCCTACGACGCCGAGCCCGAGTACAACACCATCGACCCCGACGACGTCGTGGCACGGACGGCCGAGCCGGATCACGTTCGCAATCTGGTCATCTGGATGCTCCCGCGCCCCAATACGCTCGACGGTCCACCGGACCCGGAACGGATCGCCGGGATGATCCGATTCGTGGATCGGGGCGAACACTGGTGGGACGCAACCGTCGTCATCGATCCGGACCTCCGGTCCATCGGGATCATGACCCTGCTGCTGGAACAGGCCGGACTGAACCTGGCCGCCGACGGGGGATGGCTGGGCAGCGGTATCCATCGGGTCCAGGCCTGGGCGCGGGGGAACCATCCGGCGTCCGGGCGGATCGGCGATCGCAATCTCATTCCGCGCACCCGGCGTGTGTGGAAACTGATCCGGCCGCATGACGGTACCGAGTCCGAACAGACGCTCAACACACTGTCGGTTGAGGATGCCCCCGACGTGCTCGCCTACGCGGACCGACTCGAGTCCGGTGGCCAGGCCGCGCAAGCCCGCGCACTGGCCGGTACCCTCGGCGGCGACGGCATCCAGCGGCAGGTGCTGGCCCTGCGTGAGGACAAACAGATCTGCGGCCTCGTCGATCTCGGCCTCGTCGCCCTCGACTCCGAGGAGTACGGGCGGTGTGCACCGGTACGTCATCTGTCGACGCGGACACACGATCGGGCCGCGATCACCACGCTGCTGCTCGGCGCGGCGTCGGCGGCGTCGAAGGCTGGGCTCCACGCGATCCAGATCCACGTCGAATCCACCGACGACGACCTCGTCGGGGTATGCCGTCTCCTCGGATTCCAGCACGATCGGACCGACGTCCGTTACGAATTGCGCTGACACAGAGCGGGATCAGCGAAAACCATGTCCGATTTATCCTAATAGCTTTAGACTACGACCAGCCCCGTCCACACCCCGGTCACCCGCCGGGCGGAAAGCAGAGAGACTCACATGACCGCGACAATCGGAGCAGCCCTCGACTGGTGGGCACGTACCAAGGGGGATGCCACCGCGCTGGTGTTCACCGAGTCCGAGCTGAACTACCGCCAACTCCGCGACTGGACGAGTCGGGTGGCGCGAGCGTTCGTCGACGATCACGGGGTCTCGCGCGGCGATCGGGTCGGTGTCCTGGGCCCGAACTCGCTCGAATGGCCGGTGGCCGCACTCTCGGTGCTGAAGGCCGGTGGTGTGCTCGTCCCGCTGAACAGCCGATACAAGCCGGCCGAACTGCGCAAGATCGCCGACGACGCGGGCATCGGACTCGTGATCGTCGCACCCGGTTTCGAGCAACTCGCCGAGGACACCTCGGCGATCGGTGAATCCTTCGACGTCGTCCGGTACGACGAATTGCAGCGGCTGCGGTCGGGCGAGGCGGACCGGTTCCGGGTCGACCTCGAGCCGGAGGAGCCGACCACCGTGCTGTTCACCAGCGGATCGACCGGCCTGTCCAAGGGGGTCATCCTGACCAACCGGACGCTGTTGTCGATCGTGCTCGAGAACACCCTGACCGAGGAGGGATTCCGGCCCGGCGCAACGACTTTGCTGGTGCTGCCACTGGCGTTCACGCCCGGACTGGTCTACGGACTGCTCATCACCACCGTGCTCGGCGGGAAGCTGATCATCGAGCCCGAACTGAATCCGGGCAACGCCGTGGCGCTGTTGGAGAAGCACTCCGTCAACGCCATCTTCGGGGTGCCGTTGATCTTCGAAGCACTCTCGCGTGCACCGGAATTCGCGACCGCCGACCTCACCTCGATCAAGACCGCGATCGTCGGTGGCGCGGCGGTCCCCACCGATCTGCTCACACGCTGGTCGGACAAGGGTGTACTGCTGCGCCAGATCTACGGGATGACCGAGGCCGGTGGCGTGGCGACCGCGACGATCCGGTCCGAGGCCCTCGAGTTCCCGGACCGGTGTGGCACCGGGTCGATCTTCACCGAGGTGACGGTCTTCAACGACGACGGTGCACCCGCGCAACCCGGTGAGGAAGGTGAACTCGTGGTCCGTGGGCCGGGCGTCACGCCGGGTTACTGGAACGACGAGGAGGCCACGGCCGCCGCCCTACGCAACGGCTGGCTGCACAGTGGGGATCTGGGCGTGATGGATACCGACGGCCGGGTGAAGTTCGTCGACCGACTCAAGGACCTGATCATCTCCGGCGGGATCAACATCTCACCGGTGGAACTCGAGATGGCCATCATGGCGATCGACGGCGTCGAGGAGGTCGCGGTCATCGCCGCCCACGACGACCGGTTCGGTGAGACCCCGGCAGCCATCGTCACCGTCTCGGGCGACGTCGACGCCCAGGCGATCGTTGCGCACTGCGAGAAGGTGCTGGCCGACTTCAAGGTGCCCCGATACGTCGTCGTCCGACAGGATCCGCTGCCGCGACTGCCAAGCGGGAAGATCGCCAAGACCGTCATCCGAGACGAGTACAAGGACGTCGACACCCGGTTCTCGAAGGTGCGCTGATCGGCACACTCCTCTCGCCTGTACCAGGTGAGAGGAGTGTGCAGACATTCGACAGCAGGCGTCTCTTGTATCGTGGAGGTTCGGATACCAGGGACGAAAGGCTGACGTGGCGCGCAGGAAGACGGGCAACGTCCTCAGTGAGGATGTGGACGAAGCCCGCAAGCAGATCATGGTCGCCGCCGAGCGCGTGTTCCAACGGTACGGTGTCGCCAAGACGACCATGGACGACATCGGCCGCGAGGCCGGGGTCTCGCGGCCCACCGTATACCGATATTTCGGGGACCGCGACAGCTTGATCGCGGCGCTGATCGAGCGCCGATCGCGGATGCTCTTCGTCAAGGCCCGCAAATTCCTCCTCGACATGCCGACCTTCTCCGAGCAGCTCGTCGAGGGCCTGATCTACCTGGTCGATCGCGGGCGCAAGGATCCGTTGGTTCGCATCCTGGTCAGTCCCGAACACATGCAGATGGCCGAGCCGCTGGTCGGCAGTTCGGGACTCGCGGCCAGGCTCACCGCGGAGATGTGGGGACCGGTGATCGACCGGGCGATCGAGCGCGGTGAGATCCGCTCCGACCTCGACCGGGAAAAGGTCGCGGAATGGATTGCGCTGGTGCAATTCATCCTCGTCGGCCGGCTGGACTTCGATCGGCCCGATGACCCGGCGCACCGAGAGATGCTGCGCAACTTCGTTCTGCCCGCCTTCGCGCCCGGAGCTGCGGTCGCCTCCGGTCCGGTCGCGTCCGGCGCACCCTCCTCCGACGCCGTGACCGAGGTCCGGTCCTGAGCGCGACCGGTTCCGGGGCTGCAGGGTCCGGGACTGGAGGCTCCGGAACCGGGGGCTCCGCAACGGGGGTCAACGAGGTGGCCGACACCATCCTCGGCGCGGCCGAGATGTGTTTCGAGCGATTCGGGATCACCAAGACGACGATGGAAGACGTGGCCCGTGCGGCGAAGATGTCGCGTGCCACCGTGTACCGGCATTTCTCCGACCGGGAGAGCCTGATCATGGCCTCGGTGACCCGCCGCGCGCGGATGAACATCGAACCCGCGCGGTCCTACATCGCGAACTGCCGGACGCTCGAGGACAAGATCGTCGAGGGCATCGGCCACAACGTGCGTCGTGGTCGGCGTGATCCGATGGTGCACCTGCTCGTCTCGCCGGAGGAGATGACCCTCTCGACGCAACTGCTGTGGCGCTCGGGAACCGCCATCGACCTCACCTACGAACTCTGGGCTCCCATCCTCACCGAAGCGCAGATGCTCGGTGAGATGCGCAAGGACGTCGACGTGCGACTGCTCTGCGAGTGGATCGCCGAGATCGAGATCGCCTACATCAGCCAGACCGACGGTTCCGACGACGCACTGAAACGGTTGCAGGAGAAGGTGCGCCGATTCCTGGTGCCCTCGCTTGTCCCGCAGTGACGGCCCGAACCACCGACATCGTCACAGCACAGTGCCCGGACCGCTGGGTCGGCGGTCCGGGCACGGTCTCTGTGAGAGCGACGGCCCCAGACAATGCGCCTCTCGGCAAACGGCCGCTCGAAGCGGCAAATGGGGTGGGGCCCGGGGCAGACTCTGGGACCGTCGGTTGCATCAACGCCGGTGGAGGCGCGCGGTATTCCCCCCCCGCCGAGTCGACGCAGGCGTCGGTGCCCCAGGATGCCGCGGATCCCTTCGACTGCTCTCTCGTTCTCACCGCAGAGGCCGGTGGCGGCTTGCCGGAACCCGCCCAGCAGATCGAGGCCATCCTCACGCGGTACCGGGACGCAGGCATGACGATGCCGCTGTTGTGGCCGCCGTTTCGCGTTGTTCCCACCTCGGTGAGGATGGACGATTCGACTGACGAACAGTCCTGCCCAGGGTCAACGCGGGCTGACGGCGCCGGTCTGCGCAAACCACTGATGCCAGCGCAGACCGGTCACGATGATCACTGCACCGTGCGGGCGGTGATCGCGATACTGCGGATACTTCCTCGCCAACGCGGTGATCGCAGTCGTGCCCTCCTCGGAGGCGGCGTCGACGACAACAGCGTGACCGTCCACCCGTACCCACCAGAGCTCCCCCCATTCGTCGGAGTAATGGTCGACAAGCACCGACACCCGGGGATTCTCCTCGATGTTCGCCAGGCGTCTGAGGGCTTGGGAGCGTTTGGGTTTGTGGTCGACGCCGGTGACGAGACGCTCGTCGTCGAGTGCGAAGACGATGGGTACCAGATGCGGTGTGCCGTCGGCGCGAGCGGTGGCCAGACGGGCCACGCGCGCCGCGGCGAACGCCCGCACGCAGGCGGTGTCGAAGGACATAAGGTCTACGCTCGCACATCTTCGACACGGCAGTGCGTGATCGTCAGGCACGGCGAGATCGTCAAGCACGCGTTCAGGGCGCGGGCTCACGCCCCGACCAGTTCGCCAACCGCTCGGTGGCGCCCGCCGTGGCACGGGGTCCGACGACGGCGTCGAACGCTACCTCGTCGACGGCGCGGATCTCGGCCGGGATGAATTGCCGTGCGATCGCGAGCGTGGTCTCGGCAAGTGCAGGCTCGGTCTCGGCGTTCTGGCCGGTGGCGACGGCGAGGTCCCAGCCGCGGACCGGGATTTCGTTGACGCAGCCCCACAGCGCCCCGGCACCCGGAGCTTCTCCCCACGGAACGCGTACCGGTGCAACGAGTTTCGCGTTATCTGACCAGAGCGCCACGGCTTGGTCGGTCGCGCTGTTATAGGTGGCGGGATCGTGGTGTTCGTCGGTGCGGACGTCGAAGTCGTCACACGGTGCGGGGGAGTCGAGCTGATCATCGCGAACGTGGACGATCAAGGCGCCGACCCATTGGGTGGCCGCGGTGTAAAAGGGCCGGGGATCTGCGGGCTGGGTGTTGGTCACGACGGAGGTGGGGTTGACGTGACCCCCACCGCGCACGTATCGTATAACTGATTATACGGAATGCGCGCTCGCTTGATCGGTTCGAGATCGGAGAAGTGTGATGAGGGACCCAGTCATCGTGGCGCTGGCGCGGACGCCGGTCGGCAAGCGGGGTGGGGGGCTTTCGGGTGTGCACGCTGTTGATGCCTCCGCCCAGGTGCTGACAGCCCTGGCCGAACGCGCGGGCATTGATCCATCGATCGTCGACGATGTGCACTGGGGCAACGTCATCAGCGTCGGCCAGCAGTCCGGCAACGTTGGCCGCATGGCTGTGCTGGCCGCGAACTGGCCGGAAAGCGTCCCGGGATTCACCATCGATCGCCAGTGTGGCTCCTCGCAGCAGGCCATTTCGACTGCGGCCGCCACCGTGATCTCGGGACAGGCCGATGTGATCGTCGCAGGCGGCGTCGAGATGATGTCGAGCGTCCCGATGGGCGCAGCCACGGTCGAAGGCACCGGCGACATGGGTGGCTCCGCCGTCGACCGTTACGCTGACGCACTCACCGCACCAGGATTCGGCGGGCGTTTCAATCAAGGGGTCGGGGCCGAACTCATCGCACGCGAGTGGAATCTATCGCGCACCCAGTTGGACGAGTATTCGGTTCGGTCCCATGAGCGGGCAGCGAAGGCACAAGACGACGGCGCCTTCGTCGATGAGATCGTGGCGGTTCGAACCGCCGATGGAGTCGTTTCGTCGGATGAAGGAATCCGCCGCGGGTCGACAGTGGAAAAGCTGGGCACACTCAAGACCCCGTTCTTGGAAAATGGCAGTGTCACTGCGGGTAACGCATCTCAGATCTCGGATGGGGCTGCGGCTCTGCTGATCACCACCTCGGAGAAAGCGGCTCAACTCGGGCTCGCGCCGCTTGCCCGTATTCACACCGCGGTGGTCACCGGAGACGACCCGGTCAAGATGCTGACCGGCCCCATTCCCGCAACGCATCTAGCGCTGACGCGGGCTGGTCTGTCCGTCGACGACATCGACGCGTTCGAGGTCAACGAGGCATTCGCATCGGTCCCGCTCGCGTGGCAGGCCGAGACGGGAGCGGTTGATGCTGTGCTCAACCCGCTCGGTGGTGCCATCGCATTGGGGCATCCGCTCGGCGGATCGGGAGCCCGCATCGCCTCGACGCTGATCAGTCACCTCATTCGGACCGGGGGACGATTCGGACTGCAGACGATGTGCGAAGGCGGCGGCACGGCAAACGCGACCATTTACGAAATCCTTCGGTAAGGTAAACACTCGATAGCGCGACGGTTGCGTGAGGCGGCTTGTCGAAGATAGAGACTCGTGCGCGCCTGAATTGGCATTGATTCGTTCTCCGGTCTACGGCGTCGGGTTCTGTCGCTCGGGCGAATAGTTCGTCGATTTCGAAATCGGGTGGGGACTTCGAGCGAGATGTCGACTGAGCATTCGGGCAACTGACCGACGTCGGTGTGGTGAGAGTGATCGCACATTGATTACAACCGCGAGTTGTGAGAATCCGTGGCTGAGTCCGATCATTCGAGTGTTACGCAAGATCGGCGCGACGAATACGCCGCCAGAGACATTCCGCCGCAACTCGGCCCGCTTCCGATCCGTGCTCGGCCGCCTGCCGATCGCCTTCGAGTTGGAATGAGCGAGGAAACTGCTGAATGCAGTGTCGGCCCCGGAGGCGTACCTCAGCGAATTGTTTCGGAATGTCCGCATTGTTTGAGCGTGGCCAGACGCGCACTCTGGGCTCCAAGCTGCAGGTGTGACTCTACGCTGATGGCTTTGCTGGGACCGGCTTTGCTGGGACACGCGCAATGGGCATTGCGCTTCCCGGCGCTCCGAATGAACTCCCGGTGCAATGCCGACGAATGGTTCGTCGGAGTCCGATGGTGAATTTGTCGTCTCGACAACTTCTGGTCGGCACGCGACGTGACGAGCGTGTGCACCGAGGCTACTGGGGAGGGTCCTTGGTGTCGGGGGCAAGCATCCGGCTTCAGGTCTGACCCGGCGGCCGTGACCCTACGCGTTCGGCGTGTGCTGAAAAGTTCTGCTACACATCACAGACGCAGTGCGTTACAGTGTAAAGTAATTGGTGCGGGAGGTCAGCCTCGCCGCCGGCAACCTGATGTGACACTGGTAAAGGAGATCCCATGACGAAGGCGATGCTCGCCACTGAGGCGCGGACAGAGGAAGGGAAGATCTGGGCGCACTCAGGCGACTCTCACCTTATGGAGCCCGACGACCTCTGGACCTCTCGACTTCCCAAGCGGCTGGCGGATCGCGCACCGCGATCGGAACGAGGCGAGAAGTACGAGATTCTTTACATCGACGGCACACAGATCGACCGCCAGCTCAATGACTTCATGGACGCGATGCGGCCGCCGGGCTTCAAAGATCTGAAAATTCGCCTCCAAGACCTTGATCAGGAAGGCGTTCGGTCGCAGTTGGCGTTCCCGTCGATGGGATTCTGGACGTGCAATATCCGCGACGTCGAACTTGAGAATGCGGTTGCCAGGGCCTGGAACGATTGGGCAATGGAAGACGTGATGTCGGCGCAGGACCGAATCTTCGCGCCCGCGATCGTTCCTCTGATGGACGTGGGCAACGCGGTCGCCGAAGCCGAGCGGGCTGCTGAGATGGGTTTCCAGGGTTTGTTCTTCCCATGCGGCATCGACGATGATCGAGCATGGGGTCTGGATCTATGGGAGCCGTTGTGGGCGAAGGCAGAAGAGCTGGGCTTGCCATTGACATTCCATATTGGGACTGGCGCACAGAATGTCGTTTATCGGGGCCCGGGCGGCGCCGTGGTGAACTATATGGAGACCACCTACCCGGGTATGCGCGTTGTCACCCATTTGGTGGCAGGCGGTGCCCTTGACCGTCATCCTGATTTGAAGGTCCTGATCGCCGAGGGTGGGTCCGGTTGGGTTCCAGCCATTGGCGATCGGATGGACGAGGCATATCGGCAGCACGGTATGTTCGTGCGTCCTCGGTTGTCGCGCCTGCCGAGCGAGATCATTCGGCAGCAGGTGTACGCGTCGTTCCAACATGACATCAGTGGTGTTCAGGTCATCGAGGGCACCAAGTACTACAACGTGCTCTGGGGTGACGACTACCCGCATCTCGAAGGCACTTACGGTCACACTCAGGAGACACTGCATACCCTGTTCGACGGTGTCGACACGAGTATCCGGGACCGAGTGCTGCACGGGTCGTTCGAAGAACTGTTCCCAGCGGTGGCCGCGGCGCCGTGACCGACCAAATCGCCGCGTGAAGATCCTCGCCTAGATCCGGCGAGGCCTGGGTGAGGTGGACGTGAAGAAACTGGGCAGGGTCGATACCCTGAGGGACAGCGGTCATCGTGGTCGTTCCTTTCGAGTTGGACGTAGAGAATTCACTCGAAGGATCACCTGATGGCCGCGCTCATCGTGGGAGGTTCGCGGCCACCGGGCAGGTCATACACCACTAAACAAAACGGCTCTTCCTGATTGAGAGTGCCCGAGTGGGTGTGCGAGTCCACTAGATGTGGGTCCGATTCGGTGGTGAGCCGCCGCGCTCGTGGCGGGTCCTGTGGTGTGAAGATGAAAGCTCTCACACACCCATTCGAACACCAACAGGAACCATGACGCAGCGTAGCGCTATTGCCGACACGATTTGCCGCACGATCGAACTCGGCGTCACCATCACCGACGCCGTCATCGACGGCGAAGACCGCACCCACCTGTTTTGCCAGCTCCTGGACCCGAAGGACCGCTGCCCGGCGTGTGAGCGGCCGGGCCGGTTGCGTGATCATGTCGACCGGGAGCTGGCCGATCTGCCGATCGTGGGTCGCCCCACGCGGCTGCATGTGCAGGTTCCGCGCTACACATGTGTGAACGCAGCCTGCGCGACATCGGTGTTCCGGGCTGATCTCACGTCGATCGCCGCGCCACGAGCGCAGGTCACTCGCCGCACCACTACCTGGATCATGCGAGCGATGATCAGCGACAAGATGAGTGTGAAGGCCGTCGCGGCTGCGGTCGGGTTGAGCTGGAACTGAACCGTCCTGGGTCTGGTGGAGACCGTGATCTCACCAGGAGTCGGTATGGGAGCAGCACGAAAGTTTGACCAGGAGACTCGTGAGCGGGCAGTGAGGATGTATCACGATCGGCTGGCCGAGGTCGGTGGCGCGAAGTTGGCGGCGCGGCGCCATGTCGGGGAGATGCTTGACATCAATCCAGCGACGTTGCGGAACTGGATCGGGAAGGACACGCCGGCCGTCTCGACCGCGAGTGCCTCATCGGCGGAGGCGCCGAGTGCTGAGCTGCGCGAGTTGCGCCGCGAGAACGCCGAATTACGCAGAGCCAACGAGATTTTGAAGACAGCGTCAGCGTTTTTCGCGGCGGCGGAGATCGACCGCCGACTGCACTGATCGTCGACTACATCGACGATCACAAGGACCGGTTCGGGGTCGATCCGATCTGCCGGGTACTCACCGAGTACGGAATGCAGATCGCCCCGTCCACCTACTACGCCCGCAAGAAGCGTGGTGTCGTCTCGGCGGCCGCGCTGGCCGAGGCGTACGCCGCACACGAGGTGTTCCGGCAGTTCACCAAGAACTGCAGTGTCTACGGGGTCCGCAAGATGCATCACCAGATGTGGCGAGCAGGACACCCGATGGGTCGCGATCAGGTGGGCCGGCTGATGGGGATCTGCGCCGATCTCCGGAGCTGTCCGGGGTTCTCACCGCACCGTCACCACCCATCGCGATGACAAAGCGCCACGATTCCCGGATCATGTTGACCGGCAATGGGATACACCAGATCGACCGGATCAGTGGTGGGTGGCCGACTTCACCTATGTGTGGACGTTGGCCGGGTTCGTGTACGTGTCGTTTCTCGTCGATGTGTTCTCCCGACGCATCCTCGGGTGGCGGGTCATGACCAGCAAACACACGCCGTTGGTGACCAGTGTGGTCAAGCAAGCGTTGTTCACCCGAAGTAGATCTGTATTCGACTTCACTGCAACAGGTTTGGTGCACCACAGCGACACCGGTTGAACCTGGTCAATATACGTCGTTGGCGTTTACCGCGGCTTTGCAGGAGGCCGACATCACCGGATCCATCGGATCGGTTGGCGATGCCCTCGACAACGCGCTGATGGAATCGACAATCGGGCTCTACAAGACCGAACTCATCAACACCAGTCGCACCTGGACCGACCGCGCCGAGGTCGAACGTGAGACCGCAGCGTATGTGTTCTGGTTCAACACCGACCGCCTGCACTCCTCGCTGGGCTACTGCTCACCCATCGAATACGAGACGCGCTACCGTGAGAGCGCCACCTCCGAGACGGAGGTGGCCTAACCAGGTCTCCACCCAGTCCAGGACGGTTCAGGGATTGTCTGGCTGATATCAACCAGGTGCGTGCCGATCCGGGCGTGTTAGGGCCGGTGGCCTCGGATCCGACGGTGTCGCGGCTGATCTCCACGCTGGCCGCCGATGCGTCGGCGGCTTTGTCGGCGATCAACACCGCCCGCGCCGCCGCCCGCGCGCAGGCGTGGACCGCCGCCGGCGCCGCGGCCCCTAACCATGACCGTGATGTGCGGCATCCGTTGATCATCGATCTCGACGCCACCTTGGTGACCGCACACTCCGACAAAGAGCAGGCCACCCCACACTGGAAGAAGGCTTCGGGTTTCACCCGCTGTGCGCGTTCGCCGACCACCAAGCCGCCGGCACCGGTGAACCACTCGCCATCATGTTGCGGCCCGGTAATGCCGGGTCGAACACCGCTGCTGATCACATCAGCGTCGTCGAGCAGGCCCTGGCCCAAGTACCCGGCATCGACGGTTATCGGGTCGGGAAAGCCGTGTTGATCCGTACCGATTCGGCCGGCGGCACCCACGAATTCCTCGACTATCTGACCAGACGGCGGCTGGCCTACTCGGTCGGGTTCGGACTCACCGAGGCCATCGCCGAGATCATCGACCGACTGTCGCCGCAGGCGTGGACCCCGGCCTACGACGCCGACGGGGTCGAACGCGACGGGGCGTGGGTCGCGGAACTGACGGGCATGCTGGACCTTTCGGGCTGGCCCGAGGGCATGCGGGTGATCGTGCGGAAAGAGAAACCGCATCCGGGCGCGCAGTTGCGGTTCACCGACTCCGACGGCATGCGACTGACCGCGTTCGCCACCAACACACCCCGCGGCCAGCTCGCCGAGCTGGAACTGCGCCACCGCCGGCGTGCGCGTTGCGAGGACCGCATCCGCACCGCCAAAGACTGCGGACTGACGAACCTTCCGCTGCACGGGTTTGATCAGAACCGCATCTGGTGTGCCATCATCGCGCTCGCGTGCGAGGTGATCGCTTGGACCCAGATGCTCGCCTTCGACACCACCCCCGCCCGGCGGTGGGAACCCAAACGGCTACGACTACAAATCTTTTCGATCGCCGCCCGACTGACCCGTCACGCGCGACGGACCCGACTCACACTCGCCGCCACCGCACCCCACCTCCAGTTGCTACTCGACGGGATCGCCCGACTCGCAGCACTTCCCGACCCCGGCTGACCCCCGGCCAGCCTGACCACCGACCGAAAGGACAACGCACTTCGGGGCCGTGAACCCCGACGCCCACCGACGCTCGGCCACACACTCACGGCCCCGGTCCGGAATCCGGTCCTCAGACCACCGCACCGGACCGACTCACGCGGCGGGCGTCACCCCGCGAAACATCGAGGCTAGGGCGTGTTTCCCATATGTGTGGTTCTGATGGGCGCATGCCGTTTTCGTGGCGATGATGACGTCGAGGTATCAAGTGTTCACCGACGAGCAGTGGGCACGGATCGAACCACTGTTGCCGTCGAATGTGGGTAAGCGTGCGCATCCATGTGGTGAACATCGCCGAGTGGTCGAGGGCATGGCCTATCGGTACCGGACCGGAATTCCGTGGCGGGACTTGCCAGTTGAGGTGTTCGGGCCGTGGCAGACGGTGTGGAAACGTCATCGCCGCTATGCCCAGGACGGCACGTGGGACCGTGTGCTCGCGCACGTGCTCGCCGAGGCCGATACGGCTGGGCGGATCGACTGGAGACTGTCGGTGGACGCGACGATCGCGCGTGCGCATCAGGACGCGACGAACACCTCGCGCCCTGATCAGGACACAGGGGGCAGCATCGAATCACAAGAACCCGCCCCGAACGGAGGTGAACCCGCAGGTCACGGGATCGGCAGGTCGCGGGGCGGGTTAACCACGAAAATTCATCGTGCCGTCGACGGGCGGGGACGACCATTGGTCAACATCGTCACTGGCGGCCAACGCAACGATGGCGCGATGCTCGCCGAGGTGCTCGCCGACATCCATGTTCCACGGATCGGTGTCGGTCGTGCGCGGACTCGTCCGGACGCGGTCCTGGCTGACAAGGCCTACGCCACCGGTGTCAATCGAGATATGCTGCGTGACAAGGGGATCAAAACAGTGATTCCGGAGAAGTCCACCCAGGTTACCTCGCGTAAGAAACGAGCGAGCAAGGGTGGCCGACCACCCGCCTTCGACTCCGACCTCTACAAGGGCCGCAACGTCGTCGAGCGCTCATTCGCATGGTCCAAGCAATGGCGGGGACTGGCCACCCGATACGACAAACTCGCCATCACCTACCGGGCCGGTGTGACACTGAACGCGATCCTCAACTGGCTACAGCACTTGGGAGACACGCCCTAGCTACACATAAGGCAAGTGCAATGGCTGTGATCAATTCAATATATGGTTCGCCGCCTCTACGGCATCGGGTCAAGTGCCTTGTGGATATGGCGTCGGGAGTTGCGCGTCCTGGGGCCGAGACTACTCCTGGCCGGCTTCCGTCGCGGCGTCCCTGATCCTCGCCCGTAAACCGTCGATGAGCGAGTCGATGCCGAAGCTGTAGTAGTCGGCGCCATGGAGCTCATCGAGATGCGCCGTGACTCGCGCCAGCGTGGGTGGCAACTCGGCGTCGTCCTTGTTCTCGACCGCGACCGTCACTTGATAGCGACCGAAGAGGTACGTGTGGATCATCGCGTATGCCAGTAGCACCTGTCGTTCCGGCAATCCGGCGCTGAGCATGATCTCCATCATCGCGTCGACGATGTGTTGGTGGGAATGCAGCATGCGCTGCAACAGCAATCCAGCGCTGTCGGGCTGCTTTCTCAACCTGCGATCGATGTTGTCGATGAGGGCACGTAGCCGAACGTCCCACGTCCCGGTGTCGGGAATCTCGACGTCGGCCAAGGTCGCGCGGGCAACGAGATCGAGAAGAGCTTGTTTGTCGGCGACATAGGAATAGACGGCCATTTGCGAACGGCCCAGCTCCCGCGACAGGCGACGCATAGAGAGTGCATCGAGGCCCTCAGCACGGATGACCGCCACGGCGGCCTCCACGATCTGGTCTTCACTCAGGGTCGGCGGCCGGCCCTTGGCGCGCAGAGTCCGCCGCGGGGCAGCAGAAACGTCTCCTTTGCCCTGGTGCCCAGTCACAGGCGAAGTCTACCCAGAGCGCATCTGCTTTGATTGCGGCCACTCGAGGTCGGCCAGCATAAGCATTACGGTGTAAGGTGGCGGGCGTGCGGTAGACGCGCGCGAGATCCGGTTCGCGCGGTGCCAGAAGTCATTTGGTGTTCCTTCAGAGTCGGGGTCTAGGACGGCTAGCCGAACTCCTCGACTGCGAGCGATCCCTTGCGCGCGCAGTCCGGGTCCAATCCAGCTCGGGTCCTCGTCGGAGCCCGGCCATGGGCGTCACGAAATGCCCAGCTTTTAGTCCCAATAGTGCAATTTTTGATCTGATACGAGGGCCTCGGAGTTTCGTCAGGTGATGTCGGGAGTCCGATATCCAGCGCCGTACAGGACAAACTGCGCGAGCATCGCCGTGATCGATGATCGGTCGGTCGAGCGCGGAAACAGGTCATTGCCGCTCATAGTTGCCCCGAGCACCACTGCCAACGTCAAGCGCACCGTGTCCTTGAGGTTGCCTCTCGCGCTGCTGTTGTTCGCGGCTGAATACCGATTGATTCCGCGAACGAGGGCATCGAGGCAGGCGTCGAATGCCGGCTCGGCGTCGAGGCCAACGTCCTCGGAAGCATCTGCAGCCAGTGAGATGAGAATTCGGCGGTTCGCCATGCACAGGTCGTAAAGCCCGCTGACGAAGCGTTCGGTCACGTCGGTCGGGCCTTCGTCGGGATTCGATGCGATAGAACTCGCGAACTCGTACATGTACCGGACCACCGGGCCGGCTGCGGCCACCTGGAACAATTCGGCCTTGGACGAAAAGTGACGGAATACCATGGATTCGGTGACGCCGGCTCGTTCGGCGATGGATCGAATGCTGGCACCCGCGAGGCCGGTGCAGGCGAACTCTTCGTAGGCCGCGTCGCGGATCAGCGAAAGTACCTCGGCGCTCGACCGTCGTTTGCGTGCGGTGTCTGACGTCACGCCTCGATGATCGCATGGACGCCAACGCGAAGGGGTCGGGCTTGCCTGGGGGCGAATGCCTGCGTGGTGATTCCTGACTCATCTCATTTTCGTTGGATCCGTGATTCGCGGCGCCGTGAACTGGGGTGATGGGTCTGCAGATGGACGCTTACAGGTGGTGTTCAGGCTCGTGGGTTTGGCGTTCGTGCGGACGGTGAAGACGAAGTTCGGGGGCCACCACTGTCCAGATCGTGTACTCCAATCGTGGTGGTGCCCGCAGGATCGAACACATCGGTTCCGGTCACGACGAACACAAGGTGGCGGCACTGAAGGCGGCGGCAGCAGCTCGGCTGTCCCAGGGCAGCAGCAACTGGATCTGGGGATCGCCGCGGTTGATGGGACCGGGTCGCTCCCGATTGCCAGTTCCCGGATGGTGGTACTGCTCGATGCGTTGACCGGAATCTACGACGAACTGGGATTCACGGGAGAGACCAATGGCAACAGAGCGTTCGGTGATCTCATATTGGCCAGGATCATCGAACTGATGAGCAAACGCGATTCGCTACGGGTACCGGCCGAATCGGGTGTCGACCCACCCTCGTATGCCACCATCACCCGACACCTGCGTACGTTCGCCGAGCCGCGGTGGCAACGCGAGTTGTCGCGAGCGTGCGCGGAGCACGCCCGCCTGGGGCCGGCGACGCTGTGTTTGTACGACGTCATCACGCTCTATTTCGAGACCGACAAGGCCGACGGGATTCAGGAACCTGGGTTCTCCAAGGAACGTTGCCTGGAGCCGCAGATTACGGTCGGGTTGTTGATCGACGCATCAGGGTTTCCGCTCATGATGGAGGCGTTCGAGGGCAACAAGGCGGACACGTTGACGATGATGCCGACGTTGACAACGTTCATGACCGCCCACCAGCTCACCGACGTGACGGTGGTCGCTGATGCTGGAATGATCTCCTCGGCCAACATGAAGACCATCGAGGATGCTGGGCTGTCGTTCATTGTGGTGAGAAGATCCCGACCATTCCTTATCTGATCAGCAAGTGGCACAAGGACAATCCGGAATCGATTCCGCCGGACGGGTTGGCATTGACTCAGTGGCTACCCGCGAACTCGAAGACCAGAAGACCAGTTGCCGTCAGAATCGGGTGGTGTACTACCGCTACAGCGCCGATCAAGCCCGTCGGAGTCTCCGTGGCATCAACGAGCAGTTGGACAAGGCGGAGACGGCGGTGGCGGGCAAGATTCCGGTCAAGCGCAACCGGCGCGGACAGGAGCGTCAACACTGCACTGGCGACGATCGCGAAGACCCTTGCCGGGTGGAAGGCGTACGCGAAGAACATCGACTCTCCCACAGCAGATTTCGCGATCGTCTCCTACCATCAGCTGCGGCGGATCGAAAAATCGTTCCGGATGTCGAAGTCCGATCTGGCCGCGCGCCCGATCTTCCACCACCTCGAAGGATCGATCCATGCGCACCTGACGATCGTGTTCGCCGCCCTCGCGGTCACCCGGATCGTCGAAGCCCGCACCGGATGGTCGATCAAGAAGTTCGTCACCACCGCTCACCGCTATCGAACTATCGAGATCCAAGCCGCCGGCCAGACGATCACCGCCGCGGACGCACTCCCAGACGACCTGGCCCAAGCCATTCGCGACCTCGCCCCCAACGTGGACATTAGTTAATTGAGCTAGGGCGTGTCTCTTTATTGTGTGAGGGTTTGAGTGCAGAGTCGGATTCCGGCGAGAAGGACTGTGCCGCGGTAGGTTAGGGCGAGTTTGTCGTAGCGGGTAGCGACTGCGCGCCATTGCTTGATGCGGTTGAAGAGGCGCTCAACGACGTTGCGGCCCTTGTGGGCTTCTTTGTCCAAGGAAATCGGTCGGCCTCCGTCGGAGCCCTTGTTCTTGCGGTGGGCGATCTGATCGTCGCGTTGCGGGATGACGGCCTTGATGCCGCGTCGGCGCAGGTTTTCGCGATGGGCACGCCCGCAGTAGGCCTTGTCGGCCAGCACCGCATCGGCCGGGTTTGTGGCCGACCACGTCCTGGGCGGGCGACCTTGAGTTGGTCGAGCAAGGGCTCGAGCATAGGCGAATCACCACCCTGACCTGGACCGCACAAGACCACCAGCGGTAGTCCACGTCCGTCGACCAGGGCATGGACTGTGCAGTTCATGCCGCCGCGTGAGCGGCCCAGCGCGTGGTCAGCCGGCTCGTTGCCACGATTGGTGTAATTCGACAGATCCCCCTGTGTGGCGCGGGAGGTTCGTGGCGTGCTGGTGGGCGCGGGCGACGGTGGAATCGACCGAGACCGACCATTCCAGCACCTCGCGTTGAACCGTCCTGGGTCTGGTGGAGACCGTGATCTCACCAGGAGAATGTCGGTATGGGAGCAGCACGAAAGTTTGACCAGGAGACTCGTGAGCGGGCAGTGAGGATGTATCACGATCGGCTGGCCGAGGTCGGTGGCGCGAAGTTGGCGGCGCGGCGCCATGTCGGGGAGATGCTTGACATCAATCCAGCGACGTTGCGGAACTGGATCGGGAAGGACACGCCGGCCGTCTCGACCGCGAGTGCCTCATCGGCGGAGGCGCCGAGTGCTGAGCTGCGCGAGTTGCGCCGCGAGAACGCCGAATTACGCAGAGCCAACGAGATTTTGAAGACAGCGTCAGCGTTTTTCGCGGCGGCGGAGATCGACCGCCGACTGCACTGATCGTCGACTACATCGACGATCACAAGGACCGGTTCGGGGTCGATCCGATCTGCCGGGTACTCACCGAGTACGGAATGCAGATCGCCCCGTCCACCTACTACGCCCGCAAGAAGCGTGGTGTCGTCTCGGCGGCCGCGCTGGCCGAGGCGTACGCCGCACACGAGGTGTTCCGGCAGTTCACCAAGAACTGCAGTGTCTACGGGGTCCGCAAGATGCATCACCAGATGTGGCGAGCAGGACACCCGATGGGTCGCGATCAGGTGGGCCGGCTGATGGGGATCTGCGCCGATCTCCGGAGCTGTCCGGGGTTCTCACCGCACCGTCACCACCCATCGCGATGACAAAGCGCCACGATTCCCGGATCATGTTGACCGGCAATGGGATACACCAGATCGACCGGATCAGTGGTGGGTGGCCGACTTCACCTATGTGTGGACGTTGGCCGGGTTCGTGTACGTGTCGTTTCTCGTCGATGTGTTCTCCCGACGCATCCTCGGGTGGCGGGTCATGACCAGCAAACACACGCCGTTGGTGACCAGTGTGGTCAAGCAAGCGTTGTTCACCCGAAGTAGATCTGTATTCGACTTCACTGCAACAGGTTTGGTGCACCACAGCGACACCGGTTGAACCTGGTCAATATACGTCGTTGGCGTTTACCGCGGCTTTGCAGGAGGCCGACATCACCGGATCCATCGGATCGGTTGGCGATGCCCTCGACAACGCGCTGATGGAATCGACGATCGGGCTCTACAAGACCGAACTCATCAACACCAGTCGCACCTGGACCGACCGCGCCGAGGTCGAACGTGAGACCGCAGCGTATGTGTTCTGGTTCAACACCGACCGCCTGCACTCCTCGCTGGACTACTGCTCACCCATCGAATACGAGACGCGCTACCGTGAGAGCGTCACCTCTGAGACGGAGGTGGCCTAACCAGGTCTCCACCCAGTCCAGGACGGTTCACGTGCGTCGGCATCGGCGGCCAGCACGGCCAGAATCTTGTCATAGGTGCCATCACCGCTATAGCGGCGATGGCGTTTCCACACCGTTTGCCACGGCCCGAACTCCGCGGGCAGATCACGACACGGGCATCCCGTGCGCGCCCGATACACAATTCCCTCGATCACCTGCCGATGATCACGAAAAGGACGTCCCCGCATACCATCCGACGACGGCAAGACGGCTTCGAGCAGCAGCCACTGCTCATCGGTGAACACCTGAAATCTCGACACACCCAAAATCATGCGCCACAACAGCACTCAGAATTTGGAGACACGCCCCAATAGACATAACAGTATCGAGTTGTCTTTGCGTACCGAAGTTGCGTCCGATCCGGCGGTCTGGTCCCGACGCTGATGATCGACCTTATGGAACGTGGGAGCGCAACGGCGGCCGAGTTCGCGTCGGTCATCTCTGTGGTCGGTGGGACCATCTTGTATGTCGTTGAACGTGTGGATGATCCGATGTTGGTCCATCTAACGACGATCGTGGAAGTCGAGAAGCGCGAATCGAATTATGTTCTCCGCCAGGCATTCGCGTCTAAGTCCTTCTCGTTCGCCGGCCAGCCGATGGGCGCTGTCTTGAAACGTAAGGTCACCGAGGACCGGGGTGCCGCGGTGATCAGCTACACCGGCGTGGGCGACACCGGGACCACCAGGGAGGGGACGGGTTTCGACGCCTTTCAGTCGCGGGAGGACACCCTCTACCCCGAGGTGTTCGACGTCGCATCGGGCGAGCGCTGCCTGCAGGGCAGGTCGGCGAGCGGCCGCCACCGATCTCGAACAACCGTGCCGCACCTCACATCCAGTTTCTGCTCCGGTGACCTGGCGCGACTGACCACCAAACCCTCATCGATGGCCGCACCCACGCCCGGATGTGGATCGCTGGTCGTACCGGCGACGTGACGGCGGTCGACGGCAAAGCCGTTGTCGTCAGCGATGTCTGGGAGATCGTCGAAGAATAGCCAAAGCCTAGTACTACAGCCGTAGATAGCTGTCGCTGAGGTTGTGTGGCGTGTTTGCTCTGGTCAGGACGGCTGCCGGGGCATGATTCAGAATTTGTGAAGAAACCAAATACGCCCGCGGCAGCCGCAGGTTTGAGGGTAGACCATCAACGGTGGCAGTCGGGCTTGGACGTGCTGATCGATCAGATTGCACCGCGGTTCGCGCGGTGCGAGGCTGCCCGTAATGCGGGCGCGTTCGTGTTGTCGGTCCTCTCGGCGATCGACTCCAAGAATTGTTGGACGATGGCTGAGCCGTCGGGGCACTCGACACCGGACAGATTGCAGAACTTGCTGTCTCGGGCTAAGTGGGATGCTGATGACATCAGTGCGGACCTGCGTGCGATGGTCATCGACGCGTTCGCCGAACCCGACGCAATCCTGGTCGTCGATGAGACCGGTGATGTGAAGAAGGGAACTAAAACTGTGGGGTGCAACGACAGTACTGGGGCACGGCGGGCCGGATAGAGAACTGGCAGGTGGCGGTGTATATGACCTACACCAGCTCCAAGGGCCACGCTCTGATCGACCGCGCCCTCGATGCCGACGTACCCGCTGGCTGGGTCGCCGGCGACGAGGTCTACGGCGTGGACCCGAATCTCCGAACCGTGGTGCAGCAACGCCAGATCGGGTATGTACTGGCGATCTCCAAGGATCGACGCATCCCCACCGATACTGGTGAGCAGTGTGTCGCCGACATCGCCTCCACCATGCCCACCAGCGCCTGGCAACGCCTCTCAGCCGGAACCGGCACCAAAGGCGATCGTCTCTACTCGTGGGCATGGGGCACTTCCACCGAGACCCCCGCCCGTGGCGGTCAGTGTTCGGTACTCATCCGCCGCAACGACGAGACCGGCGAGGTGGCGTCCTACCGCTGCTACAGCCCCCGGCCAGCCACCCTCGCCGCCCTGGTGCGGGTAGCCGGACGACGCTGGACGGTGGAGGAATCGTTTCAGACCAGCAAAGGGTTGACCGGCCCGGATCAGCATCAGGTCCGCACCTGGACCTCGTGGCACCGCTGGACCATCCTGGTGATGTTCGCCCACGCCTTCCTGGCTGTCACCACCGCGACTCAACGCCGCACCGAACACCCCAATCCCGCATTGATCCGGTTGAGTGTCAACGAATTTCGCCGCTTGTTCATCACACTGATGCTCGCGCCCCTGCACACCACCCGCGACCGGATACTCGACTGGTCACTCTGGCGACGACGACACCAACGAAGAGCCCAACAATGCCATCAAAGCCGCAGGTCAACGCAACAATGAACCCGATCTACGGCTGTAGTACCAGGGCGTGTTGCTAAACCCTCTTCGCTGGCACGTGGGTGAGGCTTGAGGCCATGTCGCGTGATGTGATCTCGGATGAGGTATGGGCCGTAATCGGCCCGTTGTTCCCGGTTGCGAAGGCGACCGGCCGACCGCCCGTAGCTCGACGTGTGGTAGCCGAGGCGACGGCGTGGCGGTTTCGCACCGGGGCTCCGTGGCGGGACTTGCCGGAACGATTCGGGAACTGGAACACGATCTACAAGAATTTCAACCGATGGTCCGGCCAAGGTGTCTGGGCGCGCGTGCTGGAGAAGACGCAGGCTCTCGCGCAGCAGTCGGGCGACCTGGACTGGGTGACGTCGATCGATTCCACGATCGTGCGCGTGCATCAGCACGGCGCGACGTTACCGCGGAATACGGGGGGCTCTGTCGAACTACAAGAAGTTCGCTGACGAGCCACCCGACCACGCGATCGGTCGTTCCCGCGGCGGATTGACGACGAAGAATCATCTAGTCTGCGACGGGAAGGGCCGCGCGCTCGCGTTCATCCTCACACCTGGACAGGCCGCAGACACCAGGATGATGGTCGCAACACTCGAGCAAATCCGGGTACCCGTCGGGCGGGGCCGGCCACGGACCCGCCCGGATCGGGTGATGGCCGATAAGGGGTACCCGTCGAAAGCGAACCGGGCCTGGCTCCGGCAGCACGGCATCGCCGTGACGATTCCCGAACGGGACGATCAGATCGCGCACCGACGAAAGAAGTCAGGCCGCCCAATCGATTTCGGCGAGGATCAACGCAGACGCTACCGTGGCCGCAACGTCGTCGAGCGGTGCTTCAACAAACTCAAGCAGTGGCGCGGCATCGCGATGCGCTCAGACAAGACGGCTCGCAACTATCACGCGGGAGTGTGCCTCGCTGCGACGCTCCAATGGTTGTAGTTCGGCCAGGGGAGCTTCTTACGGGGTGGCGAATACGCGGGTCAGGACGGCTCGTTGAGCTTCATGTGGAGCAACGGGTACGGCCGGCCAGCCTCGTCCGTCTCGCTGCGACCAACGACCTCGAATCCTCGGTGAGCGTAGAAATCTGCAGCCGCCACGTTCTGTTCGTTGACATCCACCTTGGCGACGCCGTGCTCCGTGATTGCATGGTTGAGGAGCGCCGTGCCGATTCCAGCTCCGCGTCGTGTCGCGTCAACGAACAGCATCTCCAGATTACTGTCGAGAACACCGGAGAATCCCACCGGTTCACCATCAAGTTCTGCGACCGAGAGGGTCACGGTGGGGAAGTAGTCAGGCTGCAGGCGGCTTTCGATCTCGTCGCGATGAGCATCCGCGAGGAAGTCGTGCGTCGCATCCACCGCGCTGCGCCAAATCTCAACGAGCGCCGGATACTCCGCAGCCCCGGTTGACGGCCGAAGACACAGAGCAGGCACGGAGGGTTCCCCTCTCAAAGACATCATCAGCCCATCATCCCAGAGCGATGGCAGACGCACAGGCAGCGGTCACCTGTTTAGCAACACGCCCTAGCGGCTTAGCGACGGGATGTTCCAGATCATCCGGTCACGTGCTCCCATGGAGCACCTGCGTTCGCGAGGCGGGTCTGTTCTCGAACGGACGAACGACGTCGCTGAACTCCAGTAGTGGGTGACGCGTGATCTGGAAGCGCGGCTCGGGGTGGGCGTCGCTGTCGCGTTGCTGACGCTCGAAAATGACCTTCCAGCACAGCTCGAGTGCTGCGAGGTTCCCGAGAACGGTGAAGGAATGAGTCACCAGATGATGATCGATGCGGCCAAGAAGCTGCGCGTGCCGAGCTATTCGGTGTCGGCATCTATCGCGTCGGAGATGAGTACGTCGACTCCAACGTGGCGTGGGACGATCTGGACCGTGACATCGAATGGGCATACCGGCGGTGCCGCCTTCGGCGTTGACGAGGAGTCACTCGATGCGGTGGCAGCCGGGGCAAACGCTCGGCGTCAACGAGGTTGTTGTCAACGGTGCGGAGTGGGAAGTCACCACCCGAAACGGCGATCTCGCAATCTCCTCGATCCTGTCGCGACGCGAGAGTGTGACGAATGCGCCGACCGGCATCTGGGGCCAGGTCCTTGAGTTGGGAACTGTTACGCGCGTGCGGCTCTGACTCGATTCATGCGCTAATCTGCCGTTGCCGACCCGACATGTCTGTCGGGATGGCAACGTATGTCGTTACGCGTTGAACGCTGTGCCCGGATGCGAGCTCGGCTCCCGACCGTCATGCCGGAACAACAATCAGGCCCTCGGCTGGCGCCCCAGGGCCTGATGCATTGTGTCCGTAACTGTCCGATCAGATACCCAGGCGTTCGAGGAGGCGCTCGTGTGAGAGAGCCGGACCGCCGAGCAGTAGATCGGTGGCGCGGGCCCGTATGCGGAACGTCTCGACGAACCTGGAATCGACATCGTCGGCCACGGTTGTGATCTCCAGCGCCGCCGCCCGGACTGCTGAGGAGCAACCGATATGGGCCATTGCCGCGGCAACCGCGGCGCTGTCCAGATTGTCGTTGGTGTCGTACTTGACTGCGCGGTACCAGAGTGCGGTCGCGGTCTGGCGAACCACCTCGAGCTCCGCGACCTTACGGGTGAAATGATTCCAAGCGGCCGAGTCGTTGCAGGGCGGGAGAAGCTCGCACAGTGTTTTCAACGCGCGGTCGACCATTCCAGTCTGTTCGCCGGCGAGCACGGTGGTTGCTTTGTCAACGGTGCGATTCATGATTCGCCCGCCCGCACCTTCACGG
Source organism: Gordonia polyisoprenivorans (assembly GCF_017654315.1). Classification (NCBI taxonomy): domain Bacteria; kingdom Bacillati; phylum Actinomycetota; class Actinomycetes; order Mycobacteriales; family Gordoniaceae; genus Gordonia; species Gordonia polyisoprenivorans. The sequence continues at coordinate 2,348,158 of NZ_CP072203.1, forward strand.
CCGATGAGAGTGGCGGGAGCATCGGTAAAGGTGATGTGCCCTAAGGGGCGTGCCGGGTCCAGGCTTGGCAAGACCTCGACGTCGACTCCTGGCGCGGACCGGGCTACGTGGTAAAGGGAGGGGCCACCGGCCGTTCGCGCAACGACGAGCAGGGTATCGGCGCTCTCGGTGCCGGGCACGTACCATTTCTCCCCGGTGATGGACCACCGGTCGCCGCTCGGATGCGCGCGGGTGCGGACGAGCGCCGGGTCCCATGATCCGGATTTCTCTGCAGCTGCGAGAGTGCTGTGGCGTAGGTCCACTGAGGTGTCGGTGGGCGAGGCTGCGGTTCGCAGTGCCTGGGCGCCCAATCCCGCCGCGGCGAAATATTCGGTGTCGCTCAGTCCGAACCCGGCCGAATACGCGACCTTTGCAGCTCCGACCGCGCCGTCGAAGGCAAGCGAACCCCACTGATCCTCGGTGACAACGGTGGTCAGATCCTCGTTGCGTTCGATGACATGCCCAGCGATGTCGACGGCGAGCAACTCGATGGCCCGGTCTGCGTCGGCCGTGAGCTCAGCCGTCGCAGCGACGAGTGGTAAGAGATTGTCGCGGAAGGGGTTCCCGGTCTCAATCAGAAGTCGCGGACCAAGAACTTCGGCAATGAACTCGCCGAGCTCGGCGAGCAACCGCGCTTCAGCGGCGTCGACCACATGCGGAGAGCATTCGATCTTTCCGCGACGCATCTCGCGAACCGCGGTGAGGCCCACCAATGCCTCGCTGAGTCGACGTCGGAGAGCGCGATCGTCCCAGGTCCAGGTCGACCGCATCAATGCCGAGAGGGTCTCGGCGTTGAGTCCGTTGATGTACTCGGAGCGCTTGGCTGCATCGAGCAGCGGAGTGTCGGTTGATGGTTCCACAGTGCCTCCTGGGCGGTTGAAGTGGCTGGTCACCATCATGCCGCGTAATTGTTACAGTGTAAAGTAAAGCCACTCGAAGTCTGGGGGATCGTCGGACGTCTGCGCGGCCGGCGTCTCTGAACCTCGGCTAAGGGAGGAGCGCTCCCTTGACGTGAGGTACGCCATACAGTTTAATCATTCATGCGATACGCATCACAGTCGTACACGGTGAGGTCCTCCTGGAATCGATGTCAACTTCGATAAGCCATTGGGGCGCAACCTGTCTGATGCTGTCCCCGCGGTACCTCGTTGCGTGGGCCGGCGATCGCACCCAGCACATATACATAACCGCAATCGAGTCTGAGGAGATCTCATGCCCAACGGTCAGATCGAGGGAAGGCTGTTCATCGACGGCGAATTCCGCGATGCGAAGTCAGGAAAGCGGTACCCGGTCATCAACCCCGCGGACGAGTCGGTGGTGGCCGAAGCCGCCGATGCGGGCGTGGAAGACGTCGAGGAAGCAATTGCCGCTGCTCGACTTTTTGCCGATACCTCGGACTGGGCGACGAATCGCGACTTCCGCAAGCGCTGCATGGTGCAGTTGCAGGAGGGACTGCGCGCACGCGCCGATGAGTTCGAGGACCTGCTGGTAGCGGAAGCCGGTATCTGCCGGGGCAATATCTATACCCACGTGCGCTACATGATCGAGGGCATGGACTTCTTCAATGACTTGATCACGGCCTTTCAGTGGGAGGAAGACCTCGGCCCGAACGAGGGGCTGGGATTCAAGAGCGATCGCAGAGTGGTTTACGAGCCGTACGGCGTCGTCGGCGCAATCACACCCTGGAATGCACCATTCATGACGGCGATCTGGAAGGTGCATCACGCACTCGCGACAGGCAACGCCGTGGTACTCAAGAGCGCGCCGGACACGCCACTGACCGCAGCGCTCTTCGCTGAGGTCGTCAAGACCGACACGGATATCCCCGCTGGTGCCTTCCATGCGATCAGTTCTGCTGACAAGGCGGTCGTCGGCGATGCGATGACCGCCGACCAGCGTATCGACCTCTACCACTTTACCGGGTCACCTGGGGTTGGTCAGCGCATCGCCGAGCGCGCCGCCAACGGTATCCGCCATTCGGTGCTCGAACTCGGTGGTAAGTCGGCCAACGTCATCCTCCCCGACGCGGATCTCGACATGGCTTGTGGTGTGGGAGTTGCGATGTGCATGTCCAACACCGGACAGGGTTGCGCGCTCGCGACACGAATGGTCGTCCATGCCGACGTGTACGACGAGGTACTCAAACGTCTCGAGGTCGCGGTCGGCAACATGCAATGCGGAGATCCCAACGATCCGGCCACTGTCGTCGGCCCGATCATTCGGGAGGAACAGCTCAAGCGAATCGAGGGACTCGTCGACCGCGCGCGAGCGGAAGGCGCCCGTGTTCTCGTGGGTGGTCAGCGTGGCGAACGGGACGGTCGCGGCTTCTGGTATCAGCCGACCGTGGTCGTCGACGTCGATGAGAACTCCGAGATCGCCCAGACCGAGGTGTTCGGCCCCGTGCTGTCGGTGATTCGCTATGAGGGAGACGACGACGAGGCGGTGCGCGTGGCCAACAATTCCCGCTACGGCCTTTCCGCTTATGTCCAGTCCGCCGATGAGGAACGTGCTTGGGCAGTCGCACACAAGCTGCGGGCGGGCACGGTCAACATCAACAACTCCTTCTATCTGTCTGCCGATGCTCCATTTGGCGGTTACGGCATCAGTGGTGACGGAGTCGAACACGGTGTCGCCGGATTTCGCGAATACCTGCGGATCAAGTCGATTGCCAGCCCGGCCCACTGACGAAATTGCCGGCCCGGCCCACTGACGAGAAGGAGAACAACCATGCGTATGAAAGACAAGATCGTCGCGATCACCGGCTCCGGTTCCGGTCTGGGCCGGGAAGGCGCACTTCTGTTCGCTTCGGAGGGCGCGACCGTCGTCGTCAGCGATGTCGTATCTGGTCGCGCGCAGGCCGTGGCTAAGGAGATCATCGAAAAGGGCGGTACGGCTTCGGCAATCGACGCCGACGTACGAAGCGAAGCGGACATGTCGGCACTGGTGTCGACCGCGGTCGACACTTACGGGCGTATCGACGTGATGTGGGCCAACGCCGGTATCCCGGAGCCTGGGTTCGGCATGCAACCGCTCGCGGAGTCGTCCCTCGATGAGTGGAACAACATCTTTGCGGTCAACACCACCGGTATCTACCTCGCGTGGCGACAAGCCGCCCGGTGGATGATCGCGAACTCAAAGCCGGGGGCACTGCTGGCAACATCGTCCGCGTCGGCCTACAACGCCTACCCGGGGTTCCCCATGTACACCGCGTCCAAGGCGGCGGTGAACGGCCTCGTGCGCGCGGCATCGCTGGAGTTCGGAAAGTTCGGCATCCGCGCAAATGCGTTGTGCCCCACGCACGGGATGTCGATCAACTTCGCCTTGCCGTCAGATGCTGACGTGCTCGGCAAGTCATATGAGGAGATGCAGCCCTGGGATCCAGATCATCGTGCCATGCCGCTTCGACTTGACGAGCCGCCGGTTCTCAGGGATAACGCCAACCTGGCTCTGTTCCTCGCATCTGATGAAGCGCGCTACATGTCCGGCCAATCGATCCAGTCTGTCGATGGTGGACAGTTCGCTCGTACTTCGATCATCTTCCCGAGCGATCTCGGTGAAAGCGCCGACATCACCTCCGGGTCGATCCCGGACAAGTTCAGGGATCAGATCGACCGCTAGTGAGCAGTGGCAGTACCCGGTTCCCGACGCACCGTACGACTCATCGGTGCGCCGGGAACCGACTCCACGACATTTTGTGCCGATGGCGCGCTGATCGCACGCGTCGCTATTCGGATTCTTTCGCAGCAACTTAGTGTTTCCCACTGGAAATTCGTCGGGCGACTTCGGCATTCGATGAGCGACTGGCTGCGTTGTCGTCATCTCGATGACGCTGTCATCGTTCGCTCCGCCGCCTTGCCACTCGTCCGTCGCTCCACCGAAGACCCCGGACGAATTTCCAGTGCCATCCACTTGGTCAGTCCACCACTTCTCCAGCCCACCTTCTAGGAGGTGCCCCATGGACTCGACGACCCGTTTCGAGCCGCGCATCGCCGGTCTGTCCCAGCAAGTGAAGACCTTGGCAAATCCCCAACTCGTCTACATGGAGAAGGCGCGGGACATCCGCGCCGAGCACATCGACGGCGCTTTGCACCTTTATCGTCACGAGGACATTCTTGCCGTCAATAAACATCCCGACGTTCTCGGAAGTGGCGGGCGTGGAGGAAGTATGGGCCACGATGGCCTGATTCCCTTGGAAATCGACGGCGCCGACCACAAGAAGTGGCGCAGGCTCCTCGATCCGATGTTCGCGCCGAAACGTGTCGCACAGCTCGAGGAACAGATCCGCACCCTCTCCCGCGTTCTGCTGGATGACGCGAAGGCCAGGGGTGGTGCCGAATTACACGATGACTACTGTGTTCCGCTGCCCTGTCAGATATTCTTGGGGCTGGTAGGAGCCCCGATCGAGGACCTAGACTTCTTTCTGGAGTTCAAAGAAGGCGTGGTCCACCCGACGGGTGAGACCACCGAGGAAGTCGACGCGAACATGGCTGTCGCCGGTGGCAGACTGCTCGAGTACTTTGACGCCTTCCTCAAGGACAAGCGTCGGGCCCTGGACGATGACGACGACGTGATTGCCGATCTCATGCGTTCGGAGATCGATGGCGAGCCCATCAGCGAACCGGACTTGATCAACATCCTGTTCCTGCTCATGTTCGCCGGCCTCGACACAGTGACCGCATCGATGTCATGCCTGATCAGCTGGCTCGGCAAGAACCCAGACGCCCGCGTGCAGCTTATTGAGGAGCCAACGATCTTGCGACCGGCCATCGAAGAACTGATGCGCTATGAATCGCCGGTCCCGTTCGGGATGCGTTATCCCGAAAGCGATATCGACTTAGGGGGCGGTCTCATCGTGAGTGCAGGGGAGCAGGTCAACGCATTCTGGGCGGCTGCGAACGTGGATCCCACGTATCACACGGAGCCTCTGCATATCGATTTCGGCCGCGAGAAGACCGGTCATATGACATTCGCGAGCGGCGTCCACCGCTGCCTCGGCTCCCACTTGGCGCGACTGGAACTGAGAGTCGCACTCGAGGAGATATTACGGGCCATTCCGGAATACCAGATCGATGCGGACGCACTGACCTACGACAACATCGCGGTTCGCACGGTCACCAATATCAGGGTCGACCTGTGATAGGCCCGTCGTCGATGAGTCAGGCGCACCGCACATGAGAGTTCGGCTCGAACGGGAGCGTTGTGTTGGACATGCACAGTGCTTCGCGGTAGATGAGCGACTTTTCCCGATCGATGACGACGGGTACTCGACAGTCGAGCTGTTCGATGTGTGCGCAGAAAACGAAGCAATTGTCCGGCGGGGAGTGGGAGCCTGTCCGGAGCAGGCCCTGGTGCTCGAAGACCGAGGCCCTCCGGCAGCATGAGGCGCTCGACCACGGTGGGTGTGTCGATGTGGCCATTGTCGGCAGGATCGCTACGTCCGCGGTGGAAGCCGGATCGGTTTGCGGGCCCGGAGTGATCAGGGCCCGACAAACAGTTATACTGTTGTATCAAAAATGGGGTATGTACTGGCGTTTCCAAAGGCCCGACGATCCCTCGCGTTCTGGGCTGCCGGGGTGGTGGCGCTTCATCGCGCCAGATCATGTCGAGGTCAACGCGAGTTGACCTCCGCCCACCGGGCAGACGACCGACCACTCCAATTCGCCAGTCGCTCGGTGGCCCCCTGTCCGGTCGGGGTTCGAGGACCGAGCCGAACGGTACGGTGTCGTCTGCGTGGATCTCGGCCGGGATGAACTGGCGAGCCACCACGAGGGTGTCCTCAGCGCACGTCGGGTCCGGCTGCGCGTTCTGGCCGGTGGCCACGGCCAGGTCCCAGCCGTGGGCGAGGGTCTCGTTGACATATCCCCACAGCGCTCCGGCGCCAGGCACCTCGCCCCACGGAACCCGCACCGGCGCGGCAAGTTGCGTGTCGTCGGCCCACACGTCGATGGCTCGGGCGGCGAGTCCGGCGTAGGTGTCGACGTCGTGGCGATCCTCCTGGCCGAATTCGACGAGGGCGTCGCCGATCTCGCCGATCGCCACTGCCCGACCGGCGACGACGATCAAATGGCTGGCCGGTGCGCGGACATCGAACTCGTCGCAGGGGGTGGGGAGTCGAGTTGATCGTCGCGGACAGCGGTGAGTAGATCGGTGACCCAGCGGGATGCGGCGGCATGGAGGGGGCGCGGGTCGGCGGGCAGATTGGTGGTCATCGGTTCGGTCCTTCCGGTTGTTCAGGCTGACAAGAACCAGGCAACCGCAGATACCCGACATCTTCTGTCATGATTATCTGGAATGCTCATCGGGTGCGTGCGGAACGGGTGGTGTCCATTCTGATGCTGCAGAGTTCCAAGGGAGAGCGCAGACCGCGGCGCGGCTCCCGCCGAACTGGATGTATCGGAGCGGGCGATCCTCCGCGATAGCGATTCCTTGTCGGTGTCGGGGGTGCCGCTGTACTCGATTCGCGGCCGAGGCGGGGGCTTCGCATTGATGAAGAACTATCGCTTGGAGCTTTCGGGGCTGACCCTGTCTGAGTCGATTGCGTTGCTGTCCGGTGCTGGACGTATCGATTCGCCGCCGGCGGCGAGGCCGAAACGAAAGATCGAGGCATCCCTGCCGGAGATGCATCCCGGGAGGGTTGCCCAGGCGAGTCGGCGAATCATGTTGCAGCCGAAAAGATTCCTGCGCCCACCGACGAGGCTTGATGCGTTGGATCCGGTGCAGTGAGTCGAGGTCGAGGATCGGCGTCTTCGTGTCGCGTACTGACGAGCGGAGGCGAGCCGACGGACGCGTCCTGGATCCGGTCGGCCTGATCGTGGCCGGCGATACCTGGTATCTGGTTGCGAATTCGTGTGGACGGAGCGGATCTACCGGGTGTCGCGGATGACGGACGCCGAGATTCCCGATGATCGAGCGGTGCGGGAACCGCATGTCGATGTCGATGAAGTGTGGCAACGGCACCGGAGGTGTTCCGGTCTCAATTCTCGCCGACCGACGTGGTAATCGATTGTGTGGCTGGCGATGTGCAGAGAATCACCGGGCCGGTCGAGATCGTTTCCGTAGAGGGGATTGACGAGACCGGTGATCGGGTTCGGGCTTGTCCGGGTCGTTCAGCCTAAGCGGGCTTTCGCCAGAATACGGCGAGCTGCGCGGCGGCCCCCGCGATGCCCAGCCCGACCGCGAGCGCGGCGGCCTTGCCGCCGCCGACTTTGCGGTCGAATCCGAGAGCCGAGTCGACGCTGTAGCGCCCCGGTCCCAGCGCAGCGACGGCGGTGCTCGCGGCGGCGAGGTTAAGGACGTACTCGTAGCCCTCGGAGGTGATGAAGAAGCCGTTGGGGCGGTGGACGCTCGTGGCGGCCACGCCCATCGTGCCGATGATCACCGACGCGGCGAGCGGGGTCCCCGCACCCAGCAAGAGTGCCGCACCCCCGCCGACCTCCACCCCGGCGCTGAGCTGTGCCTGGAGTCTCGGCTGACGAAAGCCGATCGAGCCGAACCAGCCGGCGGTCCCGTCGAGGCTCTTGCCGTGCTTGACACCGTGGGCAATCATTGTGCTGCCCACGACGGTGCGCAGGAGCAGACGGGCGACGGCAGTACCGGCGCCATCAGCAGATATTCTTTGAAACATCGAGAACTTCCCTTCATGTATCTATTGTCGATTTTCTTCGCACGTCAGGTGCGGAACGCCATCGGAACCATTGAGAGCTGTTCCAGCAGTGCGAGGTCCGGTAATTGACGTGCGCTGGGGTGTTGCATGATTCACGAGCCCTTGAGTTAGACCTCATGACCGATGTGGTGTGCGCTCCAGCGGTCGGACCTGTCACCGGTCCGGGCCCAAAACATCGGATGCCTCAGGCCGCGCCTGCTCGGCAGAACAGGGGCTACCTGGTGAAGCTCGTCCTCTCGGAGCGGTCGGCCCATGCGTCGAGCTCGCGGCCGGTGCGCGCGAGGTGCTTGCGCCAGGCGAGCACGGCGTCGGCGCCGAGAGGGAATCGCAGCGGCGGCTTGTCGGCCGAGGCGAGCTCGACCAAGGCCTGGGCGCCACGGCGCGGGTCCCCGTCCTGGCGACCGTCGAGATGCGAGATGCCGCCGCGCATCTTGCCGGCCGCGGAGTCGGCATACTCCGACAGCTGGGACTCGCTGAATTTCAAGCCGCCGCCGGCCCAGTCGGTTCGGAAGGCCCCCGGCTCGACGATGGTGACGTGGATGCCGTGATCGGCGAGTTCCAGGTTCAACGCGGCGCTGATGCCCTCGAGGGCGAATTTCGAGGCGTTGTAGATCCCCATCGCGGGTACGCCATGGAAGCCGGCGGTCGAGCTGACGTTGAGGATGCGGGCGTCATCGCTGTGTCGTAATGCCGGCAGCGCCGCACGGATGAGCTTCCACGGGCCCCAGAAGTTGGTCTCCATCTGGTGGCGGGCCTCGTCCTCGCTGGACTCCTCGATGGCTCCGACCAGTCCGTATCCGGCGTTGTTCACCAGCACGTCGAGCCCGCCGACCTCGTCGATGGCAGCGCGGACGGCGGTGGCGACCTTGTTCTCCGGCTCGACAAGGTCGATCTGGACGACGTGGACGTTGGGGCCGAGGGTGCGCAGGCGATCGGCGTCGGCGTCCTTACGGACCGTCCCGATGACTACGTGACCCTGCTCGACGAGAGTCTGGGCGAGCTCCCAACCCAGTCCCGAGGAGACTCCCGAGACCAGCCAGCGGCGTGACTCCATGTGTACTTCCTTCCTGATGGCGCCCGGCTCAGATGTTCCGGGTGACGGATGCACTCGGCGGCGAACGCGAGCGTGTTGAGGTGGTATGGCCGCGCCGCCCACCCGAGACTGATGTTGTGCCCGGCTCGGGGCCGGCAGCGGACGATCATCCGCGGCGACGACGAGAACAGGCTGCGATAGTCGGCCAGTGCGGCGTCGTCGATCAGCCACCACCTCTCGTGCTCGGCGACCGAGAACTGCAGTGGTACGCGTACGCGTGCGGCCATCGCGGGCAGGATGCCGGTCCAGCCCAGGGCGTCCTCCGACTCGATCACCGGAACGGGGGCGATGGAGTGAATCCCGCGATTGAAGGTGCCGGGCGGATAACAGGTACGCACTGCCCCAGGACGGGTCGCGGCCGGCTCCTTATCCGACTTCTGTCGGTTCGGATCGAGGGCGGGGGCGTGCCGCGGGACCGCGCGGAGCCGTCGATGCCGAGAAGGTCGCCGCCGCGCTGGTCGGCCGCGAGGTGCAGGGCGAGCTTGTAGCCGTACGAGTGTGCCACCACGAGGGGTCCCCGCGCCGGTGTCGTGGCTGCGGCCAAAGCCGTCGAGTGCGTCGTAGACGGTCTTGGCCTGGTCCAGCAGCTGTATCCCGTCCGCGAGCGCGTCGGCCGAGCCGCCATACCCCGGTCGGTTGAGCGCCAGCACTGAGAAGCCGAGCGTCGCGCCGAGAGCGAGTGGGGACAGGTCAGGATGGCTCCGGCCGTGGGAGTACTCCGTCGTCATCCCGCAGCCGGTCAGCGTGACGCGCTGAATCTCGATCTCAGCCTCCTCGCATGGAAGTTACCAGTTAGATAATCTAGCGAGTTTTCCGTCGCGGCGCTACGTTCGCCTCATCGTGGACGGTTCGACAGGCGAGTTCGAAGGATGCGTCGGTGAACGACTCGGGTACGGGGCAGGCGGGCAGGGCGTGTCGCGCTCATCACCGGGGTGGGCCAGGGGATCCGGGCGTGGCGTCGCGCTCGCGATGGCCAAACAAGTGCGCGACGGCGGTCCTCGCGGGCTACACGTTCAGCAAGGTCGAGAAGGTCGCTACGGAGATCTGAGATCTCGATGCGGAGGCCCTTCCCGTCGATTGCGACGTGTTGTGCGAAGGGCCCGGTCGATGCCGCCGTCGCGCAGGCGGTCGGGGCGTTCGGACAGCTCGACGTCGTTAATGCACTCGCGTCAATGTGGACGTTGCCGCCGGGCTCTCCGGCTCGCCTCACCGCGTCCGGGATACCGATCCCCAGCGCGAGGGGGCGGCCTGGGAGGTGTGCAACTCGGCCTGACGGCTCACCTCGGGCGTGCGGCCTGCCATGACTCCCAGTCGTATGGCACGCTGCCGCGCCCGAGCGTGTGCTCGGGCCAGTTGGCAGGGCGCTGGTCGAGCGGGCGCTCAGGGACCTCGACACCGTAGAACAGCAAGTGGTTGCGGTTGACGAAGTACCAGAGCTCGTCGCGACGTTCGTACCGATCCTCATAGGCGATCGATTGGCGCGCCCAGGTGCCTTGTGAGCCCATCTCGCACCGGCTGTAGACCGTGCCGGTCGCATGGTCGGCGTCGTGCAGATTGATGACGTGCGTGGTCACCTCGAGCACGTCGACGTCGGCTGTATTGATATGAGAGGCGAAGACCTCCTTCAGGGCCTCGCGTCCGCGCTTCCCGCCGAAGGCCTTGACGTCGTCGACGAAGAGGTCGACGAGAGCGTCCAAGTCGCGCATGTTGACCGCCAGTGCGTAGCGGTTCGCGAGTTGGCGGATCTGCTCATAGGCAAGCAGCTGGTCCAGCGCCGACAGTCCCTCCGGGGCGGGCATGCGCCGGGCGGCGGAGTGGGTGCGGTGGTGTCCACTGGGCGCGGCCCAGTCATCGATGCTCATCGTGGCAGTTCCTCTGCGTTGCTCAGTGCCGGGCCGATTGCTATAAATAGTATTACTAGTTATAGCAATCGCCTTATGGCAATCGTCGCCGAGGAGACAGAATGTCCCGGACCTGGTCCGTGGGGGAGTTGACGCTCTCGGGCATCGAGGCGCGGCCAGCGGGGACGCCGCTCGGCACTGTCATCGGCCTTCACGGCGGCGGCTACGGCGCGGGCTACTGGCACCATCCACTGCTGCCCGTGGCCTCGCTGCTGGACCTCGGTGCGTCGCTCGGTTACCGCGTGATTGCGATCGATCGTCCCGGCTACGGCGCTAGCCGCGGCCTCGTCGGTCCGGACGTTCGGATGGCGCGGCAGGCCGAGATCGTCGTCGACCTCATTGACGGGCTCTCCGCTGAGCCCGACTGCGGTCCAGTCTTCCTCATCGGTCACTCGATGGGCGCGATCCTTGCGCTCCACGTGGCGGCCCATGCTCCGTCCGCGCTCGGCGGCGTCGACATCTCGGGGCTGCCGTTCTCGTTCGACGGGTCGCCCGCCGGCAATCTGTCGCTCGAGCAGGTCGACTTCCTTCCGGCCGTGTCTTTGGCCGACGCACGCCAGATGTTCTACGGGCCGGATGGCACATTCGTGCCGGAGGCGCTCAAGGTGCACACCGAGGTGGGGGGACCGATTCCTGCCGCCGAGATCATCGATGCCATCGAGTGTGGATATGCGACCCGCAAGCTGGCGCCGTCGGTGCGGGTCCCGGTTCAGATCACCCGCGCGGAGCACGAGGCCTCCTCTGCGGGCGACGCAGAGACGCTGCGCCAGTGCTGCTCCCTGTTCAGCGACTCCACTCGCGTGGTGCCTGTGGTGCAGGTGGCGAGTGGTCACAACATCAGCCTCCACCATGTCGCTCGGGCCTACCACCTGCGAGCGTTTGCGTTCTTCGACGAGACGCGCGTACTCCCGGGTCATCGGTAGATCGTGGAGAGCACCGCGTCGGCTGAGGCGTTCGACCTGACGGCCTGGCTGGCCGGCGAGTTGGGGATGTTGCCCCCCGTCCGGATCGAGCAGATGGCGGGCGGCTGGTCGAACATCACCTCCTTCGGCATCGACGCCGAGGGCCAGCGCGTCGTCGTACGACAGCCACCGGCGCAGCAGGCCGGCGGAGACACGCACGACGTCGTACGGGAGGCGCGGATCTGCGCCGCTCTCCGGGACACCGCTGTGCCAGCGCCCGGGGCGATTGCCGTCTGTGACCACCGCGCCGTCGCCCCCCAGCCGTTCTCCGTGATGGCGCCGGCTCCCGGCGAGGTGGTGGAATCGGTAGCGATCGCGACGTCGGTCGGCCCGGCCCATCAGGCCGACCTCGGGTTCGACCTGATCGATCTGCTCGCCGATCTCCAGGCCGTGGATCTCGATGTCGTCGGTCTGGGAGACCTTCGCAGGTCGACGCCGTACCTCGCGCGCCAGCTGCGCCGCTGGCGCGCCGAGTGGGTCGCGACAGGCGATCCGGCGCTGACCGCGACCGAGCATGTCGCGAACCAGCGCAGGGAGCGAGCGGGGGACTTCGAGGTCGTCGACGTGCTCGTCCACCGGGATTTCCGGTTCGGCAACGCGATGATCGTCTCTGGTGCGATCGGGGAGCCCCGGGACGGCGCCGCCTGGCATCGCCGTTGCGTGAGGATTCTCGAGGAGCTTTCCGCGGAGCTGGTCGGATGACGGCGTCCGGACCCATCACCGACGACCTCCGCATCGGATCCGACGGCCGGCCGCTGAGCCCGATCCACGCGACCAGTGCCCAACCGGCGCGAGGCTTCGGCGGCCACGTCGGCGCACTCGCCCTGGTAGCGGCCTATGACGCGGTGCCGGAGGCGATGACGGTGCGCTATGCGCACATCGAGTACATCGGCGCGGCCCCGCTCGACGTCCTGCCGCGGTTCGCCGTCCGGTCACTTCAGGACGGCCGTACGGTCGCGCGCCGCTTCGTCGAGGTCACCCACGGCGAACGACTCGTCGCGGTCGCGACCGTCGCGTTCCACCATCGCGACGCCGCCGGCCCCGAGTATCAGACGGTGATGCCGCAGGCCGGCTCCCCGCAGGAAGCTGCCATCGAGATCTCCCGCCCGCGTGTCCTGATCCGGGCGGACGAGGCGGGTGAGGGCCGGTTCTTGACCTGGATGCGACCCGAGATCCTCCCGGTCGCGGACGAGCCGCGGCTCCACGAGGCCCTCCTGCTCTATCTCTCTGATCTCGGCATCCTGTGGCCGACACTCTCGGTGCACGGTCACGATCTCGGCCTGCGCAAGCGAGCGCTCGGAACGGTCGCGCATTCGGTGTGGTTCCACCGGCGCCCGCGCGTCGACGACTGGCTGCTGTTCGAGCACACCACGCCGTCGACGTCCTCCGGCCTCGGCCATGGTGAGGCGCGCATCTTCGCACGGGATGGCGTGCTGCTGGCAACGGCGACCCAGACGGGCCTGCTGCGTCCGGGCAGCGCTCAGGCATGGGCCCGGAACAATGAGATATAGTTCTATTATTTAGTTGACCGTGCAGCGAAGCAGGGCAGACAGAGGAGTAGGTGTAGGCATGGGATTTGACGGTACGAGTGCGATCGTCAGCGGCGGCGCGGGTGGTTTGGGTGCCGCCTCGGTGCGCGACCTCGTCAAGGCGGGTGCGAGCGTGGTGATCGCGGACCTCAACGACGAGAAAGGCCGTGAGCTTGAGCAGGAGCTCGGCGACGCGGTGCGCTACGTGCGCACCGACGTCCTGAACGACGACTCGGTGCAGACTGCGCTCGACGCTGCTGCCGAACTCGGCGCCCTGCGCTACGCGGTCGTCGCCCACGGTGGTCTCGGCGGCACGCCCGAGCGGCTCGTCGGTCGAGACGGTTCGCCCGCGTCGTACGAAGGGTTCAAGACTCTCATCGACATCTACCTCGGCGGCACGTACAACGTGCTGCGCCTCGCCGCCGCCAAGATCGCCACGGCCGAGCCGGACGAGAACGGCGAGCGCGGCGCGATCGTCACCACCGCCTCGATCGCCGCGTACGAGGGTCAGATCGGCCAGACTCCCTACGCCGCCGCCAAGGGCGGCGTCGTCAGCCTGACCCTCGCCTCCGCCCGTGACCTGAGCGCGGTCGGCATCCGTGTCTGCTGCATCGCGCCCGGCACGATCAAGACGCCGATGATGGCGTCGGTCGGCGAGGAGGCTCTCAAGAAGTACGGCGAGGCAGTGCCGTTCCCGAAGCGTCTGGGCGAGCCGGCCGAATACGCCGCGCTGGCCACCCACCTGCTGTCGAACCCGTACATGAACGGCGAGACCGTCCGCATCGATGGCGCCCAGCGTTTCGCGCCCCGCTGATCGTCGCAAATCGGCCTCCGAAAAGGTAGAAGGTCGGCCCGGCAGCTGCCGGGCCGACCTTTTTTCGTCGGTCGAGATGCTCGTCGTCAGACGCGCACGACCAGCGCGCCGGCCTGGCCGCCGCCGGCGCACATGGCGGCGACGCCGTAGCCGCCACCGCGGCGGCGAAGGTCGCGGACGAGGGTGTTCAGCATGCGCGTGCCGGAGGCGGCGACCGGGTGGCCGATCGAGCAGCCGCTGCCGCTGGTGTTCACGATCTCGTCGTTGATCTCGAGCTGCTTGCAGGCCGCGACCGGGACAGAGGCGAAGGCCTCGTTGATCTCCCACAGGGCGATGTCGGCGATTGAGAGGCCGGCGCGCTGGAGCGCCTTCGGGATCACATCGACGACGGCGAAGCCGGTGCGCTCGGGGTTGATGCCCACGTTGGCCCAGGACAGGACGGTGGCCATGGCGTCGAGCTTCTCGGCGGCGGCCACGTCGCTGCTCACCACGGTGACGGCCGAGGCGGCGTCGTTGAGGCCGCTGGAGTTGCCCGCTGTGACGCTGAAGCCCTCGATCTCCGGGTGGATGACCTTGAGGCCGGCGAGCTTCTCGAGTGAGGTCTGGCGACGGGGGTGCTCGTCGACCTCGAAGCGGACGGTGCTGCCGTCGGGGCGCAGTGCGTCAATCGCGACGATCTCCTCGACGAAGTTGCCGGCATCGATCGCCGCGATCGCGCGCTCGTGTGAGCGCGCGGCCCACTGGTCCTGCTCCAGGCGGCTGAGGCCGGCGATGCGGGCGGTGTTCCAGCCGACGGTGATCGACATGTCGAGGTTCGGCGCCTCAGGGGTCGCCGGGTGGCTCGGGGCGCCCCACGCGTCGTAGTCGGTGGTGCCCGGCACGCGACGCTCGCTGCGGGGCATGAGCGAGGTGGTGTGCACACCGCCCGCGATGACGACTCGGTCCATGCCGGAGCGGATCGACCCGGCGGCGGACTGGACAGCGGTCAATGAGCCGGCGCAGTGCCGACCGACCGACGCGCCGGCGGCATTGATCAGGCCGGCCTCGATGGCGGCGTGGCGGGCGACCGCGCCGCCGCCGTACCCGGACTCGGCCATGATGACATCGTCGATCAGCTCCGGGTCGAGCGCGGAGCGCTCGACGTTGGCGCCGACGACGACGCGCGCCATCTCCTCAGGGGTGGTCTCGGTCAGCGTTCCCTTGTAAGCGGTGCCGACGGCTGTCCTGGCGCCGGCGACGATCACAGCTTCGGTCATGGAGTGCTCCTGGGTCGTTGGTGTGGCGTGTCATGGGGGTGGTTGCGCCGGTTAGCGGCTTTTCCATACCGGGGCGCGCTTCTCGGTGAAGGCGGTGGCGCCCTCGCGAGCGTCCTCGGAAGCGAAGACGGGCATCATGATCGGGCCCTGTTTCTCGAAGCCCTCCTCGATCGTCCAGTCGAGCGCCTTGCTGACGATCTCCTTCGTCGCTGCCACCGCCAGCGGGCCGTTGGCAGCGATTCGGTCGGCGAGCGCACGGGCGCCGGCGAGCGCGCCACCGGGCTCGGTGAGTTCGTTGACAAGGCCATACCGGTGCGCCTGCTCGGCCGTCAGCGGATCACCGGTCAGCGCGATCTCCATCGCGATCGCCGACGGGATGCGGCGGGGGAGGCGCAGGAGGCCGCCGCCGCCCGCGACCAGGGAGCGCTTCACCTCGGGGATGCCGAACTTCGCCTCGTCGGTGGCGACGATCAGGTCGCACGCGAGCGCGATCTCGCAGCCGCCGGCCAGGGCCCAGCCCTCCACTGCCGCGATGAGCGGCTTGCACGGCGGTTGGAGGGTGATGCCGGCCAGGCCGCGAGGGTGTTCTAGGTCCTCGCCGGCGAGGAACGCCCGCAGGTCCATGCCGGCGGAGAAGGTGCCACCGGCTCCCGTCAGTATGCCGACGGTCAGGTCGGCGCGGGCCTCGAGCTCCTCAATTGCCGCGGCGACCCCGTCGGTCACCGCGCGGTTGATCGCGTTCTTCGCGCTGGGGCGGTTGATCGTGATGATGATGGTGGAGCCCGCGTACTCGACCAGAACCTCGTCCGACATCTTCTTCCCTTCGGCTTAAACAGTTAGATTATCATACCGAAAACAGGGTTCGGGTGGTACCAACACCGTCCTGGGGCCGCGTCGGGCGTGCTGACGGAGAGCTCCGCTGTGGTGAATTTGCCGAAAATGATGCTGTCGACGGCGCGCAGAGCGGAGCCGGCTTCGTCGAGTGTCAGGGCGTCCACCGGGTGCTCATGACACCCGCGGATCGACCGTGACGGCGGGCTCCTCATAGCGACCGCCAAGCATCGTGTACGGAGACGTGACCACGGCTCGGGCGGCCGGGTAGCTCGCCACCATCGCGTCGATCTCCTCTCGGGCGGAGCCAGGCCGCGCGTCGTCAGCAGGCGCGAGGCCGGCCCAGTTCGGCGCCGCCGTCCGTTGGGTCGCCGAACGGGCCGCCCTGTTCAGCGCCCGGATCCTCACGTTCTCTCACCTGCACCCGCCACCTGGGCGCGCTCGTCAACGAAGGAGCCAGAGGACTGCCGAGTCCCATGCGACGAAAGGGACCCGCTGCCGCGTGCATCCACGTCGTGGCCCGGCCGGGGCAGGTCGAGTCGAAGACATACTCGGCCTGCCGACCAGGATGGCCGCCGAGGCGGCCAAGGATGACGGCACCGAGGCGTGGGCTGTCCATTGGCTCGGCGGCGGCGTCGAGGAGTTCTTCATCTACGAGTGCTTCCGCGATGACGAGGCTTCGCCCTCCACCGGCACAACGAGGCGCTCAACGGTCTCGGCAAGCTCCTCGCCGAGACGGCCGAAACGCTCGTCCTGCTGCCCGGCCGTCTCATCGACGGCGTGCACCGGTTTACCTGAGCCGACGGGTCGTCACGACGAGGTCGTCGCCCAATAGCGCTCGCGCAGCGATCGCTTGTAGAGCTTGCCGTTCTCCTGACGCGGCAGCTCGGCATCGAAGTCGACGGAGCGAGGGCATTTATAGGCAGCGAGCTGGCCCCGGCAAAACTCGAGGAGCTCGCGCTCGAACGCGGGGCCGACGTCGTGCCAGTCGACCGGCTGCACGACGGCCTTGACCTCCTCGCCGTACTCCGCGTTAGGTACGCCGAACACAGCGACGTCCATGACGCGGGGGTGGGCGGCCAGGACGTTCTCCGCCTCCTGCGGATAGATGTTCACGCCGCCCGAGATGATCATGTACGCCTTGCGATCGGTGAGGTAGAGGTATCCGTCCTTATCCAGATAGCCGATGTCGCCGACGGTGGTCCAACCGCGGGCGTCGGTCTGGGAGGCGGTCTTCTTCTCGTCATTGAGGTAGCGGAACGGTTCCGCGCCCTCGGCCCAGATCTCGCCGGTCTGTCCCGGAGGCAGTTGATTGCCGTGCTCATCGAGGATGTGCAGTGTTCCGAGCATTGCCCGTCCGACGGAGCCGGGGTGCTCCAGCCACTCCGGTGAGGTGATGTAGGTGCCGCCCGTCCCTTCCGAGGAGGAGTAGAACTCGTCGATGATCGGTCCCCACCACTCAATCATCTGCTTCTTGATCGGGACCGGACAGGGGGCGGCCGCGTGTACCACGCGCTGGAGGCTGGACAGGTTGTAGCGGGACCGTGCCTTCGCCGAGAGTCGCAGCGCGCGGATGAACATCGTCGGGACGAGCTGCGCATGAGTAACCTGGTGCCGTTCGATGAGCTCCAGCATCCTCTCCGGCTCGAACCGTTCCATCACGACCACTGTGCCGCCCATCCGGTGGACCGCCATCGACCAGTAGATCGGTGCGGCGTGGTAGAGCGGTGCGGGGCTGAGGTAGACGTCGCTCTCTCCAAACCCAAGGGCGCGTAGGAAATTGACCGTGTGGTCGTTGCCGTCCGAAAAGGCCTCGCCCTCGGGGAGCTCGCGGCGGATTCCCTTGGGGCGCCCGGTTGTGCCGGAGGAGTACGGCAGGACCTGGCCCTCCTCGTCCGCGTGCGGTGTGGTCGGCATGGTCGCGACGAGCTCTTCGAACGAGGAGAAGCCCGGGATCCCGCCCCCGACCGCGAGGCGCTGCTCGAGTCCTGGGGTGTGCTCGGCGTCGAGGCCGCCCGCCGTTGTCGCCAGTGAGGAGGCGGCGACGAGCACCCGGGCGCCGGAGTCATTGACGATGTAGGCCAGCTCCGCGGTGTTGAGGTGGTGGTTGAGCACCACCACATAGAGCCCGGATCGCCGGACGGCCCAGGCGATCTCGTGATAGCGCGCCGTGTTCTCCATCAGCAGCGCTACCGCGTCGCCACGCCGCAGTCCCAGCGCGTCGAGTGCGTGCGCGAACCGGGTGGACCTTTCATCGAGCTCGCGGTAGGTGACGACCTCGCCGCTGAAGCCCATGATTACGGCGGGCCGGGCGGGTGCGGTCTGGGCGAACGTGCCTGGATACATGGGACCCCTCTTCTCGGCGGTGAGATGGCAGATGCCGCGACGTGAGGTGAATACACTCACGCCGCGGCACGCATGGGTCACACCGGCACGGCGATCTGAGCGGTCGCGGCGGCGATGTGCTGCTCCGCTTCGGCGACCACGCGGGAGACGAGCTCCGCGCAGGTGGGGATGTCCTTGACCAGACCGACGGACATGCCGGCGGTCCAGATGCCGGCCTCGAGGTCGCCGGTTTCGTATACGGTGCGGCCGCGGGCGCCGGCGACGAGCTCGCGGACGTCCTCGAAGATGCCGCCCTGGTCGAGTATGCGGATGACGTCGGTGCTGACGGAGTTCCGGGCCACCCGCGCGGTGTTGTTGAGGGTGCGCAGGATGAGGTCGGTGTCGCGCTCGGTCAGGTCGACCATGGTCTGTTTGACGTTGTCGTGCAGCGGCGCCTCGACGGTGGCCATGAAGCGGGTGCCCATGTTGACGCCCTCGGCGCCGAGCATCAGGGAGGCGGCCAGGCCGCGGCCATCAGCGATGCCGCCCGACGCGATGATCGGGATGTCGAGGGCGGCGCGCGCGGCCGGGATCAGGACGAGGTTCGTGACGTCGTCCTCGCCGGGATGACCCGCGCACTCGAAGCCGTCGACGCTGACGGCGTCGACGCCGACCGCTTGAGCCTTGACGGCGTGCCGGACGCTGGTGCACTTGTGGATGATCTTGACGCCGTTGGCCTTGAAGAGCTCCATGAACGGAGCGGGGTTGGAGCCGGCCGTCTCGACGACCGTGACGCCGGAATCGACGATCTGCTTGGCGAACTCCATGTGGGGCATCGGGCGGATTGAGGGCAACACGGTCAGGTTGACCCCGAATGGCTTGTCGGTCATCGTCCGGCAGCGCTCGATCTCCGCACCGAGATCGGCCGGGGTCGGCTGGGTGAGCGCGGTGAGCATGCCGAGCGCGCCGGCGTTGGCGACACTTGCGACCAGTTCCGCGCGACCGATCCACTGCATGCCGCCCTGGACGATGGGATGTTCGATACCGAACGTCTGCGTGATGCGGTTGGAGAACATTGCTGATGACTTCCTTCTCGGTGCCTGGCGGCCCCTCGATGGGCTGGCGCAACTGCCACGGCTAAAGATAAACTATCTTACTAGTAATACGATATTAGATGAGGCCGGGAATGCGCCGCAAGGCGTTGGCTGCGAGGAGCGCGATGTCCAGGGTTACGGTATCGATCACCGACGGCGTGGCGGAGGTACGGCTCAACCGACCAGATCGCCGTAATGCCGTCGACGAGGGGATGTTCGTCGGGATCCTGGAGGCTGCCGCGCAGGTGCGACAGGATCCCTCGATCCGGGCGATCGTGCTCTCCGGCGAGGGCGCCGCCTTCTGTGGTGGGATGGACACGTCGAGTTTCGACCTGATGCGCGCCGATGGCCGGTCGGCCGAGTGGCGACCGGCGGACGCCGACGAGACGGCCGCCGAGATCATTGACGTGGACGGTCTCGCCCTCGGTCGCGGACAGCGGGCAGTGCTCGCGTGGACCACGATGCTCGTCCCGGTGATCGCGGCGGTACAGGGCGCGGCAGTGGGCCTCGGCCTGCAGCTCGCCCTCGGTGCCGACATCCGGATCGTGACGCCGGACGCGACCCTTGGAGCGTTCGAGATCCGCTGGGGTCTCGCGCCCGACAGCTGCGGGACGCAACTGCTCCCCGCGCTGGTCGGCTTCGACCACGCCATGGAGCTGTGTGCGACCGGCCGCCGCGTCAGCGGCGAGGAGGCGCTGTCGATCGGACTGGCCACCAGGCTCGCTGAGGATCCGCGCGCGGCGGCGCTGGAGCTGGCCCGGACGATCGCCGGGCGCAATCCCGAGGCGGTCGCGAGCATCGTCCGGCTGTTGCGTGCGGGTCGTCCCCAGCTCGACCAGGCGGCGCTCATCGCCGAACGCACCGAGATGTTCGCCAACATCGGCAGCGGCTACCAGCGCGAGGCCGTTGCCGCGGCCCGCGAGGGTCGCGACCCGGTGTTCGACTGAGCGGCGGAAGACATCGATGTGGATCACCGAAGAGATGCCGGTGTCGGAGGCGTCACTGCGAACACCGGCGGAGCTGGATCACCTCGTTGAGCACCTGCGGGAGTCCCCGGTCGAGTGCGGGCTCGGGCCGCAGCCGCAGCCGGTGGGGCCGGGCCACCTCACCGCGCACCTGCCGCTGAACGATCTCACCTGGTTGCCCGGCGGTCGCGTCAGTCCATTAGTCATGGCCACCGGGTCCCGAGATCGCCGCCCCGGTCGCGGTCGAGTCGGCGACGCTACGGTTCGACCGCGACCGGTGATCGTCGAGCCGGCGACGGACGACGTCGCACAGGCGCGGGTAATCCTCGACGAGGCGATGATCAACAACCGGGGCAGCGTGCACGGCGGCCTGCTCCTCGGGATCGCGATGCGCGTGCAGGACGCGTTCCTCGGCGACGGCGGCGGGCAGGGACTCACTCTCACCGCGCGGTTCCTGCGCCCGGCGGTACCGGACTTCGGGCATCTGGAGTGTCGCACCGGGTTCGTCAGACCAGGCAGTACTTTCCGGACCGTACGCGCGCAACTGCTGCGACCCGCCGGCGTCGTCGTCCCCGAGGCGACCGGCACCGGCGTGGTCCCGAGCCGGACGGAGCTGTGATGAGCGCCTGTTCGTACACGCCGGGCGGAGACCCGGCGACTGATCCGTGGTGGTACTTCCCCGCGGACGCGCGCAAGCGGTACGACCTGGAGTGTCGCAGCATCCCGAACGCACTGCGTCTCACCGCGCAGCGTCATCCGGACCTCGAGGCGATAGTGGGTGAGGACGGTCGGCGCACTTTTGCTGAACTCGAGCAGGACATGATCCACGCGGTCCGCGGCGTGATCGCTCTGGGCGTGCGGCCGGGCGATCGGATCGCGGTTTGGGCGCCGAATTGCGCGCGCTGGGTGACGGCGGCGCTCGGCATCCTGGGCGCGGGCGGTGTCCTTGTGCCGGTGAACACCCGCTTCAAGGGCGAGGAGGCGGCCTACGTCCTGCGCAAGAGCGGTGCCAGCGCGCTGTTCGTCGTGGCCGACTTCCTCGGCACCGACTACACCGCCATGCTCCAGGCGGCCGACCCCGAACTCGAGGTCCTGCGGCCGGCCCGCACGATCGTGATCGACGGCGAGGTCCGCCCGCAACAGCTTTCCTGGGAGCGTTTCCTGGATGACGGGTCGACCGTGAGCGAGGCGGACGCGCTTGCGGCCGTGGATGTGGTCACGCCGGACTCGCTCTCCGACATCATGTTCACTTCGGGCACGACCGGGCACCCCAAGGGTGTGCAGCTCACACACGGTCAGTCGCTGCGCGCACACGGTGGCTACTCCAAGTTGATGGGCTTCGAACCCGGCGACCGTTACCTGATCGTGCCGCCCTTCTTCCACACCTTCGGCTACAAGGCGGGCTGGATGGCCTGTCTCGTGCACGGCGTGACGATCATCCCGGCCCAGGTCTTCGACACCGATGGCGTCATGCAAGTCGTCGAGCGGGAGAGGGTCACGATCCTGTTCGGGCCGCCGACGATCTTCCAGTCGATCCTGGACTCGCCGAAGCGCTCCTCGTACGACCTGAGCAGCATCCGCAACGTGATGCTCTCTTCGACCGTGGTCCCGGCGGACCTGCTGGTCCGCACACAAGAGGAGCTGCGGCCCGAGCTCATTCATGGGGGGTACGGCCTCACCGAGGCGACCTCGCTCGTCAGTGCCGCGATCCCGGGTGCTGACAGCATCGAACAGATCGCCACCACCGTCGGCCGGCCGGCGCTCGACATCGAGGTCCGCATCGTCGACGACGAGGGTCGCGATGTCGCGACCGGGGAGCCCGGCGAGCTACTCGCGCGCGGTTACAACATCATGCGTGGCTATTGGGAAGAGCCCGAGCGCACGGCCGAGGCCATCGACTCCGACGGCTGGCTGCGCACCGGCGACATCGCGACGATGGACGAGCAGCGCTATATCCGGATCACCGACCGCAAGAAGGACATGATCCTGGTCGGCGGCTTCAATGTGTATCCGGCCGAGGTCGAGCGGATCCTGCGCAGGCATCCCGATGTCCAGGACATCGCAGTCGTGGCGGCACCCGACGCACGGTTGGGTGAGGTCGCGGTGGCCTTCGTGGTCCCGCGGCCAGGCACCGGGTTGACCGAGGCCGACTTCCTCGCCTGGTCCGCCGACCAGATCGCGAATTTCAAGCGCCCACGCCGCGCGATCCTGGTCGACGCGCTGCCCCGCAACGCGAGTATGAAGGTCTTGAAGAAGGAGCTTCGCGACCGCGCCCAGTGACCGGCGGACGCGGTCGCAGGGCAGCTCAGCCGCTTGGCGCCCTCATCTGAGGCACCGTGTCATTGCCGCCGTCGCGGTCGAGGTCCGCAACCACCACCGATGCTCCAGCCGGGCTGAAAGCGGCGGTCACGACAGCCGCCTCGCCGCCAACGCGCGACCTACAATCATGTGGTCACCCCGCTGGCGGCCCGTCCAGACCGGCGTCCCCTTCTCGAGGAGCGCGCGCCGGGCCTCGGCGGCGTCGTCGGATCCGTGGGCGAGGATCTGGGTCCGGTTCTCGATCTCGAGGGCGGCATCGAGGGACGGTGCATCGCGCCAACCCCTAGGAAGACGAGGTGCCGTCCTCGGACGCCGCGATCAGCGAGCGCAGGTATTTTGGCCACCCAGTTGCGCGGCCCCCAGGAGCGGTCGTCTCCGCCCCCGGAGGGTCTGATTGCCCATCGAACCGTGCCGGTGACCCGGCCCAGATGCTGGTAGTGCCTGTCAGCCTGACCCGGCAGGAAGATCAGGTCGATGTGGCGCTGGTCCGACCCCATCACGTTGTCGAGGCCGGTGGAGTCGACCTGAAGTGGAAGTGAGGGTCGATCGCCGCCTCTGCGGTCGGGGCGGTCACGAACGCCGCCTTCGGATCGGTGAGCATCCACAGGTCGTCAAACAGTGACAGAACGCCACGGTAGGTGACGCGGTGGAGCGGTACGGGTCGCCGATCTGCCACTCCTGGCCGTCGACGACCAGGCCGTTCTCGGCAACCGGGGAGAGGGAAAACGTGAACGCGCTGCAGCCATCGGGAAGAGAACGGCAGGACGAGACCTCGGCGTGACCTTCTTTGGGCCGCATCCTGATCCGGAGCCAGCCGCCGAGCCCATTCTTCGCGTCGTAGAAGTCGATGTAGTGGCTCTCGTTCCAGACCTTCTCTTCTCGGGACCGACCGCGTGGACGTAGTCGTCAACGGCGATGAGAATTCTCGGCGCTTGCGCTCATGCACCCATGCCCAGGCCGCCATCGGCCTGGAGTACGGCTCCGGTGACGTATCCGCCATCGGGGTGCAGCAGCATCGCCACGACGTGGGCGAGCTCCTCGGGCCGACCACGACGGCGGGCCGGGATCATCGCGGCGATCGCGTTTTGATCGGCATCGCTCATGCCGTTGGTCATGTCGGTCTCGTAGACACCGGGCACAACGCAGTTGACCGTGATGCCCTTGTGCGCCCCGGCGCGGGCCAGCGACCGGGTCAGGCCGATGAGGGCGGCCTTCGAGGCGCCGTACGCCGCCTCCTTGCCGTTCCCGCTGGTGGCCGTCACCGACCCGATGTTGACTACGCGCCCGTAGCCCTCGGTCTCCATCGCCGACCACAGCGCCTGGGTGAGAAGGAAGGCGGCCCTGACATTGACGTCGAGGATCTGGTCCCACATCTCGACGGAGGTGTCGACGACGCGCGCGTCGAGAAGTATCCCGTGGTTGTTGACCAAGTGCGACACCTGGCCGTGATGTTCGACGACTTCGGCCACGACGCGACCACAGGCCCCCGCGTCGCCCAGATCGGCGCGGTGGACCGAGACGTCGAGGCCCTCAGCCACCGCGGCGGCTGCGAAGGCTTCGGCGGCCGCGTCGTCGGATCGGTAGATCGCCGCGACGTGCCCGCCATCAAGCGCGAGCCGGCGCGTGATGGCGGCACCGATACCGCGGGTACCGCCGGTGACGATGGCGGTCGGCATGGATCAGTCCGCCGGCAGCGGGGCCGGGGCGCGGTGCGTCTCGGGGTCCCACGGGGAGAAGTCGGGCTCGCGCTTCTCCAGGAAGGAGTTGATGCCCTCGCGGAAGTCGGAGTGGCCGCGCAGCGTGTCGTACCACCAGCGGATCGCCATGACGCGGGCTTCCTCCTGGGTGCTGTCCAGCGCCTCGTACACCTGCTGCTTGATGATGCCCATCGCCACCGGCGAGGAGAGCTTCGCCAGGTTGCGGGCGAACTCGATGGTCTCGTCCATGAAGGTGTCCGCTTCGAAGACCCTGTCGACCAACCCGAGCCGGAGGGCCTCCTCGCCCCGGACGATGCGCGAGGTGAAGAGCAGGTCGAGCGCCTTCGACGGGCCCAGGACGCGAGGGAGGATCCAGGCCAGTCCGTGCTCGGCCATGATTCCCCGCTGGCTGAAAGAGGTGGTGATCTTGGCGCGGGTGGTGGTGAAGCGCAGGTCGCAGTTCATCGCCACGATCAGGCCGATGCCTGCGCAGGCGCCGTTGATCGCGGCGATGACCGGCTTGCGGATGTTGCGCGGGTAGGTGACAGGTACTCGCTTGTGCGGGTTGGTCGACGCGCCGCCCTCGTTGGCCTGGCTGGACAGGGTGTCCGAGTCCATGCCGGGGCAGAAGGTCTTGCCCCTACCGGTGACGATGATGACGCGCACCTCCGGGTCAGCTTCGCACTCGTCGAGCTTGCGGTAGTACTCGATCTCCATGGACACCGAGTAAGAGTTCGCGCGATCCGGGCGGTTGAAGGAGAGGACGGCGACGCCGTCCTTGACCTCGCGCAGGACAAGGGAGTCGGTGTCGATTGTGTCGGTCATGTGAGCCTCCGGATGGGGTCGGGTGGGATCGGATCGGGCAGTGGGGGAGCAGCTCAGCTGGGACGGGGTTCCTTCGGCAGGCCGAGCACGGCCTCGGAGAGGATGTTGCGCTGCACCTCGGAGGTGCCGGCGTAGATGGTGCCGGAGATGGCGGTCATCCAGGTGCCGACCCATGACGCCGCGGTGTTGGGCGCCGTCGGGTCATCGGCGCGGTAATGCCGGATGGGCCAGCGGCCGGTCGGCGCGAGCGCTTCGGCGCCGAGCAATGTCACCCCGAGATCGGTGGTCGTCTTGTGGTGCTCGCTCCAGTACAGCTTGGAGATCGAGGAGTCGCGGCCCGGGACCTCCCCTTTGAGCCAGCCGGTGAGCGTGCGCAGGCCGAGGTAGCGCATGATCTCGCCGCGGGTGTACGCCCGGGCGAGCTGGTCGCGCACGACGGGATCGTCCGAACGCCCGCGCTCCTGGGCGAGCTGGATCAGCCGATCGACCTCGGCTTTGAAGTAGATCGGGTTGGTCGCGGCCTCGTCGCCGCGCTCGAGGCCGAGCAGCGCCATCGCCGCACGCCAGCCCTCGCCGGGGCCGATCACGATGTTCTCGGCGGCCGTGCGGGCGCCGTCGAAGAAGACCTCGTTGAAGTTGTCACCGCCGGTCATCATCTTGATCGGGCGGATGTCGATGCCGGGCTGCTCGACGGGAACCAGCAGCATCGAGATGCCGTGATGTCGGGTGGAGCCCGGCTCGGTGCGGGCCAGCACGAACATCCAGTTCGCGGTGCGGGCGTCGGAGGTCCAGACCTTCTGGCCGTTGATCACCCATTCGGCGCCGTCGAGCCGGGCAGCAGTGCGCAGCCCGGCGAGGTCGGAGCCGGCTCCTGGCTCTGAGAAGCCCTGGCACCAACGATCCTCGCCGCTGACGATGCGCGGCAGGAAGTGACTCTTCTGCTCCTCCGTGCCGAAACGGAGTAGTAGGTTGCCGATCATCTTGATGCTGAAGTTGTCGTTCTTGCCGTTGAACGGCACCCCGGCACCGGCCAGCTCCTCGGAGAGGACGACCTGCTGCAGGCGGGAGAGACCGGCGCCGCCGTACTCGGTGGGCCAGCTGGGTGTGAGATAGCCGACCGACGCCAACCGGGTGCGCCACCACGCCGTGAACTCCTTCGCGGCGTCCTCGTCGAGCGCGCCTAACCCGGCCCAGCCGTCGGGCAGCTCTCGGCGGAGGAAGGCTCGGATCTCCTCGCGGAACTGGTCGGTCTCGGCGGGATAGGAGATGTCCATCGTGATCTTCCTGTTCAGGCCTTCGAACTCGCTCGGCGTCTGGTTGTTGACTCTAAGGGTGCTGACCCATTTATAGTTGTATCATCTAAACGTTAGGAGCGGCACTATGGATTTTGAACTCGCGCCCGAACATGCGGCGCTACAAGCGACGGCGCGGCAGTTCGTAGAACGGGAGTGTCCGCCTCGTCAGGCCAAGGAATGGGATGAGGCGAACGCCTACCCCGCTGAACTGTTCAAGGCGATGGCGAACGTCGGCTGGTTCGGCCTGGCCTTCCCCGAGGAGCTCGGCGGCGACGGCGGCGGCGCGATGGAGCTGGTGCTCATCGCCGAGCAGCTCGGTCGCGCAAGTCTCGACATCGCGATGTGCTATATCGGCACCCTGATCCCGGGGCTGACGGTGGCCAAGTGGGGCACCGACGAGCAGCGGGCGATGATCCGCGACCAGATGTTCACCGGCGAGTCGCGCCTCGCGGTCGCCATCTCCGAGCCCGACACCGGGTCGGACGCTGCGGCGTTGCGTTGCCGGGCCGTCGACACGGGCGACCATTTCGTGGTCAACGGGCAGAAGATGTGGTGCACCGGCGCCGGTCTCCCGGGTACGCACATCATGACCTACGTCCGTACGACCAAGGGTGACCGCAAGCACGACGGCATCTCCCTGATGCTCATCCCGGCCGACGCACCGGGCGTCGAGCTGCGCCAGGTGCCGACGCTGGCCCGCCACATTCTCGGCACGTATGAGGTGTACTTCACCGACGTCGTGGTGCCGAAGCGCGCGCTCGTCGGCGAGCAGGATCAGGGGTGGAAGGTGATGCTCTCCAATCTCGAGCTCGAGCGTGTCCTGATGAGTGGCGGCTATGTCGGCGTCGCGCAGTCGACGCTCGACGAGACGCTCGAGTACTCCAAGGAGCGAACCGCCTTCGAGCGCCAGATCGGCACCTTCCAGTCGCTCGCCCACGGGATGGCCGACATGCAGGTCGAAGTCGATTCGGCGAGGCTGCTCGCGTACCGTGCGGCCTGGATGCACAGCCGGGGTCTGCCCTGCACCCGCGAGGGCGCGATGGCCAAGCTCAAGGGCTCGGAGACCTATGTCGCCGCCGCTCGGCTCGGCATGCAGATCTGCGCAGGCCACGGATTCTCCACCGAGAGTGTGATGAGTTTCCGCTGGCGCGAGTCGATCGTGGCGCCGATCTCCGGCGGCACCAGCCAGATTCAGCGCAATGGCATCGCCCGAAGCATGGGTCTGAGGAGCTATTGATGGGCGAGCTGCTCGCCGGCAAGATTGCGGTAGTCACCGGCGCCGCCCGGGGCATCGGCCTGGCTGTCGCCACCCGATTTGTCGCTGAGGGTGCAAGGGTCGTCATCGCCGATCTCGACGAGGACGCCGCGACGAAGGCCGCCGCGTCGTTCGCCGAGGGTAGCGTCGTCGCGATGCGCTGCAACGTGACGAGCGAGTCCGATGTCGAGGCGCTTGTCAACGGCACAGTGGCGCGTCTCGGCTCGATCGACGTGATGGTCAACAACGCCGGCGTCACTCGCGACGCCACCATGGCGAAGATGTCGCTCGACGACTTCCGGCTCGTCATGGACGTCCACCTCGTCGGCACCTGGCTCGGCACGAAGGCGGCCGGTGCCGCGATGCGCGAGCAGCAGTCCGGGGCGATTGTGAACATGTCGTCGATCTCCGGCAAGGTCGGCAACTTCGGTCAGACGAACTACAGCGCAGCCAAGGCGGGCATCGTCGGTATGACGAAGGCCTCCGCGAAGGAATTGGCCCGCTACGGGGTGCGGGCGAACGTGATCCAGCCCGGTCTTATCCGTACGGCGATGACCGAGGCCATGCCGCAGAAGGCGTGGGACGCCAAGATGACAGAGATCCCTATGGCACGTGCGGGCGAGCCGGCCGAGGTGGCCGCCGTCGCCGCGTTCCTGTCCAGTGATCTGTCCAGCTATATGACCGGGACCGTGCTCGAGGTCACCGGCGGGAGGTACATGTGAGTGAGTCGCAGCCCACGATCTACAGCAGCACCGATGAGCTGCAGGCCCACGTCGGCGAGTTCCTCGGCAGCAGCGACTGGCTGACGATCGAGCAGGTGCGCATCGACGAGTTCGCCAATGCCACGGGTGACCAGCAATGGATCCATGTCGACCCCGAGCGCGCCAAGGGCGGCCCTTTCGGCGCCACCATCGCGCACGGCTGGCTCACCGCCTCGCTGTTGCCCGTGCTCGTCGGACAGATCTACAAGATCGACGCGAAAATGGCGATCAACGTCGGTACCAACAAGATGCGCTTCACCAACCCGGTCAAGGTCGGCTCCCGCGTCCGCGCCTCCTCGACGCTCGTCGGCGTCGAGAAGAAGGGCCCGGCGGTGCAGCTCACGGTGAGCACCGAGATCGAGATCGAGGGCGAGGAGAAGCCAGCACTGGTGGTCGAGACAGTGGGTAGGTACTTCCTGTGACGACTTCAACGGGCCGTGACGTCGTCATCTGCTCACCCGTGCGCACTCCGGTCGGCCGCTTTGGCGGAATGTTCATGACCCTGAGCGCCACCACGCTCGCCGCGACCGTCATCAAGGGGCTGGTCGAGCGCACCGGGCTGGCGCACCAACGGATCGACGACGTCATCCTCGGCCAGTGCTACCCGAGTGGGGAGTCGCCGGCGATCGGGCGCGTCGCCGCGCTGGATGCGGGTCTCCAGGTGGATGTACCGGGCATCCAGGTCGACCGCCGCTGCGGCTCGGGCCTCCAGGCGGTGATCAACGCGGTCATGCAGGTGCAGACCGGCGCATGCGATGTCGTGCTCGCCGGTGGCGCCGAGAGCATGAGCCAGGTCGAGTTCTACTCGCCCACGCTGCGTTGGGGTCCCAGCGACGAGAAGGTCGAGTTCTACGACCGTCTGGCGCGCGCGCGGGTCACCGCCGGCGGGCAGTTGCACCCGGTGCCGGGTGGCATGCTCGAGACCGCGGAGAACCTCCGTCGCGAGTACAAGATCTCCCGTACAGCGCAGGACCACTTCGCGCTCGGCTCGCATCAGAAGGCCGTCGCCGCTCAGGAGGCCGGTCGGTTCGACGACGAGATCGTGCCGGTCGAGATCACCGATCGGAAGGGCAACCTCACCACGATCACCCGTGACGAGCATCCCCGCGCTGACACGTCGATGGAGACGCTCGGCGCACTGCGCCCGATGCTCGGTCGCCAGGACCCCGAGTCGACCGTGACCGCGGGCAATGCCAGCGGTCAGAACGACGGTGCCTCGATCTGCCTGGTCACCACCCGGGAGATCGCCGACAAGCAAGGTCTCCGGCCGCTGGTCCGCTTGGCGAGCTGGGGTGTGGCCGGCGTCCCGCCGCGCACCATGGGCATCGGCCCCGTGCCGGCGGTCGAAAAGGCGCTCGACCGTCTTGACCTCAAGCTGTCCGACATGGACCTCATCGAACTCAATGAGGCCTTCGCCGCACAGGTGCTCGCCTGCACCGAGGAGTGGAACCTCACGGAATCCGACTTCGAGCGGTTCAATGTCAACGGTTCCGGCATCTCGCTCGGTCACCCGGTCGGTGCGACCGGTGGTCGGATCCTGGCGACACTCGCGCACGAGATGCACCGTCGCGACGCCCGGTATGGCTTGGAGACGATGTGCATCGGCGGAGGCCAGGGCCTCGCCGCGGTTTTCGAGGCCGTGCGAGCGTGACGACCGGAACCATGTATGGCGACAGCGGTGCGCTGCCGCTCGACGGGATCTGCGTGATCGCGCTCGAGCAGGCGGTCAGCGCCCCGTTTGCGACCCGCCATCTCGCGGACATGGGCGCACGCGTGATCAAGGTTGAACGGGTCCCCGAGGGCGACTTCGCCCGCTACTACGACGCCGAGGTCCACGGCATGGCGAGCCACTTCGTGTGGGTCAACCGCAACAAGGAGTCGATCGCGCTCGACTTCAAGGCGCCTGCCGGCCGCGAAATCCTCGACAGCCTGGTCGCCAGCGCCGATGTAGTGGTGCAGAATTTCGCGCCCGGTGTTGCGGAGGCCATGGGCCTCGACGCGGCGAGCCTGCTCGAGCAGCATCCACGGTTGATCGCCGTCGACCTGTCCGGATATGGCACGG
Source organism: Gordonia polyisoprenivorans (assembly GCF_017654315.1). NCBI lineage: Bacteria > Bacillati > Actinomycetota > Actinomycetes > Mycobacteriales > Gordoniaceae > Gordonia > Gordonia polyisoprenivorans. The sequence goes on from NZ_CP072203.1 coordinate 2,378,844, forward strand.
GCGGCCCGTACGAGCGTCGCCGCGCGTACGACCTCATCGTCCAGGCCGAGAGCGCCTCGATCGCCACCACAGGTTGGCCCGACAGCCCGGCCAAGCCCGGCATCGCGATCGCTGACCTCGCGGCGGGGCTCTATTCCTACAGCAGCGTGCTCGCGGCGCTCTACGAGCGAGAGCGCACCGGGCTGGGTCGCGCGATCGGGATCAGCCTGATGGACTCGATCGCCGAGTTGATGGGCTACAGCCTCTACTTCACTCAGTTCAGCGGCCGGCGCCACGTCCCGAACGGCATCAGCCACCCGACGCTGTCCCCGTATGAGTCCTTCGATACCGCCGACGGCCGCAAGGTCGTTGTCGCGGTCCAGAACGACCGCGAGTGGGCGCGCCTGGCCACCCGTGTGCTGCAGCGTCCCGACCTCGTCGACGACGAGCGGTTCGCGACGGGGACGGCTCGTACAGCGCACCGCGACGAGGTCCGACGCATCTGTGCCGAGGTCCTGGGTGCAATGGCCACCGACGCCGCCCTGGAACTGCTCGATGGCGCCGGCATCGCCTGCGGCCGGGTCAACTACCCCGAAGAGGTGCTCGCCCATCCACAGCTGGCCGCTCGGGACCGCTGGCGTGAGGTCGACTCGCCGGTCGGGCCGCTGCGCTCGCTGCTGCCGCCGCCAGTCTCCCCGGGCTGGGAGCTGCGGATGGACCGGATCCCCGACATCGGGGAGAACACCGAGTCGATCCTCGCCGAGCTCGGACTCGACCGCGCCCGGATCGACCGCCTGATTTCCGACGGTATCGTCGGCCAGCCCCCGTCCGACTCGTCGACCACAGCCTGAGAGGGAAAACAACCATGGACCTGACCCTGAGCCCGGAGTTGAAGGACTTCCAAGAGGAGATCCGTACCTGGTTCGACGAGCACCTCGTCGGCGATTTCGCCGCGCATAAGGGTGTCGGATTCTCGTGGGACGACGAGGCGTGGGACGTGCGCGTCGCCTGGGACAAGGAGCTGTCTGCCGGTGGCTGGCTCTGCCTGGGCTGGCCGAAGGAGTACGGCGGCCGCGAGGCCACCGTAGACCAGCAGCTCGTCTTCCAGCTCGAGTACGCCCGCGCGAACCCGCCGTTCCGGGCCACGACGCAGGGACAGGATCTCTTCGGGCCGACCCTGCTGCACTTCGGCACCCCGGAGCAGAAGGCCCGCTTCCTGCCGAAGATCGTAGCGGTCGAGGAGATGTGGGGTCAGGGCTTCAGCGAGCCCGGTGCGGGCTCCGACCTCGCCGGGCTCCGTACCAAGGCCCATCTCGACGGTGACGAGTGGGTCATTGAGGGCCAGAAGGTATGGACGTCGGCCGGCATCTATGCCGACTGGATGTACGTGCTGTGCCGTACGGATGCCGACGCTCCGCGTCACCGGGGCATCTCAATGCTGCTCGTACCGGTCGACCAGCCGGGCGTCGAGGTGCGGCCGATCCGCAACATCCTCGGCGGCTCGGAGTTCTGCGAGGTCTTTTACACCGGGGCGCGCACTTCCAAGGACATGGTCGTCGGACCGGTCGACGGGGGTTGGGGGGTGGCGATGGGAGCGCTCGGCACCGAACGCGGCACGACGCTGCTCGCAGAGCACCTTCGGATCAAGCACGAGGTCGACCAGATTATCGGTGCGGCGGTCGGGAACGGGGGCATCGCGAACCCTGTGCTGCGCCGCGACCTGGTCAAAGCATGGACCGATGCGCGGATCATGGAGTGGAACGGTTTGCGCCTGATGACCGGCATCAAGGGCAAGGGCGGCGACCCGACCGTGCAGGCCTCGATCAGCAAGGTGTTCGCCAGCACCGCACACACCCGGATGGGAGAGACCGCGATGCGTGCGATGGGCGCGGCCGGTGAGCTCACCGGCGACGACTACCAGCTCAACCGGCTCCAGCAGATCTTCCTGGCCAGCCGCGCCGAGACGATCTACGGCGGCACCACGCAGGTCCAGTACAACGTGCTGTCCGAGCGCACCCTCGGCCTGCCGCGCGAGCCGCGACGTGACTGAGGTGAGCCGACGCGTCTCCTTCGACATGACCCGGCGGTCCGGATACGGTGGCGTGCCCGGACAGCCGGGCGAACACCTGACATGGCTCGACGTGCTCGAGCCCGCCTACGACGCCTGGACCACGGTGCTCGACGCGACTGGTCGCGATGATCTCCGGATGCCGAACTTCGCTGTCGCCAACCTCACCTCCGACTTCCGCCGTGAAATGTTCCGCACCACGCTCGATTACGACGTCACGCTGGAACGGATCGGCAACAGCTCGCTCGCCCTCCGGTTGGACGTCACCCAGGGCGGTGCCGACACCGGCACGATCCGGATCGTCATCGTCCGGATAGCGCCGGGCCGAGGGGCGTCGGCGGGGTTCACCACCGATCAGCGCGACGCACTCGAGCGTCAGATGACGCCTTCGGCAGCGAGCCGCTGAATCTCCTCGTCGCCGAGGCCGAGCAGCTCGTGGTAGATCGTCGTGGAGTCTTCGCCGAGGCGTGGCGGGAACGTGTACTCGGTGACGGGCGTGGCGGACATCCGGATGGGGTACCGCAGCCCGGCGACGTCGCCGAGGCTCTCGTCGTGCATCGAGATCTGCAGCTGCCGGAAGCGCACCTGCTCGTCGGCGAGGGTCTCTTCGATGGTGTTGACCGGCCCGACCGGCACATCGAGCGCCTCGAGCGCCTCGAGCCAGTGTGCGCGCGGCTGCTCAAGGAAGATCTGCTCGAGGGTCCCCAGCAGTTCGAGGCGGTGTTCGATCCGCGCCGCGATTGAGTTGAACCGAGGGTCCTCGATGAGCGGACGCCCGAACACCTCGCAGGCGCGGGAGAACTGCGGGTTCGTGGTCGCGACGATGAAGATCAGCTTGCCGTCGGCGCATTCGAAGGCCTGGGACGGGATGCCGCCGAACCCGCCGTTGCCGCGTCGCTGCGGGACCTCGCCGGAGACGAGGTAGTTTTCCGCGAAGTGCGACAGGCTCGCCACCCCGCAGTCGAGTAGCGAGACGTCGAGGTGCTGGCCCTCACCGGTGCGGTCTCGGTGACGTAGAGCCGCCAGCAGTGCGGAGCTGGTGTAGAGGCCGGTGAGGATGTCGACGAGCGACAGGCCCGATTTCATCGGGCCGGCGCCTGGCTGGCCGTCGGGTACGCCCGAGACGCTCATCATGCCGCTGACGGCCTGGAAGATGCCGTCGTAGCCGGGACGATGACGGTAGGGGCCGTCCTGCCCGAAGCCGGTCACCGAGCACATCACCAGCCTGGGGAAGCGCTCGCGCAGGTCGTCCCAGCCCAGGCCGTATTTCTCCAGGACGCCTGGACGAAAGTTCTCCAGAACGATGTCGCTCTGTGCGATCAGGTCCAGTGCCAGCTCCCGCCCCCGGCCGGTGGTGAAGTCGAGGGTGACGGCGCGCTTGTTGCGGTTGCAGCTCAGATAGAACGCCGACATACCCTCGTCGTGACTGTCGTGCAGGAACGGAGGGCCGTACTGGCGCGCGTCGTCGCCCTTGCCGGGCTGTTCGACCTTGATCACCTCGGCCCCCAGATCGCCGAGCATCTGGCTGGCGAATGGCGCCGCGAGGATGCGACTCAGGTCGAGGATGCGGATCCCATCGAGTGCCTTCACGGACATCGTGGCTCCTTCTGTGTTGCGTACCTACTCGCGTCAATAGTAGAAGTAGGTATATCTTTAAACTGCTTCCTGTCGCCAGTGGGCATCATTGGACGATGGTCGCAAGCGAACGTCCGGAAGGGGACACCATGGAGACCGTAACCGAGAGCATCCCCCTGCTGGGGCAAGGACTCGTCTTTGAAGACATGACGGTCGGCACCGTCTTCCGTACCGCGCATCGCACCATCACCGAGCCCGATCTGATGAGCTTCGTGAATCTCGGCGGCTTCAACGAGCCTCTGTTTTATGACGCCCGGCACGCGGCGGGCGGCGGGTACACCGGGCGCCTGGTGCCCGGTGCGTTCGTCTACATGGTCTCCGAGGGGCTGATTCTGCAGACCAATGTCCTGCACGGGACCGGCCTGGCATTCATGCACATGGAGTTCACGGTCAACGGCCCGACGTACGTCGGCGACACCCTGCACGTGATCGTCACTGTCACCGAGAGTCGCAAGGCCAGCAAGGGCGAGCGCGGTGTCGTCACGACGAGGTGTGACGTCGCAAACCAGCGCGGCGAGATCGTGGCGGTGTTCACCCCGGTCCGTCTGATCCGCGGGCGCGACTACGTGGAGGGTGGTAACTGACGTGAACGACGCAGTCACCATCGACGCAGACGGGCACGTGCGCATCCTGACTTTCAACCGCCCGGACTCACTCAATGCGTTCGACGACGATCTCCACCGAGGTCTTCCCGCGGCTCTGCGCGAGGTCGAGAACGACCGTGAGGCCCGTGTCATCGTGCTCACCGGCGCGGGACGGGCCTTCAGTGCCGGGGGCGACATCGAGGACTTCGACAAGCTCGGCAACGACCTGTGGCTGCGTCGCACGACGCTGCGCACCGGCCGCCAGCTGTTCGAGGACATCGTCGGCGTGCACCTGCCGATCGTGGCGGCAGTCAACGGCCCGGCTGTCGGGCTCGGCTGCACCATCGCCACGGCGTGCGACTTCGTCCTCGTCTCCGACAAGGCGTTCCTCGCCGACCCGCATGTCCAGGTTGCGCTCGTCGCGGGCGACGGCGGAGCCATCACATGGCCGCTGAACGCCGGTTTGCTGCGCGCGAAGCGATACCTCCTGACCGGTGACCGTATGAGTCCAGAGGTCGCCGTCGAGCTCGGTCTGGCGACCGAGGTCGTCCCCGCGGACACGCTGATGGACGAGGCGATCACGCTCGCCAAGAAGGTCGCTGCGCTCGCACCGCAGGCGGTGCAGGACACCAAGAGCGTGCTCAACCAGCACCTCCGAATGGCCGCGGTGACCTCCCTGCACTACGGCCTCGCCGCCGAGAGTCAGTCACACGACACCGACGAGTACCGCGCGGTTCCAGAGACATTCCGCGCTCGGAAGGGATGACGATGGAGTTCGCGCTCGCCGAGGAGCAGGTGGCGCTGCAGAACGAGCTGCGTCGCTTTCTCGCCAAGTATGCCGACGAGACCGCGGTCCGAGCCCAGCTCGAGGACCCGAGCGGCTACGACCGCGAGCTGTGGAAGCGGATGGGCGCCGAGCTGATGATCCAGGGGATCGCGATCCCCGAGGAGTACGGCGGCAGCGGCTTTACATTCGTCGAGATCGGACTCGTCCTCGAGGAGTTCGGCCGCGCCCTCACTGTCTCGCCGTTCTTCGGCTCGTGTGTGATGGCGGCCGGCCTCATCGGGGCCATCGGCGACGACGGGGTGAAGGCCGAGCTGCTGCCGGGCATCGCGAACGGAGACAGCGTCGTCTCCGTTGCGCTCGCCGAGGACAGCGGCTCGTGGCTTCTCGATGATGTCACGCTCGCGGCGACAGCGGCAGGGCCGGACTGGACGTTGGACGGCCACAAGGCGTACGTCGTGGACGGCGCATACGCCGACATGCTGATCGTCGCGGCCCGGACGACTGAGGGCCCGGCCCTCTTCCTCGTCGCCTCCGATGCGGCGGGTCTCGCCCGCACTCCGATGCCGACGATGGACCTGACCCGCAAGCTGGCCCGGATCGAGTTGTCGTCGACGCCGGCTCGCCTGATCGCCACAGGGAGCACCGCGGCGGCAGCTGTCACTGCGATGGCCGACCTCAGCGCGATCGGGCTGGCGGCCGAGTGCCTGGGTGGCAACGCCAAGGTGCTCGACATGTCCGTCGAGTACGCGAAAGTGCGGGAGCAGTTCGGCCGCGCGATCGGCTCGTTTCAGGCGATCAAGCACAAGTGCGCAGCGATGCTGGTGGAGCTCGAGTCCTCCCGGTCGGCCGTCTACTACGCTCTGTGGGCCGCGGCGACCGGCCATGAGGACCTGCCGCTCGTGGCGCCGCTTGTCAAGGCGCATTGCGTCGATACCTACCTCGCCGCCGCGGGCGAGAACATCCAGATCCACGGAGGCATCGGCTTCACCTGGGAGGACCCGGCGCACCTCTACCTCAAGCGCGCCAAGAGTTCCCAAACGCTGCTGGGCGACTCCGACCTCCACCGACAGCTGCTCGCCGACCGCATCGGCATCTGAGCAATCACTACGTACACCTGCGAAGCACGTACACCTGAGAAGAAGGACAGACTGGCATGGGATCTCTTGACGGACTTGTTGCGATCGTGACCGGAGCGGGCCGCGGGCTCGGCCGCGCGCACGCCCTCTACCTGGCACAGGAGGGTGCCTCGGTCGTCGTCAACGACCCGGGCGTCGGGGGCGACGGCAGCGGCGGCAGCGACGCCGCGCCGGCCGAGGACGTCGTCGCCGAGATCAAGGCGGCGGGCGGCAATGCCGTCGCCAACCTCGACAGTTGCGCCGACTGGTCCGCCGCCGAGCGCCTGGTGAGGCAGGCCGTCGACACGTTCGGGAAGCTCGACATCTTGGTCAACAACGCTGGCATCCTGCGCGACCGGATGAGCTTCAAGATGAGCGAGAACGAGTGGGACGCCGTCATCAACGTCCACCTCAAGGGCCATTTCGCCCCGTCCCGCTTCGCCGCCGAGTACTGGCGCGGGAAGGCCAAGAGCGGCGACGGAACGGTCTACGGCCGCATCATCAACACCAGCAGCGAGTCCGGTTACTTCGGCATGGCCGGCCAGGTCAACTACGCCACCGCCAAGGCCGGCATCGTCGGCATGACGATGACGATGGCGCGCGAGCTGGAGAAGATCGGCGTCACGGTCAACGCGATCGCTCCGCGCGCCCGTACGCGCATGACGACCAGCACCTTCACGGGTTACCCGGGTGTGCAGGAGGGTACCTTCGACAACCGCGCCCCTGAGACGATCAGCCCGGTCGTCGCTTGGCTCGCCAGTCCGCAGGCCGGTCACATCTCCGCCAAAGTCTTCGCCTGCTACGCCGGCGAACTCGACCTGCAAACCCCGATCGAGCTCGAGGTCAACATCTCCACCGGCGAGCGCGCCTGGACCGTCGAAGTGTTGAGTGCCCGGTCCGAGGAGCTCTTCAAGAACGGCCGCACCCCGGGTGTAGCCCCGATGCGCTCCGGGATCGGAGGGAACTGACATGGGTGACGTGGTCATCGTCGAGGCCGTCCGCTCGGCGGTCGGCAAGCGTCGCGGCGGTCTATCGCACAAGCTTTCACCGGACCTGTTCGCCGATGTCCTCGCCGAGGTGATCCGCCGGGCCGGCGTCGACTCCGTGGAGGTGGGTCAGATACTGGGTGGCTGTGTCAGCCAGGTCGGTCAGCAGTCGGGCAACATCGCCCGTACCGCGTGGCTCACCGCTGGTCTCTCCGAGGCCACCGGCGCGGCCACGATCCACACCCAGTGCGGCTCCTCGCAGCAGGCGTTCACCCTTGCTTACGGCCTCATCGCCGGTGGAGTGACCGATTTCGCGGTCGCGGGGGGCATCGAGATCATGAGCCAGGTGTCCATGACCGCCTCGACTCTGCCCGAGCTGGGCCCCGCGAAGACACCGCGGTACGAGGAACACTACGAGCTCACCACGCAATTCGAAGCGGCCGAGCGGATCGCCGAGGCCTGGGGTTTCTCGCGCGCGGACCTCGAGGCGTTCGCGATCACCTCCCAGGAGCGTGCCGCCGCCGCGATCGCAGATCATCGCTTCACGGACCAGATTGTGCCCGTCGAGGCGCCCGTCGTCGACGAGGAGGGCCGGCAGACCGGCACCCGTGTGATCGACACCGACGAGGGACCTCGGCCGACCACTGCAGAGGGCCTGGCCGGCCTGAGGGTGAACATGCCGGACCGTGCGGCCGGCTCCCGGCACACGGCAGGGACCTCCTCGCAGATCTCCGACGGTTCCTCGGCGCTTCTGCTCGCCGAAGCCGTGCGGGCCGCGGACCTCGGCCTCAGGGCGCGTGCGCGCGTCGTGGACTCGCTGCTCACCGGCAATGACCCGGTCATGATGCTGACCGGTCCGATCCCGGCTACCCAGAAGATCCTCGAGCGCAATGGCCTGACGATGGACGACATCGACGTCGTCGAGATCAACGAGGCCTTCGCCTCCGTGGTGCTCGCCTGGGCGCACGAGACGAAGGCCGACATGGCGAAGGTGAACGTCAACGGCGGCGCGATCGCGCTGGGCCACCCGCTGGGTGCGACCGGCGGGGTACTGCTGACCAAAGCGCTCCACGAGCTGGAGCGCGTGAATGGCCGCCACGCGCTCATCACCATGTGTGTCGGTGGCGGCCAGGGCACCGCGACCCTTCTCGAGCGGATCTGATGCTCGACCTCACGGGCCATGTTGGCCTGGTCACGGGAGGTGACTCAGGGATCGGCCTCGGCGTGGCGGAGGTACTCGGGCGGCTCGACTCGTGCTTCGCCACGTGGCGGTGAGCGAGGCCTTCGGCAACCCGCGCGCTTCGTTGACGTCGAGCTGGCCGTCTGGCGCTCGGATGGCGATCAATCTCGACGGCACGTTGCCCGCCTTCCGTGGGGCGGCCCGCCCGATGATCGCGCAGGGCGACGGGGGCCTCATCGGGGCGCGGTGGAACTCGGTAAGTGCAGCATCCGTGCCGACGCACTTCTGCCGGTCTGGACCCCTTCTCCGCAGTTCGACGCCTGGCTCGAGGCGACCTCGGGTGTCCCTTCCGAATGATGGGTGGTTGGACTACGACTCTGATTCACCCCACATGTCCAGAGTCGGGGGGGGGGGTGACCCTGGCGTCGCGGCGGGTCGAGGGTATATAAAGGGGCTAATTGTCTATCGGTTTCGACAGGAGCTGAGCTGCGGCTCGCAACCATCGGACCGCGCCTTCCGGAAAGATGTGAGCCGTGGATTTCGCTCTCGATGACGACCAGATCATGCTTCAGGAGGTCCTGCGGACCTTCTTTGGGAGCCAGGTCCCGGATAGCGCCGTGCGGGCGCGGTTCGACGAGCCGACCGGCTATGACGTGCGGCTATGGAAGCGGATGGCCGAGGAGCTGGGGCTACAGGGTCTTGCGATCCCCGAGGAGTACGGCGGAGGCGGGTTCAGCTTCTTCGAGCTCGGGTTGGTGCTCGAGGAGATGGGCCGGGTGCTGTTGCCCTCGCCGTTCCTCGGCTCCTGCGTGATGTCGGCGCAGCTGCTGCTCGCCATCGACGATGAGGCGGCGCGTGGACGGCTCCTTCCCGGCATCGCCGACGGAAGTGTCATCGTGTCGGTCGCCTTCGCCGAGGAGTCCGGCTCCTGGAGTACCAGAGATGTGACGGCCACCGCCACCAGCGATGGCGACGGCTGGCGCATCGACGGCCGCAAGTCCTACGTCCTCGACGGGCATGCCGCCGACAGCTACCTGGTGATCGCGCGGGCCTCGGACGGCGTCGGCGTCTTCGAGGTCGGGGGCACCGCAGTGGGCCTCACTCGGACGAAGTCAGCGACGATGGATCTCACGCGCGCGCTGGCGAAGGTGACCTTCAACAGTGTCCCGGCCCGGCGGATCGGGTCCGCCGCCGCCACGGAGACGGCGATCGAGGTGATGCTCGACCACACCCGCATCGCGCTGGCTGCCGATTCCCTCGGAGGCATCGGGCGCGTGCTGGACATGGCGGTCGAGTATGCCAAGACTCGTGAGCAGTTCGGCCGCAAAATCGGGTCATTCCAGGCGATCAAGCACAAGTGCGCCTCGATGCTGATGGAGCTCGAGGCGTCGCGCTCGGCCGTCTACTACGCACTGTGGGCGGCCGCGAAGGGGCAGGCGGACCGTCCGGTGGTCGCGCCGATGGTCAAGGCGCACTGTATGGACTCTTACCTGGCGGCAGCCGGCGAGAACATCCAGATCCACGGTGGCATCGGCTTCACCTGGGAGCACCCGGCGCACCTCTACCTCAAGCACGCCCGGAGCTCCCAGGCACTGCTTGGCGACTCCGATCTGCACCGGCAGATCCTGGCGGATCGGATCGGGGTCTGAGATGAGTGCCGAGATCTGGGAAGCGCCGCAGTCGCCCTCCGCCCGTCGCTCTCTTCCCGACTGGTGGGAGCCGCAGGTGGTCCCGCCCGTGCCCGAGGGCTACGTCGAGATGATCAGCCAGGCACGGCTTCTCCTCGACGCGTTGGGAGCGGCCGTTCCGGACGCGCGGACCGTTGCGAGGGTCACCGACGGGCTGCGCGGCGTGACCGACCTGCTCGCCCTGAGTGCCGCCGACGAGTTCCATCAGCTCTCGGGCCGGATCGAGGATCTGCCCGGGCGTGGCCAACTCCTCGTCCCCCCGGCCGTCGTCGAGTACGCCGACGACAACCGGGTGGAGTGCTCCATCACCTTCACCCGGCACTTCCTCGGCGGCAACGGCGCTGTGCACGGGGGCGCCTTGCCGCTGCTGTTCGACGACATCCTCGGGCGCTTCGCCCAGAGCGGCGGCCGTTCGGTCGCGCGCACCGCGTACCTCCACGTTGACTACCGCTCGATCACACCGATCGAGAAGCCGCTGCGCCTCGTGGGCGAGTTCGTCAGTGAAGAGGGCCGCAAGCGCCTCATCCGGGCGACGCTCACGGACGGCGCGAGGCTGTGCGCCGAGGCGGAGGGCCTCTTCGTCGTCCTGCGGCCGGGACAGCCCTAGTGACTGTCCGGAACGGAGTATGAATCCATGAAGGTTGGCGTCTACTTCGACATGCGCAACCCCGCCCGCTGGCGGCGTGATCCGGCGGAGCTCTACGGCGCATTCCCCGAGCTGTGCGAGGAGGCCGAGCACGTCGGTCTCGACTCTGTCTGGGTTACCGAGCACCACGGCTTCGACGACGACTATCTGCCCGCCCCGCTGACGATGCTGGCAGCGGCTGCCGTGCGCAGCAGGCGGGTGCGCCTCGGTACGGGGATCGTGATCGCCCCGCTTCACGCCGCGGCCGAGTTGGCGGAGCAGGCAGCGGTCGTCGACCTGCTCAGCAGCGGTCGGCTCGATCTCGGCATCGGCGCGGGCTACCGGATCCCCGAGTTCGACCTATACGGCGCGGACATCACTCGGAAGTACACGACCAACGATGCGCGGGCCTGTGAGATCCGTGATCTCTGGGCGAGTGGCAAGGTCACGCCGAGGCCGCTGCAGGAGCGGCTGCCGATCTGGATGGGCTACCTCGGCCCGAAGGGCGCTCGCCGGGCCGGTCGTCTCGGGGAGTACCTGCTCGCGCCCGACGCGCGACTGTGGGAGCACTACCGCGCTGGTCTCGAGGAGGGTGGTCATGATCCCGCCTCTGGGCGGATGGGCGGTGGTGTCCAGGCCTGGGCGAGCGAGGATCCGGAGCGCGACTGGCCGATGATCTCCGAGCACTTGGCCCATCAGCTCGACTCCTACCGGATGCACGGACGGATCGGCTACGAGAACCTGCCGCCGCTCAAGCCGGTCGATGTCGAGGTTGTCCGGACCCGGCGGCCGAAGGGCTTCACCTCCCAGGACTACTTCGTGCACGGAACACCCGCCGAGGTCGCCGACTTCACCCTCGATTTCTCGGCGGGAGCGCCGGTGGACCAGGTCTACTTCTGGGGTGCTCTGCCCGGGATGAGCCACGAGCAGATCGTGCAGAACATCCGGCTGATCGGCGAGAAGCTCGCGCCGCTCCTGCGTACCGGGACGGAGACATCGTGAGCGGCGCGAGCGATCCGGTCCTCGTCGATCGGATCGACGAGGAGCTGATGCTGATCACGCTGAACCGTCCGGATCGACTCAACGCGATCAACGACGCCTTCATACAGGGGATGCACGCGGCGCTGGACCAGGTCGTGGCGGCTCCCGACGTGCGGGCCGTCGTTCTGACCGGCACCGGGCGCGGCTTCTGCGCCGGAGCCGATCTCAAGGAAAACGTCGATCTCACCCAACAGAGGTCCGCCGAGCTCTATCGCGGACAGCAGCGTCTGGCCGACATGAGCGTGCGCCTGCACGAGCTGCCCGTCCCGGTGGTCGCCGCCGTGCCCGGGCCGGCGGTGGGTGGCGGCTTCGCATTGGCTGCCGCGTGCGACCTGAGGGTGGCATCGACTCAGGCGTTCTTCGCCGCCGCCAACGTCCGGATCGGGGTATCCGGCGGGGAGATGGGCCTGAGCTGGATGCTGCCGCAGGCCCTCGGCCGTGCCCGCGCCACGGAACTGCTGCTCACCGGCCGGCGCCTCGATGCGGGTGAGGCCTACGACTGGGGCTTCGTGAACCGGCTGGTCGAGCCCGGTCAGGGCACCGTCGTCGATGCGGCGATCGAGTTGGCCCGTACGGTCGCGGCCAACCCGGCCTTCGGTGTAGCGCTGACCAAGGAGATGCTTCGATCGACCGGCACCGCCGCGAGCCTGCGTGAGGCGGTCCTGCTCGAGAACCGCACCCAGGTGCTCGCGGTCTTCGCCGGCGACATCGATCGAGCAACCGTCGGCTTCGGCGACCGCGACCGGCCCGGCGCGTGAGGGGAGCCATGGGTATCGAGACCCGGCTGGCCCGCATGGAGGCGCGCTTGGTGATCGGACAGCTGCCCATCCGGTACGCGATTGCTGTCGACTCACGCAACCTGGACGACTGGGTGAACCTTTTCGTGCCCGACGTCGAGATGGGGCGGAAGGGCAGCGGCCGGGAAGTGCTGCGCGCCTACATCGAGCCACAGCTGCGCTCGTTCTACCGCTCCATCCATCAGATCTGCGGCCACCGGATCGATCTTGGGCCCGATGCCGACGACGGCACCGGCCCGACGACGGCGTCCGGCAGCGTCTACTGTCGGGCCGAGCACGAGATCGACGACCGCTGGGTGGTCATGGCGATCCGGTACGACGACGAGTACGCCCGCGTCGGCGACGATTGGCTGTTCACCCGTCGACGCGAGCAGCACTGGTACGCCGTTGATGCGAACGAGCGACCGCAGGCCGTCGGCTTCGACAGCTGGGGCTCATCCGGTCACCGACCGCCGCTGCCCGCCATCGATCCCAGTTGGTCACACTTCTGGCGCGATGGCGCCACCCACACCGCACATCCTGTCGAGAACAGCTCCGAGGAGAGCCGATGAGTTATCAACACCGAACCGATTTCGACTTCCTGACTGTCGAGGCGTTCGACGACGGCCAGATTCTCCGGATCACGATGAACCGGCCCGAGGCTCGCAATGCGCAAAACCGCGGCCTTCTGGTCGAGCTCGGCGAGGCATTCACCGCTGCCGAGGCTGATGACGTCGTGCGCGTCGTCATACTCGCTGGGGCGGGGAGGAGCTTCTCCGCGGGCCACGACATGGGCTCAGAGATCAGCGTCCGGGAGCAGACTCCAGGGCCGGACGCTCACCCGACGATCGGCATCCACGGGGGCACCCGACACGGCGTCGAGAACCAAATGCTGCAGGAGTGGCACTACTTCTTCTCGAACACCGTGGCGTGGCGCAACCTGCGCAAGATCACGGTCGCCCAGGTACAGGGCAACGTCATCTCGGCCGGGCTGATGCTGATGTGGGCCTGTGACCTCATCGTGGCAGGGGAGGACGCCGTTTTCGCCGACGTGGTCAGCACCCGGCTGGGGATGTGCGGTGTCGAGTACTTCGCGCACCCGTGGGAGTTCGGACCTCGCAAGGCCAAGGAGCTGCTGCTGACCGGTGACTCCCTGGACGCGGACGAGGCCCACCGTCTCGGCATGGTGAGCAAGGTCTTCACCAACGAGAGGCTCGCCGAGGACACGCTCGCGTTCGCGCGGCGCATCTCGCGGCTGCCCACGGTTACCTCGCTCCTCGTCAAGGACTCGGTGAACCAGGCCGTCGACGCAATGGGGTTCACCACCGCGCTCAACGGCGCCTTTCGCCTGCACCAGCTCAACCACGCCTACTGGCGAGAGTTGAACGAGGACGGTTACTCCGTGGCTGTCCCGGGGCCGGCGACCGACGACTGGCGAGTAGTCGGTCCGCCGACGCCGATCCACAAGGACCGGCCCTGAGTAACCGCTGAACGCGTGAGCGGCCCCTTCCGGCATTTCGAACTGTGATCAGCCGATCAGGCCGAGCCGGGCGAGCAACCGCTCCCGGTAGCGGGTCGCTCCGCCGAAGACGAGTGCGGAGGCCTTGGCGCGGCGGAAGTACAGGTGGGCGGCGTGCTCCCACGTGAAGCCAACGCCACCGTGGGTCTGGATCGTCTCCGCCGCCACCAGCCGGAAGGACTCGGCGGCGCAGGCATGTGCGACCACAGCTCCGGCGGCAGCATCGGCGGCATCGCTGTCGACCGCCAGGGCGGCCTCCTCGACGGCGGCCTCGGCGAGTTCTACACGGACCAGCATGTCGGCAAGCTTGTGCTTGACCGCCTGGAAGCTGCCGATCGGACGGTCGAACTGGGTGCGCAGCTTGGCGTACTCCACCGACATCTCCAGACAGGCGCGCATCGCGCCGACGTCCTCGGCGGCGATCGCGAGCCCGCCGAGGTCCAGCGTCCGGCGGACGGCGTCTCCGGCCGGTCCGCCGAGCGCGATCATGCGGGCCGGGGTGTCGGCGAACGCGACGTCGGCCACCGGTCGGGTCCCGTCCAGGGTGTCGAGTGCGGTGGTGGTGAGCCCGTTGGCGTCCCGCTCGATCGTGAAGATCCCGGGTCCCTCCGCAGTGGCCGCGGTGACCAGGAAGAGGTTCGCGGTGGCGCCGAACGAGACGGACCGCTTGCGGCCGGAGACCGTCCAACCGTCCGGTCCCGCGGCGGCCGTCACCGAGGCGCCGGCCGGTGCTTCAGGCCGGGTCCAGTCGTCCCAGCCGGAGCCGGCCTCACCGACGGCGACGGTGGCCACCGTCGTGCCCTCCGCGATGCCGGGCAGGAACGCCTCGCGCGCGTCGTCGTCGCCAACGGAGAGCAGCAGCGTGGCCGCGAGCACGTTGGACGGCACGAACGGCGCGGCGGCCAGGCCGCGGCCGAGTTCCTCGAGCACAACGCGCAGGGCCGCCCAACCCGCGTCGACGCCGCCGAAGCGCTCCGGGACGAGCAGGCCGCCGACCCCGAGCTCGGTGACGAGTCCATTCCACAGCTGCGGCATGGCCGACTCCTGTGTGCCGCCGTCGAGCAGGCGGCGGGCCTCCTCGGTGCCGGCGTGCCGAGCGCAGACCTCCCGGACGCTCTCGCGCAGGTCCCGTAGGTCCTCGTCGCTCATCACCTCGCGGTTGGGGTTGATGGTCTCCGTCACTTGGTCGCCTCCTTCGGCAGGCCGAGCACGCGTTCGGCGATGATGTTCTTCATGATCTCCTCTGTGCCGCCGAGGATGCGCAATGCGGGCGCGCCCAGCAGGAGTTGATTCCAGTTGAAAGTGCCCCATTCGCCGTGGTCGGCCGTCGCCAGATCGCCGAGTAGGTCGGTCGCGAAGTGTGCCCCGCGGCTGAGGTTTGCCGCGAAACTGAGCTTTGCGATCGATCCCTCGGGCCCTGGGGCCATGCCGGCCTTCAACCGGCGGGTCGCGCGCGCCGTGAGCGCGCGAGCGGCCAGGACATCGGTCGCGACCGACGCGAGATCCTGACGCGCGACCGGGTCGCCTGCGACTTCGAGGTGCTGCATCAGGGCGTACAAGCGCTCGGGCCGGATGGCCTCGGCTGCAGCACCGCCGCTGTCCGCGGCCACGGTGCCGCGCTCGTTCATCAACGTGGTCATCGCGACTTTCCAACCGGCGTTGACCTCTCCGAGCCGGTGTGAGTCCGGGATGCGGACGTTGTCGAGGAAGACCTCGTTGAACTCCGCGCCACCGGTCATCTGGCGCAGCGGCCGGACGGTGACGCCCGGTAGCGACAGGTCCATCACGAATGCGGTGATGCCGCGGTGCTTCGGCGCGTCTGGATCTGTCCGGCACAGCAGTTCGCCGAATTGGGAGTGGTGGGCGACCGACGTCCAGACCTTCTGCCCGTTGACCACCCACTCGTCAGCGTCCCGCACGGCACGCGTCGTCACGCCGGCGAGGTCAGAGCCGGCCGCCGGTTCGCTGAAGAGCTGACACGCTATCGAGTCGCCGCGATACATCGCGGGCAGATACGTCTCGCGCAGGTACTCGGAGCCGTGCGCCAGGATTGTCGGGCCAACCATACCCAGGCCGATGACACTGAGCGTGCCGGTGTCGGCGACGTCGTACTCCGTCTCGACGAGGTCGTAGATGAAGTCGTGCAGCGAGCTCAGCTCACGCCCTCCATACGCCTTCGGGCCGGTGATCCAGCCGAAGCCGTTCTCGTAGCGCACCCGCTGCCAGGCACGTGCCGCCGCGACATCGGCCTGCTCGTCGGCCTCCGGGTCGCCGAAGTAGCCGACGTAGTCGCTGCCCTTGCCCCACTCGAATTGATTGGCGCCGTCGCGCCGTCGGGCATGTGCGTCGAGGAACGCGCGAGCCTCATCGGCGAAGGCCGCCAGATCAGGCGCGCCCCCGGAGCCGGTCTGGGCGTCGTGGGCCACGGTGTCTCCTTCGGGTCGGACTGGAGTGATGCGACGTCGTCGCATTGACTCTGTAATAGTAATATTAACTAGCGGATTAGGCCATGGTGGCGGATCGGGCCGGAGGGGTGATCGCTTCCGCGATGGTGATTATTATGATAGTGTCTCTCATATCAAGATGGTATATCGCTCTGGCCCTGTGGTCCCGGGTGGTACGCAAGAGAAAATGGAGATAACGATGGCCCTGATTGAGGACAGCGTCGGCGAGCTGCCGTACAAGTTGGTCGACTTCGACCAGCATTCGTATGAGGCCGAAGACTGCTTCACCCGCTTCCTGCCGAAGGACAAGGTCGACACGGGGATCTACCTGACCAGGGCTGCGTCCGGCAAGAAGGTGCTGCTGGCGAATAACCGCGTGGTCAACGCGATGGAGGCCGATAATCTGGACCAGGCCTACGTCCCGGGTTCCCTCGTAGAGATGCTCAAAGCCCGTTCTTCGGGCGAGGCGACCGACGCTGAGCGCTTTTACGAGCCGATCCAGGCGGAGTACCGCGACCATGCCGCCCGCATCAAGCAACTCGACGAGCAGCAGATCGAGCACACGATCATGTACCCCGGCGGCTGGGCCCTGATGGCCGAGGCTTACCTCGACGGTATTGACCCGCTGTACGACAACATCACCTCGTTCAATCGCTGGATCAACGAGGACTGGGGCTTCAACTATCAGAACCGGATTTTCGCGCCCGCGATGCTGTCCCTTCGGGATCTGGACCGCGCGGTGGAGGAGCTCGACCGGGTCCTCGCTGCCGGCGCGAAATTCATCATGCTGTCTCCGGGGCCGGCCTACGGACGCTCCCGGGGGGACCCGTACTTCGACCCGTTCTGGTCGCGTGTCAACGAGGCAGGCGCCACGATCGCCTACCACATCAGTGAGTTCCACTACCAGAGTGAGGTTGCCTCGCACTGGGGCTGGGGTCTCGTCCCGCCGTTCCAGTTCTCCGCCTGGCAGTGGCAGAACACCTATGGCGAGCGTCCCATCACCGACACCCTGTCGGCTCTGATCTTCGATAACCTGTTCGGCCGATTCCCGAACATCAACGTCCTGGTCAGTGAGTTCGGCGCCGAGTGGATCCCGCACTTCATCCGCCACATGGACAAGAGTCGTGGCATGGCGCGCAACGGCCGCTGGCTCGGTGGTCAGCTCAGCGACCGTCCGAGCAACATCTTCAAGCAGCACATCAAGGTCGTGCCCTATCCGGAGGACGACACGATAGAGCTCGCCGAGAAGCTCGGCGGCGTGGACTGCCTGGTGATGGGGTCGGACTGGCCGCACGCCGAGGGCCTGCGCGAGCCGGCCGACTTCTATGCCAAGGTCGAGGGCCTCGGCGAGGAAAAGCGTCGCCTGTTCCTGCGTGACAACGGCAGGCGACTCCTCGGCTTCTGAGGAGACGTGCTGTGAGCCAAGCCTATGGCCGCCGCTGACATCTGTCGTCGGCGGCCTGAGTGCCATCGGACGTTGCTCAGTCGACTCGGCCGATCACGTGCTCGAAAGCCTCACGCACCAGCGGGGCGAGTGTGCTCGGCGAGCTGTTGGGCCAGTGCCGGAGTCCGCTCGCCAGACAGGAGACGGCGGCGGACGCCACCGCAGTGTGGCGGAGCGTCGGCGTCGCGAGGCCATCCTCGTTGGCGAGCTGCACCGCTACGTCGCGCTCCCAGCGCAGCCGTATCCGCAGGCTTCGCGCTGCGAGACTCGGCGTGGTCATGACCAGCGTGGTGAGTTCGCGGCTGTGGGGGCTGGTCGGACCTGGCATCTTCTCGGCGAAGGCCACGATCGGTTCGGTCAGGGCCGACACCGACGACGTGCGCCGGTCGGTGCGGTCAGCCACGTCGGCGACCAACTCGGCGGCCGATGCGTCCTCGTCGGTGAAGAGCACGTCCTCCTTGGTGGCGAAATAGCGGAAGAATGTGGCGGGGGAGACCCCGGCCGCACTCGCGATCTGGTCCACCGTCGTGGCGTCGAAGCCCTGACGTTCGAACAGCTCAAGGGCTGCGTCGGTGATCTCCGCGTACGTCCGGGCACGATTGCGCTCGCGGAGCCCGAGCCGCGGCTCACTGGCCGAAGTACCCATCTGGCACCCCCCAATCCATGAGACTTTCTCTCAATCTGAGAGTAGCAGGTCGTAGATCGGAGAACCTTCGTGTCCTATACGTCCCTCAACCGGGCCGCAACCCCCGGAGACTCGCCCGCCACGCAGACCGTCGTCGACCCGGCAGCAGTCGGCATCGACCCCGGCCGGCTCCGTATTCTCGTGGACCGTGTCCGCCTCGAGGTCGAGTCGGGCAGGCTACCGTCGGCCCAGCTCGCCGTCGCCCGGAACGGGAAGCTGGCCCACTTCGAGTCGTTCGGTGCGTCATCGCAGCGCTACCTCATGCAGTCGGTGGGGCGCCCGATCGTCGCCAGTGCACTGTGGAAGCTGATCGGGGAGGGTGGCGTCGATCTCGACGCGACGATCGCTTCTCTGATCCCTGAGTTCGACACCAATGGCAAAGGCCGGATCACCGTCCGCCACGTCCTGACCCACACCGCCGGCATTCCGTTCGCGCCGCTCGGCTTCCCCAAAATGACTGACCGCGCGGAGCGTATCAAGGCGTTCGCGAAGTGGCGTCTGGACTGGGAGCCCGGCTCGCAGCTTCAGTTCCACATGACCTCGGCGGCCTGGCTCATCGCCGAGCTGGTCGAGCGAGCCGACGGCCGCACCTTGCCCGACTATATCCAGCAGGAGCTGGCCGAACCACTCGGACTCGGGTTCGAGCTCGCCACACCGGTCGAGCGGCTCGCCGATACAGTGGCGCCGATGGTGTGCACCGACGGCTCCTCGGCCGAGGCCGATCCGTGGGGCCCCTGGTTCTTCGACCGACCCGAGGTGATCGCAGCCGGCGAGCCGGCGCACGCCATGGTCGGGTCGGCGGGGGATCTCGCGCTCTTCTATCAGGCCGTTCTGGAGGCCAGGCTCTGGACGCCGGAGATCATCGCCGAGGCGATCCGGCCACAGATCACCGCAGTGCCGGCCGGTGCCCAGATCTACGGCGGCGGCACCAAGCCGGCCAGCGTCGGGCTCTTCGTCATGGTCGCAGGGGAATCGCCCGACATGTGGCTGCCCTCCGTTGGGTCGCCGCGCACCTTCGGGCACAGCGGCGCGGCATATCAGGGGGCGTGGGGCGACCCCGACAGCGGCGTCTCGTTCGCGCTGCTCTCGAATGGCTACCCGATGTCGGGCTACGACTACAGCCCACGTGGTGTCGCGATGATCACCAACATCAACAACCTGGCCGCGGACGTCGTGGCCTGATCGGTCACGATCGTTCGCTCGCGGCCGTCATCCTCTGGAGGCGGCCGCGAGTCCGGTCGAGCCAGGCGTCGTAGTCCTGCGCCTTGCGCAGGAACGAGTCGGCGACCCGGGCGTGGGGGAGGACGAGGAAGGGCTCCGCGCCCGCCATGGCGCTGATCGTCATCTCGGCGACGTGCTCGGGGGTCAGGATCTCGCCGATGGCTCCCGAGTCCGGAAGATCCGAGTCGTCCTCCGGATCGCGCCCGAACATGCCGGTGTAGACGGCGTTCGGACACAGGCAGGTGACGCGCAGCCCCTGGCTTCCGTGGTTGAGTGTGAGCCACTCCGCGAACCCCAGCGCACCGTGCTTCGTCGTGGTGTAGCCAGCCGCCGAGGGCCCGGTGATCAGCGCCGCTGAAGAGATCGTCTGCAGCAGATATCCCTCGCCGCGCTCTACCATGCCGGGCACGACCCGGCGAGCGGCCCAGACGTGGGCCATCAGATTCACGTCGACAATGCGGCGCCACGCGTCGATCGTCTGTACGAGCTCGCCGACGGGGTCGGTGTAGCCGGCGTTGGAGCAGAAGATGTCGACCGGTCCGTGCGCAGTCTCGGCGGCGTCGACCAGGGCGTCGATCTGCTCGGGGTTGCCGACGTCGCCGGAGAAGCCGAGCGCGGGTACGCCGGCGGCCTCGATGTGAGCCGCGGTCTGTGCGGCCCAGTCGCCGTCGAGGTCCGCGACGACCACTCCACGGGCGCCTCGTTCCGCGAACCGCAGGGCGAGCGCGCGTCCGATGCCGTTCCCGCCGCCGGTGACCACGACGGACTTCCCCTGGATCTGCATACAGTGCTCCCTCGGTGGCACGCGAATGATCGACTTGACGATTCTATTAGTTTAATGAGTTATCTATCAAGGGTCGAGTTCGGTGCACCTGTTCGGTGCTATTAGGAGTCGAGTCCAACGTGCAGTCAATCCGACGTGGTGCCAGTGAAGACGTCACCGCCGCGCTGGGGGGCGCCACTATTCGACTCAGTCATTCGCCACAGCTCGCTGGCGGCGGTCTAGGTCCGGAAGCGGGGACTTCTCGTGCACGAGCTCACTTGCGCGTACCTGCGCGAATGCCTGGCGGTCTCACGCGGGCAAGGTGTGGCCCTCGACAAGGACACCCCCGACACGGTCCTGGCTCGCTTCCAAGTGTTCCCCGCTGATATGGGCAACTCGATCCTCACCGACCGAGAAGCCGGCCGGCCATTGGAATGGGACATCCGCAACGGCGTCATCTCCCGCATCGGACGCAGACACGGCATCGCCACACCGATCAGCGACACGATCACCATGCTCCTCGCGACCAGCGACGGACCCGGGTAATCCCAAGCCCCCTTCTTCGCCGTTGACGCAAGCGAGGGGTTCGATGCGGACGCCCTCAGGGCGCCGACCACGAGCCGACGCGATCGCAGAGAGTGTGTCCTGCGCTACGGTCAGGAGCTTTCGGAGCGTCCGCGTCTCGATAGGAATGGTCCATTGGCGCTCAACGTCCCTGTCGGTGACAACCTACCTGGTAGCAGTGACAGGCTTCTGGGAGTCGTCGACCAGCGACGATGACCACGTGCCGATTGATCTGCGTGACAGGTGATCTGAGACAACACGGCCCGGAACGATGGTGGCTGCAGCCGACTGTGTCGGCGATGTTGCGGCGGATTGCGGTCGAGGGAGTCGATGGCTCCTTCCGAGTCACCGCTTGGCGACGTTGCTCGTCGAAATCATGTCCGGTCCCGTTCGGTGGGTGTCGTATGTTTCGGGGAACGCTGTGTCTTGCAACGGGTAATGCGAACTCAGGGAGTGGTGGGCAGGGCGCGCCAGTGACCACTGGGCGCGCCGACCTTGTTTGCCGTCGCGACGCAAGAGCCGGGCGCACTGCTGGACGGCGGTCCTGTCGCGCTCGCTAATCCGGATGTGTCCCACTGTGGATATGTTAGAACTTCGCAGCTTGACCCTCTGACCACCCGAACCACTTGTCGATGGTTGCGTGGACGGTGACGAGAGGTCTGTCTCTGGCGGGGTAGTCCTTTCCGAGGAAGTGGCGCGAGAGCCGGTCGATGTCGGCGAGGCCGGTGTCGGGTTCGATCGATTCAACGTGGGCCTGCAGCGAGATATGGGTGCCGAAATCGTCAGCGGCGAGGACGGTCAGTGCCACGTGCCCGTTGTTCTTGAGGTGTTTCAGACGGGCCCGGTCGGCATTCATGCACAGCATGAGCGACTGGTCGTCTTCAACGAAATACCAGGTAGCGACAGACACTGGCAGTCCCGACGAGGTGACGGTGGCCATCACCGCCGGGTTGGGCTTACGGAGGAACTCAAGGGCGGCTTCTGACAAAGGAGAATCTGGCACAGAACAAGTGTGCCATTTCATCAGCGACGTCCCTGTGAGCCGCTCCCAATCAGGAAACGCAGCACCTGTTTTCTGTCGGCTGACAGCGTGATTGGCAGCGGTGACGGGGACTCCCCAGGCTTTACTTGACACCTGACCTGTGGGGATTCGTTCCTCGCTGGAAGGACCTCGCTGGAAGGATGTCGGCCATGCCGAAGCTCTATCCCAAGGAGTTCCGCGACGACGTCGTGGCAGTCGCACGTAAGGGCGAGGCTCCGTTGAAACAGATCGCGAAGGACTTCGGGATCGAGATATTGTCAAGACCTGTGGATGAGCAGGTTTCAGGCGGCCTCCCCATGGTGGTCGGCTGAGGTGGTGTCGGGGTCGACGAGTTTCCCCTTGTCGAAGGTGGCGCCATCACGGACGCGCTGCACCAGGTGCGGGGCATTGACCGCCAGCCACTTCGATTGTGCGGCTTCGATCAGCTTGTAAGCCATCGCCAGACCAGCGGCGCGTGACCCGGGACCTTTGGTGACTTTCGTGCGCAACCGAACAGTCCCGAAGGTGGACTCGATCGGGTTGGTGGTCCGCAGGTGCACCCAGTGCTCGGCCGGATAGCGGTCGAACTCGAGCAACACGTCGAGGTCATCGATGATCTTGGCAGCCGCTTTCGGGTACTTCGCTCCGTACATCTTCTCGAACTGCTGCGCTGCGGCGCGGGAGTGGGCTTCATCTTCGGCGTTGTAGATCTCCTGCATCGCCTTGATCGCGTTCGGATGCGCCGATTTCGGCAGAGCAGCAAGCACATTGGCCTGCTTGTGAAACCAGCACCGCTGCTCGCGTGCCTCGCCGAACACCTCCCGGACCGCCGTCCAGAACCCGAGAGCGCCGTCCCCGACCGCCACCGTGGGTGCAGCCATCCCACGGCGTTTACACGAGCGCAGCAGATCAGCCCACGACTCGCTGGATTCGAGGTACCCGTCAGCGAGTGCAATCAACTCCTTACAGCCGTCGGCGCGCACCCCGATCATCACCAGCAGGCACAGTTTTTCCTGCTAGAGACGGACTTTGAGGTGGATGCCGTCGACCCACATGTACACGTAATCAGCGGTGACGTCGCGGTCGCCGAACGCGGCAGCTTCTTTCTGGGAAGGGCGTCTCGTCGCGCGAACTGCCGGCACGATGGCGATCAGCCCGTCGCTGGCATTGAGGAGTGTGGCCTGGCGAACGTAGGGCCGGGGCTGCTTGATCTGGGCACTCTCTTCGACGGCCTCGTGTTGACCGGAGGGTGGAGCGGACATCCCGATTCGGCTCGAGGCTGGCAACAGTCGGGGCATCGTGCACGGAGTTCTCCTGGCCGCCGCGGCGATCGCCGTCTCGCGCCATGGGCAACGGCGGTCGGATGCTCTCCTTCGGCGTAGAGTTCCTGCGCCCGGTTCCGGCCGAGGTCGGGTCGCTGCGGGCGCCGGTCACGCCGGTGCGGCGCGGCCGCTGCTTCCTCGGTGATCGCATAGAGCTGCTGCCCGCCGGGCGCACCGCTGTCGGGGTGACGACGGTGTTTGTGCCAGAGCTAGGCCGAAAGGCTAGCAATAGGTATATCTTTGATATAAATTGGGGTGTCGCACCAAAGGAGGTAAGGATGGCGGTCGAGCGATTTCCGGTCGAGGCTGGGCATGTCTCGATGTTGCGACGCGCCCTCGGTCACGACGACGCCGAGCGGGACGCGGATACGTCGTCGGCCCTCTCGGTGCCCGCTACCTTCGTCCAGGCCTCAGCCCAGTTCGATCCCACGTACCTCCTGCGACCCACGCCGGACGAGGAGTGTTTCGGCTCCGGAGCCGGCCACGGATTCAAGGCGTCCTGCGGTAACGGCCTCTATGCCGAGCAGCACTACGAGTTCCGTCAGCCCGTGCGGGTCGGGATGGTGCTTCCCGCGACGTCGCGCGATGGCCGCACGGGGGAGAAGGTCGGACGCGCCGGCACCCTGCACTTCTCCGAGCTGATCACCGAGTACGTGGAGGAGAGCGGTGCGCCGGTCGTCTCCTCGACGTCCGTCGGCGTCGGGACGGTGGCGATGGGAGGAAACCAGTGACGGCGTTCGCCGGCCTCGATGTCGGCGCCTCGCGCACGGTCGTTCTGGTGGAAAATTCCACCCGGACGCGCATCGTGCGGTATGCGGGTGGCTCGGACGACTACAACCCGCTGCACACCGACGAGCCCTTCGCTCGCGACGTCCCTGGTTTTCCCGGAGTGTTCTCCCACGGCACGTTGACCATGAGGCGCGCTGCGCGCGGTCACCGACTGGTTCGGCGAGGACCAGCTGACCCGGATCGGCGTCCGCTTCACCGCCCAGGTCTGGCCGGGCAACACCCTCGGCGCCACTATCGCCGTCACCGATCTCGTGGACGGTCAGACGACCCTCGAACTCACCACCATCAACCAGGGCGGCGCCGTCGTCCTCGCGGGCTCCGCCACCTGTGCGGTCGGCGCCTGACCACGATCACCAACAGCAGCGGAGGAGATATGACGCAGACACCGGTGACCGAAGGGCTGTTCACCATGCCGTCCGGACCGGACGAGTATCCCGCCCTGATCGCATCCGAGAGGAATGGCGAGCTCTCCTTCCCCCCGAAGCCGGATGGCACGCCTCACCTGCTCAAGCGACTGGGCACCTTGTGGAGCTTCACCTCGCAGAACTTTCGCCCGCCGACGCCGTACGACGGCAACGACACGCTCGAAACGTTCCAGCCTTATCTGGTCGGCTACGTCGAGCTCGAGGGTGAGTTGATCGTCGAGGGCCGGCTCACCGACTGCACCGTCGACCAGCTCGAGCTCGGGCTGCCGATGGAGCTCAAGCTGATTCCCTACACCACGCGCCCCGACGGCACGGAGGTCCTGACCTACGCGTTCGCTCCGGCCGCCAACTCTGAGGAGGTTGCCCGATGAGTACACCCGAGGTCGCGATCATCGGGGTCGGTCTTCACCCGTTCGGTCGGCACGGCGACAAGCTCTGCCTCCAGATGGGCGCGGAGGCGACCCAGCAGGCGCTCGCCGACGCCGGCATCTCCTGGTCCGACGTCCAGGTAGCCGCGGTGGGCAGCCACGAGGTGTCCAACCCGGACGCCATCGTGGGCTGGCTAGGCCTGACCGGCATCCCGGTCCGTGCCGTCTTCAACGGCTGTGCCACGGGTGGCACCACGCTGCAGGTCGCCGCGCAGTCGATCCGTCTTGGCGAGGCTGACATCGCGGTCGCAATCGGCATGGACAAACACCCGCGCGGGGCGTTCGGGGGCGACACCGCGTCGGTCGGGCTGCCGTCGTGGTATGGCCAGACCGGCCTGTTCCTCACCACCCACTTCTTCGGCATGAAGATCAACCGCTACATGCACCGGCACGGCATCTCGCAGGAGACCCTGGCGAAGGTCGCAGCGAAGAACCTGCACAACGGCTCGATCACTCCCGAGGCATGGCGGCAGAAGCCGATCCCGGTCCAGGAGATCCTCGACGCCCCGGTGGTCAACTACCCGCTCACGCAGTACATGTACTGCAACCCCGACGAGGGTGCGGCAGCCGTGGTGTTGTGCGCCGCCGATATCGCGCACCGTTACACGGAGACGCCGATCTACCTGCGGGCTTCTGAACTCCGTACCCGGATCGAGGGCGGGTTCGAGATCCAGTCGCCTTCGCTGCCGCTGGAGATCACGCCGTCCCCCACCGTGGCCGCCTCGCAGGCCGCCTACGAGGCCGCGGGCATCGGGCCCTCAGACGTCGACGTCGCGCAGCTCCAGGACACCGACGCCGGTTCCGAGATCCTCCACCTGGCAGAGAACGGCTTCTGCACCGATGGTGAACAGGAGCAGTGGATCGCCGATGGTCTCACGGAGATCGGCGGGCGGCTGCCGGTGAATACCGACGGCGGCCTCATCGCCAACGGCGAGCCGATCGGCGCATCTGGCCTGCGTCAGATCCGTGAGCTGGTGCTCCAACTCCGCGGGCTGGCGGGCGCGCGGCAAGTGCAGAATGACCCCCAGGTCGGCTATGCCCACCTGTACGGTGCGCCGGGCGCGTCTGCCGTGACGATCCTGTCTCGTTGATCCGATCCGGCCGCTGTCGCCACCCGCGACTGCGGCCGGAGTCCATTCTCGCCCCGACCGACCCACGGAGGACTCATGGACACAGCCCTCTCAGCTTTCAAGGGCCGGGTGGTTCTGGTCACCGGCGCCGCCGGTGATCTCGGCAGTGCGCACGCCACACTCTTCGCCCGCCTGGGCGCCTCGGTCGTGGTCAACGACACCGGCGTGGACATGGCCGGTGCGAACCCCGACCCGACCAAGGCCGAACAGGTCGCGGCATCGCTGCGCGACCTCGGTGCCCGGGCCGTCGCGGACACCTCAGACGTGGGGAGTTTCGCCGGCGGTGCCGCCGCCGTGCAGAAGGCGATCGACGAGTTCGGTCGCCTCGACATCCTGATCAACAACGCCGGCATCCTCGGCACCGTCCCCCTCGACCAGATCACCGAAGTAGCGCTGGACCGCGAGCTGCGCACGCATACCGTCGGCACCGTCGCAACGATGCGCGCTGCCTTCCCCCACATGAAGGATCAGGGCTGGGGGCGCATCGTTAGCACCCTTTCCGAGGCTGCGCTGCACGCCGACCTGGCCACCGGGATCGCCTATGCAACGGCCAAATCCGCGATCTGGGGCGCCACGATGTCGGGAGCCCTCGCCGGTCGCGGCCACGGCATCACGGTGAACGCGCTTTCCCCGGGTGCGCGGACACGGATGTCCGCGCCCTTCCTCGACGCGCAGGGAGTTCCGGAAGGACTCGACCTCTCGCCGGAGCGGGTCTCCGAGGTGATCGTCGGACTCTGCACCGATTCCGCCGCGGACATCACCGGCCGTGTCCTGCACACCGCGGGAGGTCATATCCGTGAGTTCGCCATCAAGCGCCTCGACGACACGGACATGGTGCTACGCCTTCGCGAGGACACCGCCGCTCTACGGCAGCAGCTGGGCAGCTGACGCCACAGCGAGGGTTATCGCGGGTTATCGCTACTCGACGCGCCGCCGTCGACGGGAACGTCGGCGCCGTGTTGTGGGCCTCACATGGTCGGAGGCGAGGAAAAGTGCAGTCCGGTCCACCTCGTCGGACGGACGAACCGCGGCACCGGGATTTGTGGCGCGGGTATCTCCTGATCGCCGACGCGCAGCATCGGGGAGTCGATGGCGCCGGGGTGGATCGAGTTCACCCGGATCCGCGGTTGACGATCGCGCCGCCGCCGGACCGCTGCATCCCCGGCAGGACTGCGCGCACCCCGGGGTAGGGGCCGAGCAGGTTCACCGCCAGCCCCCGCTCGAACACTTCGTGGCGACTGTCCTCGATGAGTTTGTGATGGACGATGGCGGCACTCTGGATCCGACGGTCAAGTCGCCGAACGTGCTGCGCGCATGGATGATCAATGCGTCCCGATCGACGTGGCTGGAGATGTCGAGGTGGATGTGCGTCGCCGACGGACCGAGCTCACCAGTGAGTGCCCGGCCAGCGGCGCCCCGGGCCCGAAGCGCCCCCTGCGATCAGTGAGACCCTGCCGTCCGACAGGCCCATCAACACCCTCCCCAGACGTGATGCCGCGTATCTAGCGAATTGGGTTACTTCAATGTATGGCGGATCGAGACTGCGCGTTCAGGGGCCGCTGCGCTCGTCGAGGCCCAGCGCGTCGATCGCCGCCGTGACGGACGCGGCAGGGTCGCGGCGATCGTCGCCGGTGACCCACCGGTTCCATCCGACCTGAGCAGCGGCAGATACCGCGGCGATGACGACCGCGCTGCGCAGGTCCCCCGCGCGCGTGCCAGAGCGCCGAGCGTATTCGTGGAGAAGGCGGTCGTCGAGCAGGGTCTCGCCGACCGAGCGGGCGTGTACCGCCGGTGCGGTGGCGAGCAGTCGTCCCAGAGCGCGTACCCGCTCGCGCTCGTCCTCCGATACGGCGGAGGTGGTCGCGTACGCGGCGCGAAGCGCCGCGAGCGCGCCGACGTCGGCGGGCTGGACGGTGAAGGCATCGAGCAGGGCGTCGGTCAGTCCTGACTGGTAGCGCCGCAGGATCTCGTCCTTGGTGGCGTAGTACCGGAAGAACGTGCGCCCGGACATTCCTGCCTCCGCGGCGATGTCGTCGACCGACACGGCATCGAAGCCGCGTTCGAGGAACAGCCGGATGGCGATCCGCTCCAGCTCGTCCCGGAGGAGCCGGCGGCGACGGGCGCGCAACGGCTCGGGGGTCATTTCGCTCGAGGGCACGGCTTCCTCTCGTCGTGGTGTCGCGATCATATCCGACAGTAAGTGTTGCATTGGTCGGTGTAAGACAATAGTGTCATGGACTGACAACTTTGGAGGACCTACCGTGACTGAGCCGCTGACCACCGATCGAAACCGTCCGACGCTCGACCTGAATGCCCTGCAGGACTGGCTGGGCGACCGGTTGGGCGATCCCTCGGTGCCCCTGACCGCCGCGCCGCTGGGGACCGATCTCGGGATCGGGAACGCCCTGTTCGAATTGCGCCGGGGGGAGTCGGTCTGGGTGCTCCGCCGTCCACCGGCGGTGCTCAACGACAAGAGCGCCTCGAACATGACCCGGGAGTACCGGCTCCTTCAGGCGCTGGAGGGCTCGGCGGTCCCACATCCGGTCGCCCGTGCGCTCGGTGAGGACCCCGCCATCATCGGCGCACCGTTCCTGATCATGGACAAGATCCTGGGGTTCACGCCGGGATTCGTGCTGCCCGAGCCGTTCGCGTCAGACCCGGGGCTGCGGCGCGACCTGGCGATGGCGTACGTCGACGCACTCGTCGACCTCGCGGAGGTCGACTGGGAGAAGGCCGGCCTGCAGGATCTCGGCAAGCCGGACGGCTTCCTCGAACGGCAGGTGCCGCGCTGGCTGGCGCAGCTTGAGCGCTACCGTGTACGCGATCTGCCTGAGCTCGACTTCGTCACCGACTGGCTCGAGCGAAACCGTCCGCAGATGAGCGCACCGGCGATCATGCACGGGGACTACAGTCCGTTCAACGTCATGGTCGCACCCGACCGCCCGGCCCGGCTCGCGGCGGTGATCGACTGGGACACCGGCACCATCGGCGACCCGCTGCTCGACATCGGCCACCTGCTCGCGCGGTGGACGAACCCGGGGGAGGAGCCCGTCCTCCAGCTCCAGGCGGGCGGCACCGATCACTACCCGACGCGTGCCGAGATGGCGCAGCGGTACGCGGAGCGATCCGGCCGCGACCTGTCCGCTCTGCCGTACTACGAGTGCCTGGCGCTCTTCAAGCTCGCGGTGATCCTCGAGGGCACCTACGCCCGGAAGCTCGAGGCCGGCGTACCCGAGGCGGACAACATGATGGGCGAGCTGGTGCCTCGTCTTACCCGGGCCGCTGCGGCCTTCGCGCGCGGTGAGCGCGCATGACCCGGGGCCTGGCCCACGGTGTCCCCGTGCCGGCCGAGTTCGCCGGAAAGGTCGCGGTCGTGACCGGTGGCAGTCGGGGCATCGGGCGGGCGATCGCCACCGGCTTCGCCGCCGCGGGCGCCGACGTCGTCATCGCGAGTCGCAAGCTCGACCGGTGTGCTGCGCTGGCCACGGAGCTGGAGCAGACATATGGCGTGCGCTGCCTTCCGGTCGCCTATCACGCGGCGAAGTGGGAGGACTCCGAGCGTCTGGCCGATCAGGTGTTGGAGCGCTTCGGCCGCTGCGACGTCCTGGTGAACAACGCCGGCATGTCGCCATTCCACGAGGGCATCACGACGATCAGTGAGGACTACTACGACAAGGTGCTCGGGGTGAATCTCAAGGGTCCCTTCCGGCTCTCGGTCCGGCTCGGGGCGCACATTGCCGAACAGGGCGGCGGGGCGATCATCAACATCAGCACGATCGGCTCGCTCCGGCCGGCAGCCCACGAGATCGTGTACGGGATGGCCAAGGCCGGGCTCAACGCCCTCACGGTCGCCTTGTCCGGCGAGCTTGCGCCGAAGGTGCGGGTCAACGCGATACTGCCGGGTGCGGTCGACACCGACATCGCCGCGGTCTGGCCGTCGGAGATGCGGGAGGCGGCGATCAAACTGGCGCCGATGGGCCGGTTCGGTGTCCCCGACGACTTCGTCGGCCCTGCCCTATGGCTCGCCTCCGAGCGCAGCGCCTATGTCACCGGAACGCTGATCCGGGTCGACGGCGGCGCATATCGGCAAATGTCCTGACGGACTCCGAGACACGACACCACACGACGAGGGAAGAAGGCGGTTGGCCAATGTGGGATTTCAGTACGGAACCCGAATTCGAGACGCAGCTGGAGTGGATGCGGGGGTTTGCGCGCGAGGAGATCGCGCCGTTGGATCTCGTCTGGCCGCACCACCACCACAAGGCCCCGGCCGAGTGGCTGAAGAAGGTCATCGACCCGCTCAAGGACGAGGTCCGGGCGCGAGGGCTCTGGGCCTGCCACCTCGGTCCTGAGCTCGGCGGCCGTGGCTTCGGGCAGGTCAAGCTGAGCCTGATGAACGAGATCATCTCGCCGTACTCGTGGGGCCCGACGATCTTCGGCGTGCAGGGCCCGGACACCGGCAATGCCGAGATCATCGCGCATTACGGCACCGTCGAGCAGCGCGCGAAGTATCTGCAGCCGCTGCTCGACGGCGAGTTGTTCTCGGCGTTCTCGATGACCGAGCCGCAAGGTGGTGCCGATCCGCTCGGGTTCCGCTGTGCTGCCGTCCGGGACGGCACCGACTGGCTGATCAGTGGCGAGAAGTTCTTCACCTCCAACTCGGAGGAGGCCGCCTTTCTCATCGTCATTGCGGTGACCGATCCGGATTCCGACCCGTACCGGCGGATGTCGATGTTCCTGGTGCCGCGTGACACGCCTGGCATCGAGATGACTCGTCGCACGCAGTACATGAACGAGGCGCCGGAGGCGATGGATCATGCGCTGCTGACCTACAACAACGTGCGAGTACCTGCGGACAGCCTCCTCGGCGAGCCGGGCCAGGGCTTCGAGATCGCGCAGACCCGACTCTCGGGCGGCCGCATCCACCACGCCATGCGTGCGATCGGCCAGGCTCAGTACGCCCTCGACATGGCCTGCGAGCGCGTTTTGAGCCGCACGCTGCGCGGGCGTCCGCTCGCCGAGCAGCAGCTGGTGCAGCAGGCGATCACCGAGAGCTACGCGCAGATCGAGCAGTTCCGGCTTTTCGTGCTGCGCACCGCCTGGCGCATCGACCAGGGGAAGGGCTACTCGCAAGAGGTGCGGCGCGACATCGCGGTCGCGAAGGTGCTCTCTGCAAAGGTCGCCCACGACGTCACCGAGCGGGCGATGCATCTGCACGGCGCGCTCGGTCTGTCGAACGAGATGCCGTTCGGGGAGATGTGGTCCCTCGCACCCGGGTACGCCATCTGGGATGGCCCGACCGAGTCCCACCTGAGCTCCGCGGCGCGGCTGATCCTGCGCGACCACAGCCCGGCCGCGGACGGGCTTCCGTCACAGTGGCTGCCGCGCCGGGTGGAGGCCGCCCGGGCGAAGTACGCCGACGCGCTCGCCGAGCAGGTGGCGGCGGAGCAAGCGGGCTGAGGACGCCGGTCTGGCCCGCGGCCGGCGGGTCAGACGGCGGTGTCGGCAGTTGCCGACTGCCTCGGGCGGACGCCCTGCGCGAAGTTCGCGAGGGCGTCCCACAGCTCCTTGCGAGTTCGCGCGAAATTGTGCATGTGGGCCATGCGCGGCACAACGCGCAGCGAGACCTGTGACGATCCACGGAATGCGCTCGACTCGGCCCACGGATCGGGCACAACGTCCCGTTCTCCGCAGGCGACCATCACCGGGACGTCTATGGCAGCGGCCTCTTTCGCCACCGCTCCGTCGGTCATCATCGTGATGGCGCACGCAGGGACTGTCCCGCTGCCCCACGGCGTTGTCTCGTCGCCGCGGACCACACCCGTATAGGGCTTGAACGTGGCGAGGTCCGCCTCCACCAGCTCCGGCTCCTGGTCTGGCCAGTGGAAGCAGAATCGGGCTTCAGAATCATCCGGGCCGACCCCGCCGAGGACTTGATGAGCGATCGGCCGCAGATCGGTACCCCGCTGCGGCATTGGGTAGATGATCCTGCCTCCGTCCGGCGCGGGGAAGTTGGTGAAGGTCCCGCTCCATCCGAGGAAGGCGACGCCGTCGAAGGTGCCGTGGTTGGCCTGCTGGACGGTGAGCAGGCAGCCGCCCATCGATTGGCCCATTCCGACCACTGTCGAGACCTCGGTCGGCCCCATACCGTCCACAAGTGTGCCCTCGCGAAGCCCGGCGACGACGCTGCGAGCCGCGGCGTTGTTCGCGGCCGCCAGGTTCTCGTATGTCAGGGCGAAAGTGTCCGGCTGGTCGCTGTCGCCGACCCCTAGGTGGTCGCAAGCCACGAAGGCGAAGCCCTGCTTCGTGTGGTGCTCTGCCTGGCTGTAGCCGGGCAGGCTCTGGATGTCGTAGTAGCGGCGCCCGTAGCCGCCCCCCGGGAAGCCGAAGAGGACAGCCAGTGGGCTGTCGATCCGGTCCGGCAGGTAGACCGTGACCGCGGTACTCAGCTGACCCGGCAGACCCGTCGTCCCGGTGACATCCATCTTCAAGTCGTACGAACGCATCGCTACTCCGTCTCTCCTGTGCCGCCGCTGTGACGACGGGCCATGCTGATAGAAAAGGGACAATCATTCAAGTTAGTGCAATAAATAATTCACCCGACGTGGTCTGAGGAGCTCGTCGTGATCGGGCTGTGCGAGGGCCGAGTGGTAGTCATCACCGGCAAGGGTGCGCGGCGCCCGACCGGTTAGTGAGCCGTTCCCTCGATGGTCCCCACTCGGGGTCGTTGGCCCGATGCGTTGACGGTCAGCGTCCCTTCGGCGAGGATCTCGCCCTCCAGGCTGAGCACCTGGCCGCGGGCGAAGTTGAGCCGGCGTCCGCGACGGATACACGTGCCCTCGACGATCACCTCAGGCCCCTTGGCCACGGCCATGAACTGCACGTTCAGCGCCACCGTGGTGAACCGGTTGCCGAGGTTGAAGTCGTGCCCGGCGACGACGGCACCCGAGCCGATCGTGTCGATCGCGCTGCAGAGCACACCGCCGTGAAAGATCCCGTCGTGGGCCGACAGCTTGTCGGCGTACGGCAGGCGCGCCCGGACCACGCCAGGTTCCCACTTCACGATATCGAGGCCCATCTCGACGTTGAACGGGACGTGTTTGCTCCAGTGCTCCTGAAACCACAGCGCCTGGGCCTGGGCCTCCTCGGGACTCAACACGGCACTCTCCTCGATGTCCTGCGGGCGCAATGTTTCTGGCCCGACTTCAGTAAACAGGTATATCATCTAGCGAAGTGATGGCTAGGTTCGCCGGGCGCGGAGGAATGCGGATGAAGCTGGACAGGGTGGCGCTCTGGAGCGCGTCGTTCGACGACGTGCCGTGGGCCGCGCCCCGCGAGGCGGTAGGTGCCGAGCGTGACGGCTGGGGCACACTGTGGCTCCCGGAATTCTTCGGCCGTGAGGTCGTGTCGCTCGCAGCGCTGTGCCTCTCCGCCACCTCCGACCTGGTTGTTGCGACGGGCATCGCGAAAGTGTGGGCCCGCGATCCGCTCGCACTGCGGGCCGCGCAGCAGCTGCTCGGCGAGGCGCATCCGGAGCGCTTCCTCCTCGGCGTCGGTGTCAGCCACCCGATCGTCGCGAAGCGCCGCGGCGGCGCGGACGCGCCGGAGCTGTCGCCGCTGCACCGGCTTCGTGGCTACGTCGAGAACATGGACGCGAGCCCGTATCGGGACCACGAGGCCCCGCCGCTGCCCCGTGTCATCGCCGCGCTCGGACCGCGAATGCTCGAGCTGGCCCGGGAGCTGACAGACGGTGCGCACACCGACAGCTCGCCCGTCTCGCACACCGCGCGGGCGCGAGAGGTCCTCGGGCCTGACAAGTGGCTCATCCCGGAGGTGAAGGTCATGCTCGGGCGGTCCACGGACGACGCCCGGGCTCTCGCCAGTCAGTTCCTCCCGGTGCGACTGCCCGCTTATCGGGCCAATCTGCTCCCCTCGGGATTCGAGGAGGCTGACCTCGACGGCGCCCGAGCGAGCGGCTCATCGATGCCCTCGTGGCCTACGGCGATGTCGATGACGTTCGTGCTCGGGTCGAGGAGAATCTCGCAGCGGGCGCGGATCAAGTGGTCCTGAACGTCCTCGTCGAGTCGGGCTGCACGCCCGCGAAGGAGTGGGCGTACCTGGCGACCCTGGTGGAGGAGAGCAATGCGACCGTTGCCTGACCGTCTGATGGCATACCTGGAGTCCTGGGACGGCACCGTTGCCGCACCCCGCGACGCGGCGACCCTCATGGTGCTCCGTGAGGGCGATACCGGCTTCGAGGCGCTGCTCATGCGTCGGCAGCGATCGATGGCCTTCGCCAGCGGGATGCACGTCTTCCCCGGCGGCTCCGTCCAGCCCACCGACGGCGAACCGGTGCCGTGGGTCGGGCCGGCGCCCGCGGAATGGGCGCATCGATGGGACTGCGACCCCGACCAGGCCCGTGCGCTGGTCGTCGCGGCCGTGCGCGAGACCTTCGAGGAGACCGGCATCCTGTTCGCAGGACCGGGTCC